>NZ_JAUVWH010000152.1 GCF_030604225.1 Geoalkalibacter sp.
ACGATGTTGACGCCGGGGTTGGCGAGCAGGTAGCTGCCGGTGGCGGCGAGGATCTGACGGGCCTCGGCGCTCAGGGTGTAGGCGTCGAAGTCAAAGTGAATGCGCTCCATCTGGAAGGAAACCTCGGCGGGAACGCGGCCGGTATCGCGGGCTTCGCTGCCGGTGAAGGCGCTGGCGGCCGGGGCGCTTTCGACGGCGGCGGGAACGGCGGCTTCCTGGTCGGGACGGGGCTTCTTGGAGCAGGCGGGCAGGGAAGCGACGGCGAACAGAACCAGGGCGACAGTGACAAGCTTGCGGTACATGGGTGTAACCTTTCTCTGAATAAGATGGTTGAATACAATGGCCGGGCGACGGGGACATCCCGTCATGCGCAGGCCGATTGCCGGAGGAAATTTATGGTAGAAAACCGCGGTTGCGGTCTAAGCGGGGGGAACGAAGGGTTCGAAATAGACTTCAGGCGGCGGCAGAATCCGGCTCCAGACGAGGTTTTCCCGCTCAGGAACGGGAGCCGGCGCGGCGAGAAGCTCGCAACTCAGGGTGCAGTTGTCGAGGAGGGTGCGTTTGTTCTTGAAGGGAAAGGAAGGTGCCTTGACGTTGCCATCGGCGACGAAGGCCGTTTTGGCAATGAAATGCTCGATGGGCTGGACGAAGCTCTCGTAGGAGAAACTTCCCAGGCGCATGGTCAGAAGCACCCCGATGAGGGCGAATGCCAGGAATTTACGGAGAAAAGCCCGCAAAGGCTTCATGATGACAAAGGTACCGCCATAATAGAATGAAAAACGCCGCACATAATAAGGAAAAACCCCGGGGGGTTGTCAATAGATATTTTGCAGGTTCGCGACGAATTTTATCGGCGGCCGAATGTGCCTGTTCTTTGATCAGTGCTGCCCGCAACTGCCGCAGGTCGAACGCCGGCAATGGGGCTGGGCCACGGCCGCCCTGGTGTCGCCGCCGTGGGCGGCGAGGCTGGCCTTGGACACCCACCAGCGACCCTCGATTTCATGGCCTTCGAGCAGGCCGCGCTTGAGGTTCATGAGGATGTTGACGGTGGTGGTGCCGAGGATTTCCGCGGCGTCCTCGATGGACACCAGGCTGTCGTCGTTGGGGTTTTGCATGGCGGGGCTCCTTGCCGGAATGAGGTCAGGGCAAGGTTAATGCAACATTCGTGCCTATTGAACTTCCCCCTTCTGTCGGCGCGCCACGTCCTTGACCAGCGGTAGTATGCGCCGCACGATTTCGTCGATGCCTTGCGCGTTGGGGTGGATGCCGTCGGGCAGGTTGAGTTCCGGCACGCCGGCCACGCCCTCCAGAAAAAAGGGGTAGAGGGGTACGCCGTGTTTCTCGGCGAGGTGGGGATAGATCCCGTCAAAGGCGCTATAATAGTCCCTGCCCAGATTGCGCGGGGCGAGCATGCCGGCGAGGATCGGCTGCACCCCGCGCTCCTTGAGGCGGCCGAGGATGGCATCGAGATTGGCTTGGGTGTGTTCGGGCGCCAGTCCGCGCAGGGCATCGTTGCCGCCCAGTTCAACGAGCACGATGTGCGGGGCGTCGGCGAGGGCCCATTCCAGGCGCGCCAACCCCCCGGCGGTGGTGTCGCCGGACACCCCCGCGTTGATCACCCGTACCGGGCAGCCGGCCTGCCGCAGCGCCTCTTCGAGGCGGGCGGGAAACGCCTCATCGGGGGCCAGACCATAACCGGCGGCGAGGCTGTCGCCCAGCACCGTGAGGCGCAGGTTGTCCCGCGCCGCCTGGGCGTTGCAGGGTAAAAACAGCAGCATGGCCAAAAACATCACGGAAAGAAAGGTTCGCATGTCCCTATCCATGGTTGAAATCGAGGATCTGCATCTGAGTCTAGTCGGCGGCGGCGGGCGGGTCAACATCCTGCGCGGCGTCGATCTGGAGGTCGCGCGCGGCGAAAGCCTGAGCATCCTCGGCCCCTCGGGGGCCGGAAAAACCACCCTGCTCATGGCCCTGGCGGGGCTGGAGCGGCCCACCGCCGGACGCATCCGCGTGGCGGGCGTCGATCTGGGCGGGCTCGACGAGGACGCCTTGGCGCGCTTTCGCCGGGAGAACCTCGGGATCGTCTTTCAGTCCTTTCATCTGGTGCCGACCATGACCGCCCTGGAAAACGCCGCCCTGCCCCTGGAATTCGCCGGCGCGCCCGATGCCCGCGAACGCGCCGCGGCGGCCTTGGCGGCGGTGGGTCTTTCCGAGCGCCAGGCGCATTTTCCCGGCCAGCTTTCCGGCGGCGAACAGCAGCGCGTCGCCCTGGCGCGCGCCTTCGTCGCCCATCCCTCCCTGCTTCTCGCCGACGAGCCCACCGGCAACCTCGACCGGGACACGGGGGTGCGGGTCATGGACCTGCTCTTCGGCTTGGCGGCCGAGCAGGGTACCACCTTGATCCTCGTCACCCACGACGAGGTGCTGGCGCGGCGTTGCGGGCGCCGCCTGCACATGGCCGACGGGCGTTTTGCCGCGACGCGGGAGGGCGCATGAAAGACCCGGCCCTGCTGCCCCAGGCCTGGCGCCTGGCGCGCCGTGAACTGCGCGGCGGCCTGCACGGTTTTGGCGTGTTTCTCGCCTGTCTGTGCCTCGGGGTGTTCGCCATCAGCGCGGTGGGCTCCTTTGCCGCCTCGGCGCAGGGCGGGCTGCTCGCCGATGCCCGCGCCCTGCTCGGCGGCGATGTGGAGGCGCGCCTCACTCATCGCGAGCTCGATGCGGCGCAGCGTGCCGCCCTGGCGGAAAAAGGTCGTCTCTCCGAGGTCGTCGAGATGCGCGCCATGGCCCGCGCCGCCCAGGGCGAGGGACGCCTGCTGGTGGAACTCAAGGCGGTGGATGAGGCCTATCCCCTTTTCGGCGCCCTCGGCATCGAGCCGTCCGCGCCCCTGACGGATGCCCTGGCGACCGATGCCGCGGGTCGCCACGGCGCCCTGGTCGAGGCGTCCCTGTTGCAGCGCCTGGATCTGCGCGTCGGCGATGGCCTGTATCTTGGTGAGGCGGAACTGCGCGTCAGCGGCGTGCTGAGCCGCGAGCCCGACCGCACCCTGGGCGCTTTCACCCTGGGGCCGCGCCTGCTCCTCAGCCACGCCGCCCTGGCGGAAACCGGCCTGCTGCAGCCGGGCAGCCTGGTGACTTACGCCTACCGTCTGCGCCTGCCCCCCGAGACCCCGGCCGATGAGGTGCGCGCGGGCTTGCAGGCGGCTTTCCCCGATGTCGGCTGGCGGCTGCGCACTTGGCGCGAGGCGGAGCCGCGGGTGCGCGACTTCATCGACCGCATGACCCAGAACCTCAGCCTGGTCGGCTTGTGCGCCCTGCTGGTGGGCGGCCTGGGCGTGGCCGGGGCGGTGCGCGGCTACTTGGGCGGCAAGGTCTATCATATCGCCGCCATGAAATGCCTGGGCGCGCCGGGCCGGGTGATTTTCAGCGGCTACCTGTTGCAGGTGCTGATCCTGGGCGCCATCGGCGCCGGGATCGGCCTGCTCGCCGGCGCGGCGGTGCCCTGGCTGGCGGTGCAACTGTTCGGCGGCCGCCTGCCGGTGCCCCTGTTGCCGGGATTTTATGCCCAGCCGCTGCTGAACGCGGCCCTGTTCGGACTGCTCATCGCCCTGGTTTTTTCCCTCAAGGCCCTGGGCATCGCGCGGCGGGTGCCGCCCGCGGTGCTGTTTCGCGGTTATGCCGAGACGGCGCGGCTGTCCCCCGGCGCCGGGGTCTGGGCCGCCATCACCCTGTCCGCGACGGCCCTGGCGCTGCTGGCGTTTCTGACCAGCGCCGACCGGCGCCTGGCTCTGTGGTTCATCATCGGGGCGCTGGCCTGCTTTGCCATCTTTCGCGGACTCTCCGCCCTGGTCATCGCCCGGGCGCGGCGTGCGCCGCGCCCCGCGACGCCAAGCCTGCGCCTGGCCCTGGCCAACATCCACCGGCGCGGTTCACCGGCGGGCAGCGCGGTTTTCTCCCTGGGGCTGGGATTGACCGTGCTGGTCATCGTCGCCCTGGTGCAGGCCAATCTCAATCGCCTGGTGGACGAGACGGTGCCCGCCGAGGCGCCGGCGTTTTTCTTCATGGACATCCAGCACGACCAGGTGGCGGCCTTTGAATCCGTGCTGCGCGAGGTGCCGGGCGTCAGGCGCAGCGAGCGTTATCCGACCCTGCGCGGCCGCATCACCGCCATCGCCGGCGTGCCCGTGGCCGAGGCGCAGATCGCGCCGGAGGTGCGCTGGGCGGTGCGCGGCGACCGCTTCCTGAGCTACGCCGCCGCCATGCCGTCCGGTACCGAGCTGGTCGCCGGGCGCTGGTGGCCGGCGGATTACGCCGGGCCGCCGCTGCTGTCCCTCACCGCCGACGTGGCGCAAGGCTTTGGCCTGGGGGTCGGGGACCATTTGACGGTCAACATCCTCGGGCGTGAAATCATCGCCGAAATCGCCAACCTGCGCCGTGTGGACTGGTCGACCCTGGATCTCAACTTTGCCCTGCTGTTCGCGCCGGGCACCCTGGAGGGCGCGCCCCAGACCCACATCGCCACCGCCTATGTGGCGCCCGCCGACGAGGGTGTCCTGCTGCGCGCCGTCACCGACCGGCTGCCCAATGTCTCGGCCATCGGCACCCGCGAAGTGCTGGCCAATGTGGCGCGCACCCTGGAGCGCATCGGCACGGCTTTCCAGGGCATGGCGGCGGTGGCCCTGATCACCGGTTTCCTGGTCCTGGCCGGGGCGATTTCCGCCGACCAGCATCGGCGCATCCACGACGCGGTGATCTTCAAGGTGTGCGGCGCCACGCGCCGCGACATCCTTGCTGCCTTCGCCGCCGAGTTTGTGCTCTTGGGCCTGGCCGCCGCGCTGATCAGCGCCCTGGTCGGATCCCTGGCCGCCTGGGGCATTCTCGAGGGCCTGATGAACACACCCTTTCGCCTGCGCGCGGGCGCGGTGCTCGCGACCCTGGGCGCAGGCTTGGTGCTGACCCTTCTGCTGGGCCTGGCGGGCACCTGGAAGGCCCTCGGGCAAAAACCCGCGCCCTATTTGCGAGAAGATTGAAGGGCTGTCCTTGGTCATTTGCCCTTGGTCATTGGTTTTGACGTATTCCGTCACAAGGCTGTGCTAGGCTGACGCCATGGCCGATTCCCAGTCCCTCGAACACAAGCTTGCCATCCTCGCCGAGAGCGCCAAGTACGACGCCTCCTGTTCGTCGAGCGGCAGTTCGCGTCCGCAAGCCGGCGGGTTGGGCAACGTTGCGCGCGGCGGCATCTGCCACAGCTGGTCGGCGGACGGGCGCTGCATCTCCCTGCTCAAGATCCTGCTGTCCAACGCCTGTATCTACGACTGCGCCTATTGCGTCAACCGGCGCGGCAACGACGGGCCGCGCGCCACCCTCAGCCCCGCCGAGGTGGCGGAGATCACCGTCAATTTCTACCGGCGCAATTACATCGAGGGGCTGTTTCTCAGCACCGGCGTGATCCGCGACCCCGACTACACCATGGAGCAGCTCATCGCCGCCGCGCGCCTGCTGCGCGAGGAGCACCGCTTCGGCGGCTACATCCACCTCAAGGTGGTGCCGGGCGCCGATCCGCGGCGCGTGGAGGAGGCGGGTCGCTACGCCGACCGGGTGAGCGTCAACATCGAGCTGCCCAGCGCCGCGAGCCTCCAGCATCTGGCGCCGGACAAGGGCCGCGCGGCGATCCTTGAACCCATGGATCTGGCCGCGCGTCTCATCGCTGAAAGCCGCGTCGAGCGGCGCAAGAGCCGCAAGGCGCCGCGCTTTGCCCCGGCCGGGCAGAGCACCCAGCTGATCGTCGGCGCCAGTCCCGAAAACGACCGCCAGATCCTGCGCCTGTCCGAATCCCTCTACCGGCGCATGGACCTCAAGCGCGTCTACTACTCGGCCTTCGTGCCGGTCAGTGCCGACAACCGCCTGCCCGCCCTGGCCGCGCCGCCCCTGCTGCGCGAGCACCGCCTCTATCAGGCCGACTGGCTGCTGCGCTTCTATGGATTCACGGCCGAGGACATTCTCAGCGACCTCCAGCCCGATCTCGACACGGCCCTGGATCCCAAGGCGGGCTGGGCGCTGCGCAACCTGCACCTGTTCCCCGTCGAGGTCAATCGCGCCGAGTACGAGCTGCTGCTGCGCGTGCCCGGAGTCGGCGTGCGTTCGGCGCGAAAGATCCTCCGCGCGCGGCGCGGCGGCTCGCTGGATTTCGATGCCCTGCGGCGCCTCGGCATCGTGCTCAAGCGCGCCCGCTACTTTCTCACCGCCCAGGGCAAGTACCTGGGCGAAGCCGATCTGGCCGTATCCGATCTGCGCGCGCGCCTGCTGGCCTTGCCCGCCCCGGAGGCGCACCGGCCGCGCCAGCTCGATCTGTTCGCCGGCATCGCCGAAGCCGAGGATCATTTTGCCGCGACGGTGCGCGGGGAACTCTAATTGGACACTGGGGTGAGGGGGCTCGGATAGCTTCGCGCGGTCGGCAGCAGGTTTTTAGACAACTCATTGAAGGTTTGAGCAAGTCTTGGTGATGGATGATCCGCAACCCAACAACTCGAACCAGGAGGCAGTGCATGAACATCGTGGTCCTCGACGGCTACACCCTCAATCCCGGCGACCTGAGTTGGCAGGCCCTGGAGGCCCTGGGCGACTTCCGGGTTTATGATCGTACCCCCAGGGAGCTGGTGTCGGAGCGGGCGGCGTCGGCCGAGGTCGTCCTGACCAACAAGGTGGTGCTGGGCGCCGAACAGTTGGCGCAATTGCCGCGGCTGCGCTACATCGGCGTTTTGGCCACGGGCTACAACGTGGTCGACGTGGCGGCGGCGCGCGAGCGAAACATCCTGGTGACCAACGTGCCCGCCTACAGCACGGCCT
>NZ_JAUVWH010000118.1 GCF_030604225.1 Geoalkalibacter sp.
ACCTTGCCCTCGAACTGATAGAGCCTGTGGTAGTGCTCATCGCGTTCGGTCAATACCACCTGATCGCTGAGCATGTCACGCTCGATGCGCAGGCTGCGCCCCTTGCCCTCCAGCACCAGGGCGGCATCGCAGCTGCCCTGGCGTCCCCAGGGACGAAACCGCTCCTTGTTGCGCGCGCCGAAGAGCACCGCCGGAATGGCTTCGATGAGGGTCGACTTGCCGGCTTCATTGGGGCCGACGACGAGGTTCATGCCGGGGCGAAACTCGAAGGTCCGTTCGGCGAACTTGCCGAAATGTCGCAATTCCAGGCTGCGCAGAATCATGACTCACCCCCGCCGAAGGCACGGAAACGCACCAGGATCTCGCGAAAAGCCTCCTCCAGCACCTCGCGCTCGGCCGTCGCGGCCGCCGCCATGCGCCGGCGGGCGCGGCGCACGAACAGCCCGCGCACGGTTTCTTCCTCCTCGATGCGCCGGGCGAAATGGCTGTCGAAAATGGCGGTGCGATCGATCAGATCGAGATGAAAAAAGCGCTCTTCCAGAAACGCCCGCAAACGGGCCAGATCCAAAGGCGCCTCCACCACCCCGGTGAGGGTCAGGCGCAGCAGCAGATCCGGGGCGGACAGGGCGGCGATGGCCGCGGCTGCCTCGGCCTCGCCTGGACAGCCGCTCAGATCGAGGCTTTTTTCCTCCAGCGTGCGGGTGTTGCAGGGCAGCTTCTCCACCTTGGCCTGGTGCGGCGCCACGCTGACCAGGGCGCAATGGCGCGGCCCGTTTTCGCCGAACATCTTGCCCTCGGGCGAGCCGGGGTAGCAGGCCCAGAGACGCCCCTCATCCGTCAGGGTTTCAAAGGCGTGATAATGGCCGAGGGCCAGGTAATCGAGGTTGAGTTCCTTGAGCAGGGCCAGATTGAAGGGCAGATCCTTCTTGCGGTAATCCCACTCGGGGCTGCCCTCGCGCGAACCGTGGAGCAGGCCGATGTGGATGCCCTCGTCCGCGCGCCGCCGCATGGACGCCAGCGCCCCCTCGGAGAGACTGGAGCGGTAGGCGAAACCGTAGAGAAACACCGGCGTGCCCTGCACGTCGAGGCGCGCGGGCTCCTCGACCAGCGGTCCCTGCAGCACCAGGGCGCCGGGAAATTCGTGGCGGCGATAGACCGAATCGGGCGCGATGACGTTGTCATGGGTGCCGGGAATCAGCACCGGCAGGATGCCGCGATCGGCAAGGCGCTTGAGCCCCGCCTGCACGCGACCCACCAGGGCCGACTCGGGACGCGGATGATCAAACAGATCACCAGCCACCACGAAAAGATGCGTCTCGTTCTTGATCGCCAGGGTCAGCAGGCGCTCGAAGGTCTTGAGCAAATCATCCTGCCGCTGGGCCGCCTTCTCCCCGAGCTGGGGGAAAGGCGCATCCAGGTGCAGGTCGGCGGTATGCAGAATGCGTATCATGGGGATCAATCCGCTGGTTACTCAGCTTCGTAGAATTCCGGATAATAGCAGACATTGGGCGAACAGGGCGAACCAAAACGTTGCCGATGGGCGCGCCGCGCCTGGCGACGGTAGTCGTCGAAATCCTTGAGGTTTATCGCCAATCGCAGAAAATCCCGCGCCAGCAGGATATTTTTCACTTTCTGCGCGGCCGGCGCGCCGCGCCCCACCAGCTTGAGGCCGTCGATGCCGGCGGCGGCCAGATGGGGAATGGCGCAGAGCCCGCAGCCGTGGCGCCGGTTGGTGGTGGCCCAACTGGCCTGCCGCGCCATGGCGGCCACCAGACGCGGCGACGCCGGCTCTTCGAGGGCAGTCAGCTGGTAGGGAATCTCACAGGGCCAGATGCGATCCGGGCTGGAATGATGAAACGTGCACAGCCCTTCGGTATTGGGGCATTTGCCGACCAGCAGAAAGGCATCGAAGCGCACCCCGGGCACCCGCGCCGTGATGGTCGTCATTTCGGCAAGGCTCAAATGGCGCGGCAGCACCGCGCGGCTGATCCCCTGGGCATGAAAAAAGCGCACCGCTTCCGAGTTGCCCAGGTGCGCCAGGGTGCTGGCGTGCAACGGCAGGCGCGGATGGCGGCGCGCCAGCAGCCGCAAAAGACCTAGATCGGCGAGAATCACCCCGTCGATGCCCGCCGCCACCGCCTCATCGACATACGCGAGCAGATGCGGCAGCATGGCTTCGGCGTAAAAGGGCGCGTTGAGGGTCAGGGAAAAACGGCCGTTCCGTTCATGGACCAGAGCAATGATGGCCGCCAACTCGTCGAAACTGCCGATCTGCGCCTCGGCGAAGGTGCGTTGATTGATGGAGGCGAGCAGGCCGAATTCCCGCGCCCAGGCGGCGGGCACATAGCCGCCGTAGAGTTCGTCGGCGCCCGCATCGAGCAGGCCCTGCGCCTCGGCGAGATTGTCCACCGGCGAGATGATCCTCATGCGTGCCGCGCCGTCCACCCGCATCGCTCCCTATTCCCCGTCGCGATAGCGCCAGATGTTGTCGCGCCGGTAATCCCACCAAGTGCCGTCTTCCCTGGCCCCCAGGGTCTCGCCGACCAGCACCAGGGTCAAGGCGGGGCGCTTGGTCTTGGCCTGAAGATTGAAGAAATCCCGCTCACCGACCTGGGCGACGATATCATCCAGGGTGCCCTGCACGATCTCCTCGCCGGGCAGGCACAGGCGATGAATGATGGCGATGGGCACGTTGACGCCGTAGCCTTTGCGCAGCTCCGTCGCCAACTCCGGCAGGGGGATGTTGTTCATGTAGATGAGCAAGGTCGTGCCCGGACGGGCAAAATCGATCAGCTTGGGATCCTCGGGGCGATCGCCGAGGGTGCGCGGCGAGAGAATCACGGCGCTTTTGCACACCCCGGGCAGATCGAGGGTGCGCTTGAGCCGCGCCGAAGCGGCGTTGGCGGTGCCGACGCCGGGAATGACCTCGGCCAGATCACCCAGGGCGTCGATCAGTCCCTGAAACGGCGAATAAAAGGTCAGGTCGCCGGGCACCAGAAAAGCCACCGAGCCCTCTTGCAGAAACGCGCGGATGCGTTCCAGCAGTTCCGCGAAATAGAAATCGAAGGGCACCAGCACCGTCTTGCCGTCGAGATGCGCGGCAAAGGTCTGCTCGTAGGGCGTCGGCGCGAACACCGCCCGACACTCGGCCAGAACCCGCGCCCCCTTGAGGGTGAGGAATTCGGGATCGCCGGGACCGGCGCCGATGAAATACACCTTGCTTGCGTTCATTTCCGATTCCTTGCTCAGGAACAGGCGCTTGCCTGGTCCGCGCCCTTGCGCAGATGAATGAGAAACTCCCGGTTGCCCTTGGGGCCGAGCAATGGACTCTCCGCCACGCCCAGCACGCGGCAGCCCAGGGTTTCGGCGTAGACGGCAATCTTTTCCACCACCGCCTCATGCAAGGCGCTGTCGCGCACCACCCCGCCCTTGCCCACCTGCCCGCGGCCCACTTCGAACTGGGGCTTGATCAGCGCCACCACATCCGCCTCCGCGGTCAGCAGCGCCAGGGCCGGCGGCAACACCTTTTCCAAAGAGATAAACGACGCGTCGATCACCGCCAGGGAGGCTTGCTCCGGCAGCTTGTCCGGGGTGAGGTCGCGAATGTTGGTGCGCTCCAGGTTGACCACCCGCCCATCCTGGCGCAGGCTCCAGGCCAGCTGGCCGTAACCCACATCCACCGCGTAGACCCGCGCCGCGCCGCGCTGCAACAGGCAATCGGTGAAACCACCCGTCGAGGCGCCGACATCGATGGCGACCCGCTCGCGCACGTCCAAAGCAAAGGCATCCAGCCCGCCGGCCAGCTTGACGCCGCCGCGCGAGACATAGGGCATATCCTCGCCGCGCAACCGCAGCTCGGCATCGGCTTTGACCAGGGTGCCGGCCTTGTCCACCGGCTTGCCGTCCACCAGCACCTGACCCGCCAGCACCAAAGCCTGGGCGCGCGGCCGCGAAGCCACGAGGCCGCGTTCCACCAGCAATTTGTCCAGGCGCTGCTTATCCATCAATTAAGTAGATTCTAGATGCGAGACCGAAGAAGGGACGTGCGGATCAGGGTGGTCAAGGTTAGCACAGAGGATTTGCAGCGGGCAAAGAAAAAGCCCTCGATCGCTGGACCGAGGGCTTTTTCTTTCAGGAGGTCGCGTCCTCTTTCCCCGCCCTGCCCTGCCGGCAGGACGTTCGTGCTCAGGCGAGGTCGAAGCGATCCAAGTTCATGACCTTGTTCCAGACGGCGACAAAGTCGGCGACGAACTTCTCCTGCGCGTCGGCGCAGGCGTAGACTTCCGCGACGGCCCGCAGTTCCGAGTTGGAACCAAAAATCAGATCGACGCGGGTGCCGGTCCACTTGAGAGCGCCGCTTTTGCGGTCACGGCCTTCAAAGACGTCCGGGTCCTGAGCGGTGGGTTTCCAGACCGTGCCCATGTCGAGCAGGTTCACGAAAAAATCATTGGTGAGCGTCGCGGGGCGCTGGGTGAAGACCCCGTGCGGGGCTTGCCCATAATTGGCGTTGAGAACGCGCAGGCCGCCGATGAGCACCGTCATCTCGGGCGCGGTCAGGGTCAAAAGTTGCGCCCGATCCACCAGCAGTTCCTCGGCGGTGACGCTGTATTTTTTCTTCTGATAATTGCGAAAGCCGTCCGCCGCCGGTTCGAGAACGGCGAAGGACGCCGCGTCGGTTTGCTCCTGGGAGGCGTCGGTGCGCCCCGGCGCGAAGGGCACGCTCACGGCGAACCCGGCGTCTTGCGCCGCCTTCTCGACCGCCGCGCAGCCGCCCAGGACGATGAGATCGGCCAACGAGACCTTCTTGCCGCCCGTCTGCGCGGCGTTGAATTCCTTCTGGATGCCTTCCAGGGCCTTGAGCACCTTGGCCAGTTGCGCGGGCTGATTGACCGCCCAATCCTTCTGCGGGGCCAGGCGGATACGCGCGCCGTTGGCGCCGCCGCGCATGTCGGAGCCGCGGAAGGTGGCGGCCGAGGACCAGGCGGTGTAAACCAGCTCGGAAACGGAGAGGCCCGTGGCGAGGATCTTGTTCTTGAGAGACGCGATGTCCTGCGCATCGATCAGCTTGTGGTCGGCGGCGGGCACCGGATCCTGCCAGATCAGCTCTTCCTGGGGCACTTCCGGGCCGAGGTAGCGGGCGCGCGGGCCCATGTCGCGATGGGTCAGCTTGAACCAGGCGCGGGCGAAGGCGTCGGCGAATTCCTCGGGATTCGCCAGGTAGCGCCGCGCGATGGGCTCGTAAATGGGATCAAAGCGCAGGGACAGATCCGCCGTGGTCATCATGGGGCGCACCTTCTTGGACGGATCGAAGGCGTCCACCACCTTGTCCTCCTCCTCCACGTCCTTGGCCAGCCACTGATGCGCTCCGGCGGGACTCTTGACCAGTTCCCACTCATATTTGAACAGCACCTTCAAATAGCCCATGTCCCACTTTGTCGGGTTGGGTTTCCAGGCGCCCTCGATGCCGCTGGTGATGGCATCGGGCCCCTTGCCGCCGCGGAAGCTGCTTTTCCAGCCCAGCCCCTGCTCCTCGATGGGAGCGCCCTCGGGCTCCGGCCCCACATGGCTGGCCGGGCCCGCGCCGTGGCATTTGCCGAAGGTGTGCCCGCCGGCGACCAGGGCCACGGTCTCCTCGTCGTTCATGGCCATGCGTTTAAAAGTTTCGCGCACGTCGATGCCCGACTTGACCGGATCGGGCTCGCCGTTGGGCCCTTCGGGGTTGACGTAGATCAGACCCATCTGCACGGCGGCGAGAGGATTATCGAGCTTGCGCTCGCCTGCATAGCGCTTGTCGCCCAGCCACTCGTCCTCCGAACCCCAGTAGATGTCCTCCTCAGGCTCCCACACATCCACCCGACCGCCGGCGAAACCGAAGGTCTTGAAGCCCATGGATTCCAGGGCGCAGTTGCCGGCGAGAATCATCAGATCGGCCCAGGAGAGTTTCTTGCCGTATTTCTGCTTGATCGGCCAGAGCAGGCGGCGCGCCTTGTCGAGGTTGCCGTTGTCGGGCCAACTGTTGAGGGGCGCCAGGCGCTGCGAGCCGCTGCCGGCGCCGCCGCGGCCGTCGCCCATGCGGTAGGTGCCCGCGCTGTGCCAGGCCATGCGGATCATCAGCCCGCCGTAGTGACCGTAATCGGCCGGCCACCAGTCCTGCGAGTCGGTCATCAGCGCGTACAAATCCTCCTTGACCGCCTTGAGGTCGAGGCTCTTGAACGCCTCGGCGTAGTTGAAATCCTCGCCCAGGGGATTGGACAGGCTGGAATGCTGGCGCAGAATATGAAGGTTCAGACGATTCGGCCACCAGTCGCGGTTCGAAGTACCGCCGCCGGCCACCTGCCTGCTGGATTTGCCTGTGACCGGACACTTGCTTGCGTCGCTCATGAAATCTCCTCCTGTAGGGGTCCGCACGAAATCTCCACCGAACCATGCTCAAAACTCGACCGCCGCGGATGCCGGCGGCTTTTTATTTCTAGCAGCCCTCAACGGATTGTCAATATCAACAAAGAATCATTTTCCGCAAGGACGCGCACCAGAAGACCCTCCCATAAAGCCGACGCGAATATAACGCGACGCTAAAGAGCGGCATGTGATAGGCCGGTCAAAATATGGGGATTGCCGCCGGCGAACGATAAGTGGTAGGATTGCGATTTGACGTGAACCGCGGGGGATCACCCCTGCGGTTTTTATTTTTTTCTTATAAAAGCAAAAGGTTTTTCCCGCATGATCAGCGCATCAAACCTGGCCCTCGCCTACGGCAAACGGGTCATTTTCAAAGACGTCAACATCAAGTTCACCCCCGGCAACTGTTACGGGCTCATCGGCGCCAACGGCGCCGGCAAATCAACCTTTCTCAAGATCCTCGCCGGTGAGAGCGAGCCCGACAAGGGCCAGATCAGCGTCACTCCCGGCGAGCGCATCGCCATGCTGCGCCAGGACCAGTTCGCCTTTGACGAGCATACCGTGAGCGACACCGTCATCATGGGGCACAAGCGGCTCTTCGAAGTCATGGCCGAGCGCGAGGCGCTCTACGCCAAACCCGACTTCAGCGACGCCGATGGCATCCGCTCGGGCGAATTGGAGGCCGAATTCGCCGAAATGAACGGCTACGAAGCGCAAACCGAGGCGGCGGTGCTGCTCAACGGCCTCGGCATCCCCGAGGATCTGCGCCACAAGAAGATGAAGGAACTCGAACCCGGCGACAAGGTGCGGGTACTGCTCGCTCAGGCCCTGTTCGGCAACCCCGATATTTTATTGTTGGACGAACCCACCAACCATCTCGACCTCAAATCCGTCGCCTGGCTCGAGGATTTCCTCTTTCGCTTCCCCAACACGGTCATCGTCGTCTCTCACGACCGGCATTTTCTCAACCAGGTCTGCACCCATGTCGCCGACATCGACTTCGGCAAGATCACGGTCTACGTCGGAAACTACGACTTCTGGTACCAGGCCAGCCAGCTGACCCTCAAGCAGAAGCAGGACGAGAACCGCAAAATCGCCGACAAGGCCGACGAACTCAAGGAATTCATCCAGCGCTTCTCCTCCAACGCCTCAAAGGCCAAGCAGGCGACCTCGCGCAAGAAGCTGCTGGAGAAGCTCAGCGTCGAGGATCTGCCGGTGTCCTCGCGCAAGTACCCCTTTGTCGTGTTCAAGCCCGAGCGCGCCTGCGGCGACATCATTCTCGAAATCAAGGGTCTGCGCAAAAAAGTCGAGGGCGTCGAGGTGCTCGGCGGTCTTGACCTCGTCGTCAACAAGGGCGACAAAATTGCCTTCGTCGGCGGCGACAGCCTGTCCAAAACCACCCTCTTTCAGATTCTCGCCGGTGAGTTGGAACCCGACGCCGGCAGCTTTCGCTGGGGAGTGACCATCACCAAGGCCTATTTCCCCAAGGACAACAGCGCCTACTTCGACAACGATTTAAACCTCATCGAATGGCTCTGCCAGTTTCCGCCCTGCGACGGTGAGAGCTTCGCCCGCGGCTTTCTCGGTCGCATGCTCTTCTCGGGCGACGAAGCGACCAAAAAAACCAGGGTTCTCTCCGGCGGCGAGCGGGTGCGCTGCATGCTGGCGCGCATGATGCTCGCGGGCGCCAACGCCCTGGTGCTCGACGAGCCCACCAACCACCTCGATCTCGAATCGATCACCGCCCTCAACAACGGCTTGATCGCCTTCCCCGAAGTGGTGCTCTTCGCCTCGCACGATCACCAGTTCGTCACCACCGTCGCCAACCGCATCGTCGAATTCACTCCGGCCGGAATCATCGACCGGGTCATGAGTTTTGACGATTATCTGGAAAACACCGACGTGGCGCGCCTGCGCGACCAACTATACCAAGGCCGCGGCGAATTGAAGCTGTAAAAGGGAGAGTTCCATGAAGGATCAATCGCTCGAGAAAGACCTGTTTGTATCCGATATCGCCCTCGCCGCCAGGGAAGAGGATTTGCACAAGCTGTTCGCCGTTTGCGGGAAGGTGAAGTCGATCCACCTGCTCACCGATCAGAAATCCGGGCAGTTCAACGGCTGCGCCTTTGTGCGCATGGCCACCGCCGCCGAAGCCAAGGAAGCACTCAATCTGCTCGACGGCGCCCGACTGCTGAATCGCTGCATCCGCATCAAGGCGCCACGCCCCAAAACCTCCCCCGCGCCCGCCGGAGCGCGGAGCACCGAACAAAACCGAGGCTCACGGCACCCACGCGGTCGCCGCAAATAGTGCGCTCCCCACCGCGATGCAATTGGACCAGAGGTTCTCTAACACCTATCCTTCTGCCGACTCGTAATCACCTGGGTCGTTGAACTCACGTTTCCTGCCGGTAAATGATTCAAAAAGAGCGCGATGCCGCTTGAGGCCATATTCATCACCGCGGCTTTCATACGCGCGCACCCAAACGATCAGGTTTTGCAGGTTCTCGTCTTGCTCGTCAGCGGAAGCGAATTTCTCCGGCTCCCACGGCCGCGACCGACAATGGGCAACGCAGGTTTCCATCCCCGGATTGAGGAAGTAAAGTTCCTCGCAAAGCTCCAAAACCGGCTCCAGAATGTCCGCGTAACAGCCCTCGATGATCCAGCTTTCGTTTTTCTCGATGAATGCTTGAACGTCTGCAATGCTGTCCTCAAGCGGCCGTCTTTCCGAGCCGACTCCGAAGGCCACTTCATCCAGGGACAATCGTGCGGCGGGCTGTTTCTGCAAAAGCTTTCTCGCCAGCGTACTTTTGCCGGCTCCAGCATTGCCAAGGAGTATGACTTTCATGACCAAACCTTACGTCAGCTCTTGCGATTTGTCAGCTTCGTAGGATGCGGTGAACGGATGTGAACCGCATCAATACTTCTGGCGAGACGTCAATCAAGGTGCAAATGCTCACCGCAGCATCAGCGCGAACACACCCCAGCCCAAGTATTCACGCGTATAAGCGGCGTGGCGCACAGGTTCCGAGGTCAGTTGGGCCCGAACCTCCTTCGCGAACTCGTCGCCGGGATTGGCGTCAAGCCATCGGCGCATGGTGAGCCATTTGGCCGCCTCGTATCGGTCCCAGCCGTCTTGGTCGGCCAAAACCATTTCAACGACGTCGTAGCCAAGGCGGCCGAAAGACGCGAGAAGTTCTGGAAGCATGAGAAAGTCGGATATTGCGTTGGCAAAACATCCCTTGGCAACCTCGTCCGTCGGCGGCAACTGCCGCCAGAACGGCTCGCCGATGAGGATGATCCCTCCGGTGCGCAGGCTCCGCGCCAAAAGCGCGATCGTGCCGGCGACTCCCCCGCCGATCCAGGTAGCACCGACACAGGCGGCAACATCGACCTTCTCGTCAGAGACGTAGCCCGCGGCATCGCCATGGATAAAAGTGACTTGCTCGGCAACGCCGAGTTCTTCAGCACGGAGTTTCGCTTG
>NZ_JAUVWH010000059.1 GCF_030604225.1 Geoalkalibacter sp.
ACCCGCCAATCTTGAGTTCTTCATCCGTTCATGCCATCATGCCCCCTCGCGCCCCCTGGGCAGCCCAAAACTTCACGAGGTCATAGATGGATCGCAACCTGGCTCTGGAACTGGTACGCGTCACCGAAGCCGCCGCCCTGGCCTGCGGCCGCTGGGTGGGCAAGGGCGACAAGGACGCCGCGGATGCCGCCGCCGTCGACGCCATGCGTCGCACCCTGGAAACCGTGGGCATCAACGGCACGGTGGTCATCGGCGAGGGCGAAATGGACGAAGCCCCCATGCTCTACATCGGCGAGAAAGTGGGCAACGGCAGCCTGGCCGAGGTGGACATCGCCGTCGACCCCCTGGAAGGCACCAGCATCTGCGCCAAGGGCATGAACGGCTCCATCGCCACCATCGCCCTGGCGCCCAAGGGCGGCTTTCTTCACGCGCCCGACATGTACATGGAAAAGATCGCCGTGGGTCCCACGGCGCGCGGCGCCATCGACATCAATGCCCCGCCCGCCGTCAACCTCAAGCGCGTCGCCGAAGCCAAGGGCTGCCGGGTGGAAGACCTCACCGTGGTCATCCTCGACCGGCCCCGGCACGACAAGACCGTCAAGGAACTGCGCAAGGCGGGGGCGCGCATTCATCTCATCAGCGACGGCGACGTGGCCCCGGCCATCGCCGCCGCCGTGGAGGGCAGCGGCGTCGATTTGCTCATGGGCATCGGCGGAGCGCCCGAAGGCGTGCTGGCCGCCACGGCCCTGCGTTGCATGGGCGGTGACATGCAGGCGCGCCTGGTCTTTCTCAACCAGGAGGAACGCGACCGTGCGCGTGCCATGGGCATCGACGATTTCGACCGCATCTACCGCGCCGAGGACCTGGCGCGCGGCGAGGTGGTGTTCGCCGCCACCGGCGTGACCAACGGCGACTTGCTGCGCGGCGTGCGCTATTTCGCCGGCGGCGCGGCGACCCATTCCATCGTCATGCGCTCGCGCTCCCGCACGGTGCGCTTCATCGAGGCCCGCCACTATTTCGACTTCAAGCCCGGCCTCGACGCCCAGCTTTCCAGCCGGCGGGGCGGGCCGGCCCATGAGGGAAATTAAACCTTGCAATCTTCATCCGAATTGCTTAAATTACCAATGTTTTTCTTTATGTAACCCGACCTGAGAGAGTTTGCATGGCCATCATAACCATCTCCCGCGAAATGGGCAGCGGCGGCATCCCCATCGCTCACAGGGCCGCGGAAAAACTCGGTTACACCCTGATTGACGGCGAAGCGATCATGAAGGCCGCGGTGTCCCGCGGCCTGACTCCCGAAGCCGTGGAAAAAGCCGATGAGAAGCCGCCGGCCTTCGTCGAGAGCGAGGATCAGGAGATCGAAGCCGATCTGCACCGCATCGAACTGATCATTCTCGAAGCCGCCCTCAAGGGCAACGTCATCATCTACGGCCGAGGCGGCCAGGATCTGCTGCGCGATGTCGCCAGCGTGTTTCGCGTGCGCATCATCGCGCCCTTCGAGCTGCGCGTCGAGCGCTGGGCCGAACGTGAATGGCTCGATCCCGACCTGGCGCGCAAGCTTGTTCGGCGCAGTGACCAGCAACGCGCCGGTTTCATCAAGTATTTCTTCGATCGTGACTGGGTCGATCCCCTGGGCTACGACCTGGTCATCAACACCGAGCGCCTAAGCGAGGACACCGCCATCAAGCTGATCTGCGAAGGGGTGCGCGACACCAACCTCAAGGATCGCCAGGCGGAAAAAAAGAAGATTCTCAACGACCTCATCCTGCGCAAGCGCGTCGAAATCGGCCTGCTCGCCGCCCACGGAATCGAGGAACTCAATGTCGACGTCGCGGTCAGCGACGGCGTCATCACCCTGAGCGGCACAGCGCACAGCGACAAGGAACGACGCGAGATCCTCGGCATTGCCGGCGGCTGTCCCGGCACCAAGGACGTGGTCGATCGCCTGCGCGTCGTGCAGTATCGCTCATTGCCCGACGAACACTGATCCGAACTCCCTTTTCGCTCTCCAAGCCGGCGTGTCCCGCCGGCTTTTTTCATGCCGCGCGGTCTCCAACCCGCGCCCGAACGACTCCTGGCACGCCCGAACTACACCTTGCCGCTCCCGCGGCCTTCATGCTAGGATGCGGCTTCGCTTTTCGCCGGACTCTTGCGCCCGGCCAGATCTATCCCCGCAAGGAGCAGCAGATCCCTATGGCAGGACACAGCAAATGGGCCAACATCAAGCACCGCAAGGGTGCCCAGGACGCCCGGCGCGGCAAGGTCTTCACCAAGATCATCAAGGAAATCACCATCGCCTCGCGCATCGGCGGCGGTGACCCCAATACCAATCCGCGCCTGCGCCTGGCCGTCGACAAGGCCAAGCAGGCCAACATGCCCAAGGACAACGTCGATCGCGCCATCAAGAAGGGCACCGGCGACCTTGACGGCGTGACCTACGAGGAAGGCATGTTCGAAGGCTACGGCCCCGGCGGCGTGGCGGTCATGGTCGAATTCATGACCGACAACCGCACCCGCACCGTCGCCGACGTGCGCCACATCTTCACCAAGCACGGCGGCAATCTCGGCGTGAGCGGCTCGGTGGGCTTTCTCTTCGATCGCAAGGGACTCATCGCCTTCGCGCCGGGTCAGGACTTCGACGCCATTTTCGAGGCGGCCCTGGAAGCGGGCGCCGAGGACGTGAAGGACGAGGGCGACGCCATCGAGGTCATCACCGCTCCGGACAATTTCATCGAAGTGCGCGAGGTCCTGGAGGCGAAGAACCTGCAATGGGATACCGCCGAAATCACCATGCTGCCCCAGACCCTGGTCCAACTGGAGGGCAAGCAGGCCGAGCAGATGCTCAAGATGATGGAAAAACTCGAGGACTACGACGACGTGCAGAACGTCTACGCCAACTTCGACATCTCCGACGAGGATATCGCCCAGGTCATGGGCTGAGGGCATGCGCATCCTCGGCATCGATCCCGGCAGTCGCGCCACCGGTTACGGCCTCGTCGAAAAGCAGGGCAATCGCCTGCGGCATATCGACAACGGCGTCATCCTTACCGGCGGCGAGGCGCCCCTGAGCGAGCGCCTCGGAATCATCTACCGCGAACTCGGCGCCGTCATCGCCCGCCATGCCCCCCAGGTGGTGGCCATCGAGCAGATTTTTCTGGCGCGCAACGCCCTCTCCGCCCTCAAGCTCGGTCACGCCCGCGGCGTGGCGCTGCTGGCCGGGGTTCATCATCAGCTGCCGGTTTACGAGTACACCGCGCTACAGGTCAAAAGCGCGGTGGTCGGCTATGGGAGGGCGGGCAAGGCGCAGATCCAGGAAATGGTGCGTATCCTGCTCAACCTGCCGGAGGTGGCCCAGGAGGACGCCTCCGACGCCCTGGCGGTGGCCATCTGTCACGCCCACAGCGCCGGCCTCAACCAGCGTGTCGCCCAGGCCCTGACCGCGAAACCCTAGGATTGGCCCTTGCCCACCGCGCCCTTCGCCCATGACTGAACCGGGTTTGCCATGATTGCCCTGCTCACCGGAAAACTTGCCTACAAATCCCTGGATCACGTGATCGTCGACGTGGGCGGTGTGGGCTACCGGGTCACCGTGCCCCTGTCGACCTTCTACAAACTTCCCGACGAAGGCGTGGTGCAACTGCGGATTCACACCAGCGTCAAGGAAGACGCCATTGCCCTGTACGGCTTTCTCACCAACGCCGAGAAGGAGATGTTCGCGCTGCTATTGGGCGTCTCCGGCGTGGGTCCCAAGCTGGCGGTCAACATTCTCTCCAATATCGAGGCCGCGGATCTGCGCGCGGCACTGGCCCGGGCCGACATCCGCCGCCTCTCGGCGGTGCCGGGCATCGGCAAAAAAACCGCCGAGCGCTTGAGCCTGGAGCTCAAGGACAAGGTGCAGCGCCTGGCGCCCCTGGCGGCGGACGCCCAGCCGCCTCAGGATGCCGAGGCCCATGCCGATTCCCTCGACGATGTGCTCTCGGCCCTGGTCAATCTCGGCTACAAGGATGTCCAGGCGCGCAAGGTGCTCGAATCCCTGGAGATCGCTCCCGGCGCGGGCCTGGAGGACATTCTCAAGGGCGCGCTGAAAATTCTCATGAAATAGCCGGCCAACTCCGGCGGATTCGACACCCATGGACGATCGCCTTATCTCACCCCAGCTCTCCGACGGCGAGGATCGCCACGAGGCCGGCCTGCGGCCGCGTTTTCTGCGCGAGTACATCGGCCAGAGCAAGGCGCGGGAGAATCTCGCCATCTTCATCCAGGCCGCCCGCAACCGCCAGGAAGCTCTCGACCACGTGCTGTTCCATGGCCCGCCGGGACTGGGCAAGACCACCCTGGCCAACATCATCGCCGGCGAGATGGGCGTCGGCATCAAAAGCACCTCGGGGCCGGTGATCGAAAAACCGGGTGATCTGGCCGCCATCCTCACCAACCTGGAAAGCGGCGATGTGCTGTTCATCGACGAGATCCACCGCCTCTCGCCGGTCATCGAGGAAGTCCTCTATCCCGCCATGGAGGATTTCCAGCTCGATATCATCATCGGCCAGGGCCCCTCGGCGCGCACCGTCAAGCTTGATCTGCCGCGCTTCACCCTGGTGGGCGCCACCACCCGCGCGGGCTTGCTCTCCTCGCCCCTGCGCGACCGCTTCGGCGTCATCAGCCGCCTGGAATTCTATTCCCCCGAGGAACTCTGCCAGATCGTCACGCGCAGCGCGCGCATTCTCGACATCGCCGCCGACGCCGAGGGCGCCATGGAGATCGCCCGCCGCAGTCGCGGCACGCCGCGCATCGCCAACCGCCTGCTGCGGCGGGTGCGCGACTTCGCCGAAGTGCTCGGCGCGAGCGCCATCACCCGGGTCATCGCCGACGAGGCTCTGGGACGCCTCGAAGTCGACCGGCTGGGACTCGACCACATGGACCGCCATATCCTGCTCACCATCATCGACAAGTTCGGCGGCGGCCCCGTGGGACTGGAAACCCTGGCGGCGGCGGTGGGCGAGGAAAAGGACACCATCGAGGATGTCATCGAGCCCTACCTGATCCAGCAGGGCTATCTCAACCGCACCCCGCGCGGCCGCAAGGCCACGGTTGCCGCCTATCGCCATTTTCAGCGGCTGCCGGCGAGCGGCGACCAGGATGGTCTTTTTTCCTAGCCCTTCGCGCAAGCGGCGCGTCACCAACCGAACAGGATTCAGGTCGAACCGATGCTGCGCTTCCCCGTCGCTCAGAAAATTGCCGCCGGCTATGCCTTGGTCAGCCTGTTCTGCCTGGCCGGGGTCATCTACGCCCTGGCCGCCCTGAGCCATCAGACCCGCCTCAACCAGGATCTGGTGCGCGTGGATTTTGCCCTCATGGGACTGGTGCGCGACCTGCGCGGCAACCTGCTGGCCCAGGAGCGCCTGGAGCGGCAATTGCTGATTCTGCACGACGCCCAGCTCAAGGAACTGCTTGAGGCGCGCCAGCAGGAATTCAGCGCGCTTCACGGCCGCTTGCGGGCGCTTTCCTCCCTCGGGGACGCGCCCCTCGAAACCGGCCTCAAGGCCCTGGGCGAGGCGAACCTTGAGGCCCGCCTTCTCCTTGAGACGTCCCGCTGGGAGGATGCGGCGCAGTTTTCGCGCACCTCCCTTTCCCCGTTGCGCAACCAGTTGCTCGACCAACTGGAGCAATTTCTGCGGTCCCGCGAGGCCGCCCTTGATGAGCAGCTCCATTCCCTGCTTGCGCAAAGCCGGCGCGCCTACCGCCTGACCCTGACCCTGACGTTTTGCGGCATCGGCCTTGCCGCCCTGGTCGGCGCCTGGGGCAGCTACCGCATTCACCAGGCGGTGCGCCGCCTGACGCGCGCCACCCAGGACATGGCCGCGGGCAGCTTCGATGCCCCGCCCGCTCTCGACACCCCCGACGAATTCGGCCAACTGGCGCGGGATTTTCACTGGATGGGGCAAAAGCTCAAGGAACTCGACCAACTCAAACTCGATGCCAATCCCCTCACCCATTTGCCCGGCAATCTGGCCATCGAGCGCGAAATGGAAAAACGCATCGCCCACGGGCGGCCCTTTGCCGCCATCTATGCCGATCTAGACAACTTCAAGGCCTTTAACGACCGCTATGGCTATCAGGCCGGCAGCGACGTGCTGGCGCGGGTCGGCGAACTGGTGCGGCAGGCGGTGCTCGCTCAGGGCAATCCCGAGGACCTGGTGGGCCATATCGGCGGCGACGACTACATCGTGCTCTCCACCCCGGAGCGGGCGGAAGCCATCGCCGGCGCGCTGCTCGGCACTTTTGACGCGGCCGTGCCCGGCTTTTATTCGGAGGAAGACCGCGAGCGCGGCTATTTCATCAGCAAGGACCGCTTCGACGTCGAGCGGAGCTTCCCTTTGCTGAGCATGTCGGTGGCGGTGGTCACCTCGACCAGCCTCAAGAATCCCTCGCCGGCGGCCATCGGGCGCGAATGCGCCAAGATCAAGGACCACCTCAAGAAGCTTGCAGGCAGCAATTACCTCATCGATCGCCGGGAACAGAGATGACGCCCCTAAAGACCCACATCCCGCTGCTGCTGATCTGCGCTCTTTTGACCACGGCCTGCGCTCCGGGGCGCTTCGGCCCATTTCAGATCAATCCCCAGGATGAAAGCCTGTTTCGCGCGGGGCTCTCCCGCTGGGAAGCCGGCGATACCGACCCCGCCGAATTCCACAGCCTCGTGCAAGACTATCCGGACAGCCCTCTGACCCTGGCCGCCGCGGCCCTTCGCGCCGGCGCGGAGCAAACAGAAAACCTGCGCAACCAGTCCACCCAGGACCAGGAGCGTCTGCGGCGCCTGGAAAAGCAGCACGCCCAGGCGAGCCGCGAGTTGGACGCCTGCCGTGCCCAGGTTCGCGAACTTGACGCTCAAGCGCAACAATTCAAGCAAATCCTTATCGACACCGAAGGTCGCTGAAGTCATCCCCATGACGGTTCCAAACCCATTTAGTTCACAGGATTGCGCAAAGCCTTCGGTCCTGGCCGCCGATTTGGCGCGCTGGGCGCAGGAGCTGGTCGACCAGGGGCGCTCGCCTTTCCGTCGCGTCGAGGCGCAGCCCCAACTGCTGTCCTCGCAGGGAATCCTCCATCCTCACCTGGTTTTCTGGATCAACCGCGAGAGCTTCATGGCGGGCGGCCTATTGCTGCTTGCGACGGGATCCGTCGCGGAGGTCTTCGCCCAGGGCCGCGCCTGCGCCCAGGCCCTGGGCCTGAGCCACTTTCTCACCTGGCGGGGCCAGGAAATCACCTTCTGGGCCGACGAGCCTTCGGCGCCGCGCGCCGTGAAGGTACTCGAATTGCCGCCCGAGGCCGAACAGCGTCCCGGCGGCCTGCGCTGGGCGCTGCAGGAAATTCTCGAGGCCCTCAAGCCCCTGGCGATTCTTGGCGCCGTGCCCCCGGAGCAGCTCAGCCCCTATTATTTGGCCAATCTGTGCCGCTCCCCCCTGCGCCTGACTCATGACGAGCTGGAGGCGGCCTTTCGCGGCGGGCGCGTCGACGCAGACAGCGCCTCGGGCCTGTCCGTTCCCGCGCTGGTCAGCGCCAAGGGGGGCCTGACCCTGGCGCGCCTGCTCGCCCTGATGTCCGCCAACCAGGTTCCCGAGACGGTGCAGCCGGAAAAACTCGAACGCGCCCTGGAACTGGCCCTGCCCTACCTTGCCCCGCCCTTGGCCCAGGCACTGCAACCCTTTGCCGGGGAACTGCCCCTGCCCCATGCCAGCGCCGTGCGCTTTCACCATCTGTTTCGCCGTCTCGGCCAGTTGCGCTGGGGGCGCGATAGCCGGCGTGCCGTCGCCACGCTGGAGATTCTCGT
This sequence comes from Geoalkalibacter sp., assembly GCF_030604225.1. Classification (GTDB taxonomy): domain Bacteria; phylum Desulfobacterota; class Desulfuromonadia; order Desulfuromonadales; family Geoalkalibacteraceae; genus Geoalkalibacter. The sequence goes on from NZ_JAUVWH010000059.1 coordinate 7,832, forward strand.
GGATCAGCGCCGCCGCCGCCTGGGACTGCCGCCCGCGAAGCAGGATCGAACCCTGGCGGCCGACACCCTGGTGGTCAATCCCGTTTGCCCACAGCAGGCCGCGGGCCCCTTTCACGAGGTCCATCAGGACGCGACCCTGCGGGCGTTGCTGGGGCTGCTGCGCGACCTGCGGGGCGCGCCCGCGCCGGCCACCAGCAGCGCTGATATCATGCACCTGCAGCCGCGCCCCCCCCTGAGCAGGATCGAAGGCACCCTGATCGCCCAGGACCGGCCCCTGGGCCAAGGCGACAAGGAACTTTTTCGCGTCTGCCTGCGCGCCTCCTGGCCCCATCGCCGCCCGCAATTTCCCGCGCGCGCGCCCCGCTGGCTCTATGAAGCCGTGCATCTGCTCGGCCTGGCCGCCGAGGAGGCGCGAATCGAGATCGACCTGCCCGATGCTTGGCTGCGGCCCGGAAACGCTCAGCCCTTGGTCGCGATCCTTCTCGATCAATTTCGTTTGCAAACCCTGGTTCGCATCCGGCCCGGATGCGTGCGCCTCGACGTCGAAAAAACCGCGCCCGCGGCGCCCCCCTTGGAAGTGACGCAGGGACTCGCAACGGCGCTGGTCCCGAACGAGGTGTTCCCCGAGGAGGCCTGGAACGCCTGGTTGGGCGCGGCGGCCGACATTCTGTCGGAGGAGGTCATCCATGAGGGCGCGGCCGCGCAGACGGAACCTGAGCGCCGCATCGACGAGGAAGAGCGCGCGCGGATCATCGCCGGGGTATTCGCCGACGGCCTGCCGCGCTTTCCGGAAACCTACCTGTACGAGCACTATCGCCCCGAATTGCGGGAGTTCACCCTGAGGGGGCCGCTGCGAATGCACAGTCTCTTTCTGGGCACCTGCGAACTGGTGGATGAGGCCGGGCATATTCTCGAGGTCCAGGGCGAGGAAACCGCTCAGGCCCTGATCCTGGCTTCCCACGGCGACGCACGCCTCGTGCGCCTGCCCTGTGACCGTCAGGTGACCGCGGCCATCGTGGCAAAATACCTGGCCGATCTGCAGGAACTGCGACAAAAATTGCTGCGCGAAACCTTCAGCCGCCGGGAAAAAAGCCAGACGGCCCGCCAATGGGCCAAAAGGATCTGGGACAGCCTGCCGTTGCCGCCCTGGGATCAACTGCCCGAGCAGCAACCTTGATCCGCGTCGCGGACTCGGGTGATAATGCCGAGTGTGCCCGAGGCGGCCACGACGGAAAGGACAGCGTCCATGAACATCCTCATCCATATCTGCTGCGGCAACTGCGCCCTCTTTCCCCTGGAGCGCCTGCGCGCCGAGAATCACCGGGTCCAGGGCTATTTCTTCAATCACAACATCCATCCCTACCAAGAATATTGCCGCCGCCGCGAGGCGGTGGAGCAGTTTGCCGCCGCCGCCGCTCTGCCCCTCACCTGGCGGGACGACTACGCCCTCGAGGAGTTTCTCGCCCAGGTCGCCGCCGCGCCCGATCGGCGCTGCGACTACTGCTACCGCTCGCGCCTGGAGAAAAGCGCCCGGGTCGCTGCGGAAGGGGGTTTCGACGCCTTCACCACCAGCCTGCTCTATTCCCGCTACCAACAACACGAGCGCATTCGCGAACTGGGCGAGACGCTGGCGGAGCGCTACGGCATCGCCTTTCATTACGAGGATTATCGACGGGGCTGGCAGCAGGGCATTGCCGCGTCCAAGGCCCTGGGCCTCTACCGCCAGCAGTATTGCGGCTGCATCTATTCGGAAAAAGAACGCTATCAACCACGCCGAAAGTCCTGAGCCCGTCCATGCACCCTGGAAAACTGCTCATTCTGCTGGGCGTCCTCCTCATTCTCGCCGGCCTGCTTTACACCTGGGGAGGAAAAATCCCGCTGCTTGGCCGCCTTCCCGGGGACATCCGCCTAACCAGGGATCATTTTTCCTTTTATTTCCCCCTGGGCACTTGTATTCTGATTTCCGTCTTGCTTTCCTTGGTTTTCTGGTTGTTTCGCCGCTGAACGGGCCACCCTCCACCCTTTATCGTCTCGAGGTCGACATGAGTAGCCAGAACTGCGCGCCAGCTTCCAAACTCGGCCTCGCGTTGGGCAGCGGTGCCGCGCGGGGCCTGGCCCACATCGGTGTGCTCAAGGTTCTGGAACAGGAAGGCATCGCCGTCGACTGCATTGCCGGCACCTCCATCGGCGCCTTCATCGGCGCCCTGCACGCCGCCGGGGTGCCGCTCAAGGAAATGGAAGAGGTGGCGGTGGGCCTCGACTGGAAGCAGTTGGCGCGCTTCATCGACCCGGTGATCCCCACCAGCGGTCTGCTTGATGGCCAACGTGTGCTCGATTTCATGGCCTCGCTATTGCCAGTGCGCAGCTTCGAGCAACTGCGCCTGCCCCTGGCGGTCACCGCCACGGATGTGGAAAGCGGCGAGGCGCTGGTGATCCGCCGCGGCAATCTCCTCGACGCCCTGCGCGCCGCCATCTCCTTTCCCGGCATTTTCCCGCCGGCGCGCTTCGGCCGGCGCTTTCTCATCGACGGCGGCCTGTGCCACCCCGTCCCCGTTGAGGCCGTGCGCGGTTTGGGCGCTGAGAAAATCATCGCCGTGTGCGCCATCCCCAAGGTCGAGAAATCGCCGCGGGAGGAATTTCTCCCCGACCGGCGCAAGCAGGAACCAGAACCCGGCGGTTGGCACTTTCCCTTCACGGTGCAAAGCATCGAGGAGCGCTTTCGCGAGCTCTGGCAGAAAACCCGCGCGCCGTCCGATCCTGAACCCGCCGATCGGCGCCGCGAGCGCACGCCGCCAAGCCTGCTCAAGGTCTGCGCGCAGAGCGTGGCCATCATGGAGAACCAAATCAACGACCTGCGTCTGGAAAACAATCAGTTCGACCTGCTCATTCGACCCGACTTCGGTGACATCACCCTGCTTGAGTTTCACCGCGCCGCCGAAGCCATTGCGGCCGGCGAGCGGGCAACCCGCGCCCTTTTGCCCGAATTGCGTCGTCTGCAACAAAAGCCGTTGCACCCGTCCTGAGCCGTGTTAAAATCAAAAGGGCAAAAAATTATAATAGGTTACACAGGAGGCCAACCATGTTTGAACTGCTCGAGAAAATGATGATGACGGGCATGGGCGCCATCTGCCTGACCCAGAAAAAGGCCGAGGAACTGCTCGGGGAAATGAAGGAGCGTTTCAACATCTCGGAGGAAGAGGGCAAGTCCTTTCTCGCCAAGATGCAGAAAAACGCCGAGGAGACCCAGAAGAAGCTCGAAGAGATGGCTCAGGATGAGGTCCGCCGCGCCTGCGAGCGGGTCGGCATGGTGACCATGGAGGAATTCGAGAAATTGCAGAAAAAGGTGCAGCAGCTCGACAAGCATATGAAGGAGTTGCAGAAGTAGCCCGCGCCCTCGGCCGCTGACGCCCCTGCCCTCATGCTGACCTTTACGCGGATCAACCGCAACATCCGCTCGATCAAGAGGTACCGCAACATCCTCGGTATCCTGATCAAGTACGGCTTCGGCCATGTGGTCGAACAGCTCAACATCAACTATTACCTGGAACTGGGCAGGCGGATCGTCACCCTGGGCACCGCGCCCAAGAACATCGACCGCCTTACCCAGGCCGAGCGGCTGCGCCTGGCCATGGAGGAGCTCGGTCCCACCTTCGTCAAGCTCGGGCAGATTCTCTCCACCCGCCCCGACGTCATTCCCCGCGAATACATCGAGGAATTCCGCAAGCTGCAGGACAAGGTGCCGTCGGTGCCCGTCGCCGAACTCCAGGAGCAGATCCGCCGCGAACTCGGTCTGCCCGTGGAGGAGGTCTACGCCAGCTTTGATCCCGTGCCCATCGCCGCCGCCTCCATCGCCCAGGTGCATCGCGCCACCCTGCGCAGCGGCGAATCGGTGGTGGTCAAGGTCCGCCGTCCGGGCATCCTGGAAATCGTCGAAACGGATCTCGACATTATGGCGGGTCTCGCCTATCTCATCGAGAACCATCTGCCCGGAGGCGACCTTTACGACCCGAGCGGCCTGGTCAAGGAATTCCGCCGCACCATCTACCGCGAGATGGACTTTACCCGCGAGGGCCACACCATCGATCGCTTCGCCGCCAACTTCGAGGGCGATGAAACGGTCTACGTGCCGCGGGTTTACTGGGATTTCACCGGCGAGACGGTGCTCACCCTCGAATATGTCGACGGCATCAAGGTCTCCGATCTCCAGGTGCTGGTCGACAAGGGCTATGATCTAAAAATCATCGCCCGCCACGGCGCCGACGCCTTTCTCAAGCAGGTGCTGGTGCACGGCCTGTTCCACGGCGATCCTCACCCGGGCAATTTCTTCATCCTCGAAGGCAACATCATCTGCATGCTCGACTACGGCATGGTCGGGCGCCTCGACGGCGAACTCAAATACCGCCTGGTCGATCTGCTGCTCGGCGTATTGCAACGCGATGTCGACCGCATCATCTCGCTGATGCTCTATTCCGGGGAAATCAGCGACGAAACCGACCGCAAGGGACTCAAGCGCGATCTCTCCGAATTCATCGACGACTATTACGAAACGCCCCTGGGCGAGCTCAACGTCGGGCGCCTGCTCATGGAATTCGTCGACCTGATGAATGCCTACAGCATCAAGTTTCCCTCGGACCTTATGCTGCTCGCCAAGGCCCTGGTGACCATGGACGGCATCGGCCGGCAGCTCGACCCCGACTTCAACAGGGTCGATCACCTCAAGCCCTTCATTGAAAAGCTGGTCCACGAACGGCTCTCGCCGGGCAATGTTTCCCGCGAATTCCTCGGCATCATGCAGTCCTACGGCTCGCTGATGAAAAACCTGCCGCGGGATCTCAAGGAATTCATCAACCGCGTCAATCGCAACAAATTCAAGATCGACCTGGAACACCGCGGCCTGGAAAAACTCATCTCCGAATTCGACAAATCGAGCAACCGCCTCTCCTTTGCCCTGGTGATCGGTTCACTCATCGTCGGCAGCTCGCTCATCATCCAAAGCGACAAGGGCCCGCAGCTCTTCGGCTTTCCAGTCCTGGGCATCCTCGGCTACACCATCGCCGGAATTCTCGGCCTGTGGCTTGCAGTGGCCATCCTACGCTCGGGACGGCTCTAGCCTCTGTGGCGTGGACGCCACAGCCCCTATGGTTGCGCCACAACAATCATCCCGCAAACAGGGATCAACCCCTCTGCACCCCGATCCTTTTTATAACAATTTCAATAAGTTCCAAATAGCTCAAAATATGGCAAACTCCTTGCAGACATGAGGGACGTAAGATTCGTACCCGTACCCTGCCAGGAGGCAACCTTGATTTTCCAGTGCACCATCGCCACACCGCTGATCATTTCCGGAATCGGACTTCACTCGGGCCGCCGCATCACCATGCACCTGCGCCCCGCCGAAGCCGGCACCGGCATTGTCTTTCATCGCAGCGAGGGCGATCGCAGTGTTTCCATCGAAGCCGTATCGGCCAATGTCGTCGACACCCGCCTCGCCACGGTGCTCGGCAAGGGCGGACTGAGCGTTTCCACCGTCGAGCATTTGCTCGCCTCCCTCAACGCCCTGGGCATCGACAATCTGCACATCGACATCGATGGCCCCGAAGTTCCGGTCCTTGACGGCAGCGCGGCGCCCTTTGTCGATCTGCTGGAAAATACCGGAATCCGTCAGCTGGACCGCAGCCGCAAATTCCTTGCGATTCGCAAGCCACTCACCCTGATCGAAGGGGAAAAGCGCGTCACCATCATTCCCTCGCGGTTTTTCCGCGTGAGCTTCGGCATTGCCTTTGATCACCCGAGCATCGCGCAGCAGTCGTTTTCCTTCAAGTGCTCGGCCCAGGCCTTTCGTCGGGACATCGCCCCCGCCCGCACCTTCGGCTTCCTGCAGGAGGTGGAATACCTCAAGGCCAACGGCCTGGCGCGCGGCGGCTCCCTGGAGAACGCCATCGTCATCGACAAGAATGGCGTGCTCAATCCCGAGGGACTGCGCTTCACGGACGAATTCGTGCGCCACAAAATTCTCGACAGCATCGGCGATTTCAGCCTGCTGGGCTATCCCCTGCTCGGCCATCTCAAGGCTTATAAGGCCGGCCACGACATCAACCACAAGATGGTTGAAAAGATCCTCGCCAATCCCGATCACTGGAAACTTGTGGAATTCAGCGAGGAGAGCCTGCGTGAAGCCCGGCGCGGCCTGCTGCCCAGCTTCGCCGGCGAACTGCTTCCGGCTAAGGCCTGAGCTTTCTCGGCCGACACCTTGAATCGACTCGCAAAAAGCAGCCCTCGCGGCTGCTTTTTGTTTTTTACAGACCTTGCATATCCCTGCGCGAATCACCTAAAATCAGCGTTTGACCCTCAATGGAGCCCCTGAATGACCAAGCCGGATCAACAGTTGAGTGAGCACCGCAAACGCCGCCGCGAATGGGCGCTGGTGTTTTTGTGCCTGCTGCTGGTTTTAGGGCTGACCCAGTATGAGTCGCGCCTGCTGGATCTCTCTTCCGGCGTGTCTCTGTCCAACGGCATCCTGGTTCTGGCGCTGATCAACATCAACATCCTGCTGATCATCCTCTTTTTCTTCCTGGTCTTTCGCAATCTTTTCAAATTGATTCTGGAGAGGCGACGGGGCGTGCCAGGGGCACGCATCCGCAGCAAGCTTGTCCTGGCCTTCGTGGCCCTGTCCCTCGTACCGACCATGCTGTTGTTTTTTGTTTCGGCGGGCTTTATCACCAACACCATTGAAAACTGGTTCAACAACCAGATCGAAAATTCCCTCCAGGAGTCGCTGGACGTCGCGGAAACCTACTACAAGAATTCCGCCTCCAACGCCCTCTATTATGGCGAACAACTAGCACGCATCATCAAGCGCGATCGTCTGCTCAACGAGGCCAACCTCGATCGCTTGACCGCCTTCATCCAGGAAAAGCAAAAAGAGTACAACCTGGGCATTGTCGAGGTGTTCTCCGCCACCTACGAGGAATTGGTACGCGTCACCAACCCCGAAGTCCCCGCCGCCGAATTCACCGACCCCGGCTCGGACGCCATCCGCGAGGCGCTGCAGGGCAACCGCTTTACCCGCATCACCCCCATCGGCCGGGCCGACCTGATTCGCGGCATCGTGCCCGTCTATTCGAATTGGAATCCCGACGACGTGGTGGGCGTGGTGGTGGTCAACTATTACGTGCCGAATTCCCTGGTCTCGAAAATGAAGGAAATCAAGGCCTCCTTCGAGCACTACAAGGGCACGAAAATGGTCAAGGGCCGCATTCAGATGGGCTACGTCATCGTGCTGCTGCTCATTGCCCTGGTGATCATCTTTCTCGCCACCTGGTTCGGCTTTCACTTGGCGCGGGGCATCACCGTGCCCATCCAGGAATTGGCGACGGCCACCAACCGGGTGGCCCAGGGCGATCTCGACGTACGCATCGCCGCGACCAGCGACGACGAAATCGGCACCCTGGTGGATGCCTTCAACACCATGACCGCCGACTTGCGCAAAAGCCAGAAGAACCTGCAAGCGGCCAACCGCGAACTGCAAGCCTCCAACCTGGAAATCGAGCAGCGGCGCCGGTATATGGAAATCGTCCTGCGCAACATCACCGGCGGGGTAATCGCCATCGACCGCGGCGGCAATCTCACCACGGTCAACAAGGCGGCGGAGAAGCTGCTCAACATCCAGAACAAGAAAATCCTCGGCAAAAATTTCCGCGAAGTCCTCGATCCCGAATACCTGCCCGTGGTGCGCGAGATCCTGCGCGAACTCCTGGAATCGGGCAAGGATTCCCTCAGCAAGCAGATCAGCGTGCCGGTGCAGGACAACAAGCTAACCCTGCTGGTGCACGTCACCACCCTGCGCGACGAAAACAAGGAATTCATGGGCACGGTGGTCGTTTTCGACGACCTGACCCAGTTGGTCAAGGCGCAGCGCATGGCCGCCTGGCGCGAGGTGGCGCGCCGTATCGCCCACGAGATCAAGAATCCCCTGACGCCGATCCAGCTGTCCGCCCAGCGCCTGCGCCGTCGCTACCTCGACAAGTTCGGCGAGGACGACCGGGTCTTCGATGAATGCACCGCCATGATCGTGCAGCAGGTCGATGAGTTGAAAAATCTGGTCAACGAATTTTCAAATTTTGCACGCATGCCGGCCAGTCGCCCCAGTCCGAACGACCTCAACCAGATCGTCGGCGAGGCTCTGGTGCTCTTTCAGGAAGCGCACAAGAATATCGAATTCACCTTTCGCCCCGATGCACAGCTACCGGTGTTCAATCTGGACCGCGATCAGATCAAGCGCACCCTGATCAATCTCCTCGACAACGCCGTCGGCGCCATCGACAAGCAGCAAGGCAGCATCGCCGTTTCCACCCACTTCAACACCGAGCTGCAAATGGCCACCCTGACTGTCGCCGATACCGGCTGCGGCATCTCGCCCCAGGTCAAGCCGCGGCTCTTCGAACCCTACTTCAGCACCAAAAAATCGGGAACGGGCCTGGGGCTCGCCATCGTTTCATCCATCGTTTCCGACCACAACGGCTATATCCGCGTGCGCGACAACAGCCCACGCGGCACCCAATTCATCGTCGAACTGCCGGTGGGCGAAAGCGCCGCCGCCGGCAAATCCTTCAGCGCCTGACCGCACAAGAAAGATTCCATGAAAACTGTCTTGATCATTGACGACGAAACCAGTATCCGCCTGAGCCTCGAAGGCATTCTGCAAGACGAGGGGTTTCGCCCCGTTTTCGCCGCGAGCGGCGAGGAGGGGTTGGAACGCATCCGCGAAGAAAATCCCGACATCATCCTGCTCGACATCTGGATGCCGGGGATTGATGGCCTGGAAACCTTGCGCCGCGCCAAGGAGCAGTGGCCCGACCTGCAGGTCATCATGATGAGCGGCCACGGCACCATCGAAACCGCCGTCAAGGCCTTGAAGCTCGGCGCCTACGACTTCATCGAAAAGCCCCTGGCCTTGGAAAAGGTCCTCACCTGCATCCAGAATGCCCTCAAGATGGGCCAATTGCTGGAGGAAAATCGCACCCTCAAGGCGCGCTACGCCAAGGATTTCGAGATGGTCGGCAACAGCGGGCCAATCAACTTGCTCAAGGAGCAGATCTCCATCGCCGCGCCAACCAGCGGCTGGGTGTTGATCACCGGCGAAAACGGCACCGGCAAGGAATTGGTGGCACGCGCCATCCACAATTTCTCCCAACGCCGCGACAAGCCCTTTGTCGAGGTCAATTGCGCCGCGATTCCCGAGGATCTCATCGAATCGGAACTCTTCGGCCACGAGAAGGGCTCGTTTACCGGCGCCACCGCCCTGCGCAAGGGAAAGTTCGATCTGGCTCACGAAGGCACCCTGTTTCTCGACGAGATCGGCGACATGAGCCTCAAGACCCAGGCCAAGGTACTGCGCATCCTGCAGGAGCGCAAGTTCGAGCGAGTCGGCGGCAGCCGCACCATCGAGGTCGACGTGCGGGTTATCGCCGCCACCAACAAGAACCTGGAAGAGGAAATCGAGAAGAGCAACTTTCGCGAGGATCTCTACTATCGCCTCAATGTCCTGCCCTTTCACGTACCGCCCCTGCGGGAGCGCAAGGACGACATCGCGGCGCTGGCCAAGCACTTTCTCGAATATTTTTCCCGCCAGGAAAGCCGCGACATCAAGACTCTCAGCCCCGACGCCTTGTCGGCCCTGAAAAACTACCCCTGGCCGGGCAACGTGCGCGAGTTGAAAAACCTCATCGAACGCCTGGTCATCATGACCCCTGGCAATGAAATTACCCTGGCCAACCTCCCCGCGCATCTGGTCAACCGTCAGGACGGTTCAAGCGCAAGCCAGCGACGCGCCCTAATTGACGCCAGCAATTTTCGCGAGGCCAAGGAAGAATTTGAAAAGGAATTTATCCTGCAGAAACTTGAGGAAAATGACTGGAATATTTCAAGAACTGCCGAAATCATCGATCTGGAACGATCCAACCTGCACCGCAAGATCAAATCCTATGGCATTGAACTGAAGAAATAGCTATGAAATGAACAACGATAGAACGAAAAAAGGCCCACCGTAAAGAAGGTGGGCCATGATTATCTTTATGAAAATTTTCTATTTTTTTCTCTCAAAGCAAAGGCCCCTGGGTTCAGGGGCCTTTTTGGGGAAACATTCCGGCGGCGACCTACTTTCCCACACAGCTACCCGTGCAGTATCATCGGCGCAGTAGGGCTTAACTTCTG
>NZ_JAUVWH010000151.1 GCF_030604225.1 Geoalkalibacter sp.
ACGCGCCCGGCGGCGGCGGCAAGATCCCCATGAATCCCAACTATTTGATTTCCCTGTCGACCAACAAGGTGGTGCTGCGCAATTACGAAGGCGTCATCACCACCTATCAGGAACCCGACCGCTACGAAGCCGATTTCTGCAACCGCGACTGCAACGCCTGCCGCCTGCATCTCAAGCTCGGCGACGCCGAGGAATATCGCGCCACGGGCATTGAAATGCTGCTCTCGGACTGGAACCCGACGATTTCCTTGACGCCCGAGAACAATGAGCGCATGGAAAGGAGGGGCCATGAATGACGTGATTGAACAGGTGGGCGGTTCGCGCATCCAGCACGGCAAGAACAACGATCGCATCTACCTGATGAAACTTGCTCCGGAGGAAGCCCCCACGCTGGTGCCGCGCCTGGACCTGCTGGCCAATAATAAAGGCTACACCAAGATTTTCGCCAAGGTGCCCGCGAGGGCGCGCCAGGCCTTCGCCCACGCGGGCTACCGAGAGGAGGCGCGGGTTCCCGGCTTTTTCGCCGGGCGCGAGGATGGATTTTTCGTGGCCAAATATTTCTGTCCAAAACGCCGGAAGGAACGCCGGCCGGAAACCGTGCTCCAGGTCATCGCGGCCGCCCGTGCCAAGGCCGGCCAATCAGGCGGCCGTCCGCTCTCCGAGGGTTTTTACCTGCGCAGGCTCGGCGCGCCTCACACCCCGGCCATGGCCGAGCTCTACCGCACGGTGTTCGCCAGCTATCCCTTCCCGATTCACGACCCCGGATACCTGCGCGAGACCCTGGAGGACAACATCCTTTACTGGGGCGTGTTCGAGGGCGAACAGTTGGTGGCCATTTCCTCCGCCGAAACCTACCCCGCCGACCTGAACGCGGAAATGACCGATTTCGCAACCCTGCCGTCCTATCGCGGGGCGGGACTGGCCCAGGCGCTGCTGGCGGAAATGGAAGGCGAGCTGGCGAGACGCAATTACCGCACCGCCTACACCATCGCCCGCGCCTACAGCTTCGGCATGAACATCACCTTCGCCAAGCACGGCTACGCCTTCAGCGGCACCCTCACCCACAACACCGACATTTCCGGCGAACTGGAAAGCATGAATGTCTGGCACAAGCAATTGCAGTAGGGAAAAGGCCGAAAAACAGGGTGCGCTCGGGCGCCGAACAACTCCCGGCTGACAACTCCCGGCTTGACAGAAGCGGTTCTTCTTCGCGACAATTCTTGCGCGGTATCCATCGGGGTGCCGCGTTTTTTTTCGTCGGAAAACGACTTGTCAGGAGACTGAATGGGTTTTCTCACTCTGATCGGACTCTCCGTGGCCCTGGCCATGGATGCCTTTGCCGTCGCCCTGGGGGTCGGCGTGACCCTGCCGCGCATGACCTTTCGCCATGTCTTCCGGCTGAGCTTTCACTTCGGGCTTTTTCAGGCGCTGATGCCTATTATCGGCTGGCTGGCGGGACTGACCGTGCAGCAGTGGATTTCCGCCTATGCCCCCTGGGTGGCCTTCGGGCTGCTGATGTTCATCGGCGGCAAGATGATGTGGGAAGCCTTTCAGGAGGAAAAAGCCTTGCGGGAGCACCGCGACCCGACACGCGGCCTGTCGCTGTTCTTGCTTTCCGTGGCGACCAGCATCGATGCCCTGGCGGTGGGGCTGAGTCTGGCCATGCTGGAGATCAGCGTCTGGTTTCCGGCCCTGGTCATCGGCCTGGTGGCCTGCACCTTCACCCTGGCCGGCATGCTGCTGGGACGGCGCATCGGCGCGGCCTGGGGGCCGCGCGTCGAAGTCTTCGGCGGGTTGGTGCTGTGCGCCATCGGCGTGAAGATATTGCTGGAGAACACCCTCTTCGCCGGACCCGGCTAAGACAGTCGCACGGCAGGGATTATTGAATAAGGGAGGGAAAAAGCAGGCCGAACAGGGAAATGCCCCCCAGAATCAGGAGAGAGATACGATACTCGTCGCCGGCGCGGCGGCTGCGGCGCCAATTGATGACCAGACCGGCGCTGCTCAGGAACAACCCCACCCCCATCAGCAGGCGCAGGTAAAACAGCAACTCCAGGTTCCAGGTGCTGTCGAGGGGCAACTGATAATAGCGTTCGAAGAAGGTTTCCACCTGTGGCTTGGCCTTGGAGAGCACCATCAGGGCCAGAAGCAGCAGCATCCAGCTGACCACCACCAGCCATTCCAGGGAACGCACCCAAATATCGGGCCGTTGCCGACGCTCGACCCGCGGATAGGTCTGGCGACGATCCGGTTCACTCATGATGCGTTCTTCTCCTCCAGAAGGGCGAGCGCCTGAAAGCCGACCTGATTGCGCCCAGCTCTTTTGGCTGCGTAGAGAGCGGCGTCCGCGGCCTCGATAAGCTCATCCTTGCAGCACAAACCCTGTTCCGCGTCATAACAGGTGGCGCCAACGCTCACCGTGATGCGCAATTCTCCCGCGTCGGTCGCGATGGGCAACTGCTCGATGCCGCGCCGCAGCCGCTGGGCCAGAACCCCCACCCCCTTGGCATCGGTTTCCGGCAACACCACGGCGAACTCCTCGCCGCCGTAGCGCGCCACCACGTCGGTGCGGCGGGTCAGGGATTCGATTTTTCGCGCCAAGGCCTTGAGCACCTGATCGCCCACCGGGTGGCCGTGATTGTCATTGATTTTCTTGAAATGATCAATGTCGAACATCACCAGTCCGATTGGGCGATGATAGCGCACCGCCCGCTTGACCTCCTGGCTGAGCAGATCCTGAAAATAGCGATGGTTGTAGAGTCCGGTCAGGCCGTCGCGAAACGCCAGCTCCTGAAGCTTGTCGTTGGCTTCGGCCAGTTCCTCGGCAAGGCGTTCGGCCTTTTCCTTGGCCTGCTTGAGCTCCATCACCAATTGCTCATAGGAGAGATTGAGCTTGCCCAGCTCCTCATTGGCCTCTTGCAGCAATTGCGAAAAAGGCTTGAGCTTTCCCGGATCCAGATCGAAAGAGGAGAGCACTTCCAGGGTTTTTTCCGCCACGGCATCGATCAGTGCGTCGACGTCCGCCGCGCCGAGCCCCAAGTGGGTCAGCCGCTCCTTGACGAAGGCGAGGCGCTGCGAGGCGCGCGAGCCATGATAGATGGAGGACAGGGCGTCGGCAAGCACCAGAACCTCGCCGCTCGGATCCGAAGTCGCGGCCCCCTCCACCCCGCCGTGATGGTTGCGCACCGCGCGCCAGATGGATTCCGGCAACCCCCAGGATTTGAGCAGCTCGCCCCCCAACTCGCCATGATCGAAGCCGAAGGCGCGCTTTTCGAGAACGACGATCGCCTCCTTGCGCGCGCGCTTGGCGCCGAGCACCCGCAGGTAGCCCTTGGTATCCCAGCCGTACATGACGACGATGCCCAGATCCATGAGCAGGGCCGTCACGAAGGTGTCCTGGGTTTTGCACCCCATGCGCTCGGCCACCAGTTCAGCGCCCACAGCGGCGGTGATGGCACGGCGCCAGAAATAATCGAAGCTGAATTCGCCCTCGGAACTGCCGCGCATGCCCTGGGCGATGACGAAGGACAGGGCAATGTTCTTGAGCTGGTCGACGCCGAGCACGCCGATGGCTTTTTCAATGGTGTCGACGGGGTAGCGCAGGGAATAGACGGAGGAATTGGCCACCCGCAGGATCTTGGCGCTCAGGGCCGGGTCGGCGGCAATGATGCGCCCGAGGTCGCGAAAGGAACTGTCATCGCCACGCACCGCTTCGAGGATGCGCACGGCGATGGCCGGCGGCGAGGGGAGTTTGATATCCTGTCGAAGAACGTCTTGAATGGCGGCCATGAGAATAACCTTTTTTCTTCAATCAGACTGAAAGCACTAAGGTATTGCGCGGGATCGCCACGCATTCATTGCTGAAGCGAGGAGCGCGTCAATAGCTCCGCCACCTCCTCGGCGGGCAGAGGCCGGCTGAAAAGATAGCCCTGCATCTCCTGACAGCTCTGTTTCCTGAGAAAATCGAGCTGCCCCTCGGTCTCGACCCCCTCGGCGATGACCTGGAGCTTGAGACTGTTGCCCATGGCGATGATGGCGGTGGCGATGGCGGCATCGGTGGCGCTGATTTCGATGTCGCGCATGAAGGATTTGTCGATTTTCAAGGTGTTGACGGAAAAACGCTTGAGATGCGCCAGGGACGAATAGCCGGTGCCGAAATCGTCGATGGCGATGTGGATTCCCAGGTCGGTCAGCTGCTTGAGAACGGCCACGGCGAAATCGGGGTTCTGCATGACCACGGTTTCGGTCACCTCAATTTCCAGCCAGCGCGCCTCCAATCCGGTTTCGTCAAGAATTTCGCGGATTTTTTCGGTGAGATTTTTCTGCTGGAGCTGATAGCCGGAAATATTGACGGCCACCCGCACCGGCGGCAGCCCTTGGTCCTGCCAGCGACGATTCTGGGCGCAGGCTTCGCGCAGCACCCATTCACCCAGGGGAAAGATGAGCCCCGTTTCCTCGGCCAGGGGAATGAAATCGCCGGCCGGCAGCAGTCCCAGTTCGGGATGCTGCCAGCGCACGAGGGCTTCCATGGCGGTGACCCGACCGCTGGCGATATCGACCTTGGGTTGGTAATGCAGGAGGAACTGCTCATATTCAATGGCGCGACGAATACTGTTTTCCAGCACCAGACGCCGATCGGCGTCGAAATCCATGCTCGCCAGGTAGAACTGCCAGTTGTTGCGCCCCTGGGCCTTGGCGGCGTACATGGCGATGTCGGCCTTCTTGATCAGCCCCAGGGCATCCTCGCCATCTCCCGGAAAAAGGCTCATGCCGATGCTGGTGGTGATGAACAGCTCGTGACCGTCGAGCCACACGGGCTGGGCCAGGGCCTTGAGAATCTTGCCGGCGACCCGCTCCGCACCCTCCGCTTGGTCGAGGGAGCTCAGGCAGATGGTGAACTCATCGCCGCCCAGGCGCGCGACGGTATCCGCCTCACGCACGCATTGCAGCAGGCGCTGTCCCATCTCCTTGAGCAGACAATCGCCCAGGGGATGGCCGAGGGTATCATTGATGATCTTGAAGCGGTCCAGATCCAGAAACAGCACGGCGACCATCTTGCGGTTGCGCTTGGCGAGGGAGATGGCCTGATTGAGACGCTCCATGAAACAGGCGCGGTTGGGCAAGCCGGTGAGCAGGTCGTGATGCGCCATGTGCAGCAGCTGGGCTTCGGCGCGCTTGCGTTCCGACACATCGCGGCAGATCACCCACAGCAGCGCCTCGCTGTCCGACTGGGTCACGGCGCGGGTCAGGGATCCCTCAACGTCGACCAGCCGCCCATCGCGGGCGACAAAACGGCTGCTCACCAGCGCCACCTGATCGCCGGCCATCACCTTGAGAAAATCACGGTAGCAGGCGTTGCGCGTCTCGGGGTGCAGGATGTCGAGGATGGTCAGCGCGGGCGTGCGGGCCGGGTCGTAGCCGGTGGCCTGCTGCCAGCTGCGGTTGGCGTAGAGAATGCGACCGTTGCCGTCCACGCTGAAGATCAGGTCGTTGGCGGTTTCGAGAAAGCCGCGCAAACGCTGCTCGCTCTCGCCCAAGGCGAGATTTTCGCGGCGGATCACCCCCATCAGGTAGGTGCCGACGACGACGAGGGTCGCGTTGAGCAGACTCACCCAGCACCACATGAGCACCAGATACAGGCCATCATCCTGGCGTCCGGCTTCGACGAAGGGCATCTGCACCGCCGGCCACAGGCCGATAAACTCACCGACCAGCATGGCGCCGTAGAAGGCGCCGCCCAGCAAGCCGAAGCCCCAGACCTGACGTGGTTCTTCGAGCAGGATGGCCGCTTCGAGGGTGACGATCAGATAGACGGGCCAAAACCAGCTGGCGCCGCCGCCGCTGTAATGAATGAGCAAGGTCACCAGAAACAAGTCCAAGGCGATCTGGAGGGAGTCGCCGAGGGGCAGTTCACGCAGGCGCGCATTGCCGAAATGGTACAGGCCGTTGTAAATCAGAACGGCCAGGACCGACACCAGAAGCACCCAGAACTGGGTGGTGGAAAGAAAAAAGCCGTGATCGCTGAAGGCGAAGAGGATACCCGCGACCAAACCATAGCTGGTGATCAGAGCCAGAATGATCCAGCGCGCCTTGGCCACCAGGATGCTACGTTGACGGGCATCGGCGAAGCGCCCGGCGCGGCCCTCGGCGAGGAGCATGGACGAGGAGGCGCCGGCGGCTATTTGCCAGGGCGGCGCAGGGGCGTAATCTTGGTCGAGGGACATAGGCGGCATCCAAAGTGACAAAGCGCCCCCCTGGGCGGGGAAATCACGCCAGGCCCGGGGGACTTGAGACATTCCGCGAATTTAGTTCTCTTTGCAAAAATAGACCCACTTCGGGAGACGCGAAGATTTTTTTTCGGACGGGTCGCTGCCTCCGCGGCAAAAGCGTTCGATTTCAACTCGTTTGCGTCGGCCCGCAGGCATTGTCGCGACGCGGTTTCGGGACCGTTTCCTAAATCTCTTTTTCATTACAAAATGACAACCGCGGCTCTTTCGCCGCCAAATGCAAAAAGGCCCCCGTGAAAGCACGGAGGCCTTTTTCAGAAAATCCCCGGGAAGCGGATGCCGACTTACCAGGAACGCACCGCGCCGGTATCGAGATGGACGAAATTCGACCGCGGGTAATAGCCCACGCCGCCGCGCTGCATGCGGATGGCGGCGCGCTGCACGGTACGCAGATCGCAACCGGGGATGCGCAGATCCACGGCGCGGCCATCCATGTGCAGGCTGCGCCTGGCAACGCCTCGGCCCTGCTCGCGCAGCATCTGGTTGGTCAGGGGCGAGCGGTAGCCGGAAATGATGTGCACGGGATTTTTGACGCCCAGGGTCTTGCGCAAGGCGAAAATCTGGTCGAGCAGCGCGGGGTCGATGGGCGCTGTTTCGTTCTGGCGGAAATCGCGCAGCAGAAAACTGATGTCCTCGAGGGTTTCCTCCACATAACCGCCATTGACCCAATAAACGGCGTTCTTGAGATTTTCCCCGGTGTGGGTGTTGTAGAAGGACAGGGAGCGTTCACGGGCGGAAGGTCGGGCCAAGGCCAGTGCCGGGGCGGGAAGCGCCAGGGCGGCCAAGGCAATAAGCTGACCTTTGATGAAGGTTCGACGGTTCAGCGGGCAGAGGGAGCTCTGCTCCTGAAATTCGGACGACTGCATCTCGGGTATTCTCCTCGGTAGTCAAAGATAGGCCGGATAAGGGCTTTTTAAACATTCCG
>NZ_JAUVWH010000073.1 GCF_030604225.1 Geoalkalibacter sp.
GGCAAGGAACTGCCCTATGTCATCAGCTATCCCCAGGTGGAGGAAAATATCTACGAACTCAAAGGGGTGCTCTCGCGCAAGAAGCAGTTGGTGCCCCATCTGCTGAAGGTTTTGAAAGGAGTCTGAGCATGAGTGGTTTGTTGCCCGAGGGGGAAGACCTGCGCCGCGCCGTCCGTTGGGTGTCCGAACACCTTCAGGACGATCCCGCCCAACCCCTGGGCAAAATTGTCCAGGAAGCCGTATTTAAATTCGACCTGTCGCCGCGCGATGCCGATTTCCTCATCAATTTTTATCGCCAGGCCCAAGCCGGGGAGGGTTCCGGGGAGATCTCCGGGGGTTGAAACCCCCGGCTACAGGCTTGTCGCCGCGCACGCGGCTTTTTTGTTTTCTCCCCTATCTGGTCGTCGCGTAGCGACTGAAGGCATGGTCGCGGGGGGCTTTAGCCCCCGGCTCATATTTCCAACATCCTCGCCAAATCTTCCGCCGAGGTCACCGGGGCCTGGCAACTCTGCTCGCGGCACAGCCAGGCGGTGATTTTTCCGTCGACCGCCTGCTTGTGGCGTACGGGGGCGGCGAGGCGCTCCAATGCCTCATCGCCGGGACGCCGTACCAGGACCAGGGTGCGCGGACGCAGGCCGCGGCGCAGGACGCGCAGCATCTCATCCGCATTTGCCTCGGCCTCGGGCAGGGCGATGACCACCTCTTCGCATGGGCCAAGATTGTAATCCAGGGCCATGAGCAACTGGCCGTGGGCCTGGGGGCTGCGGCCGGCCGCGGACAGATGCAAGGCCAGCAAGCTCTCGCCCCGCTCTTCCAGTTCGCGATTTCCTCTCAGGCGCCCCAGGCGCAGCAGGTTGAGAACCGCCAGGGAACTGCCGGCGGGGATCGCCCCATCGTAGCGGTTGCGGCCGCGGGTGAGGACCGTTTCGGCATCGCTTCCCGTGTCATGGAGATCACCCTGCGCGTCGCTGAACAGGCGCAGCATGTCGTTGTTCAATTCCAGGGCGGCGGCAAGGTAAGGGGTCTCGAAGCCGGCCTGATGAAGTTCGGTGAGGCCGAAAACCAGAAAACTGTAATCCTCGAGAAACGCGGGGATGGCGGCCTCGCCGGCACGGTAGCGGCGCAGCAGCCGTCCTTGGGGATCGCGCAGGCGCTGCAATAAAAAATCCGCCGCCGCGCCTGCTCGTTCCAGCATGTCCGGCGCGTCGAGCAGGACCGCCCCTCGGGCCAGGGCGGCGATGGCCAAACCGTTCCAGCCGGTGAGCACCTTGTCGTCCAGATGCGGTCGCGGGCGTCGGTCGCGCGCGGCGAGCAACTGGCGGCGCGCCTGGCCGAGCAGGGCCGACAACTCCTCCGGCGAAGCGCCGGTGTCCTGGGCCAGTTCCGCGAGATCGCGGGTCAGGTGCAGAATGTTTTTTCCTTCGAAGGTCCCCCCCTCGCTCACACCGAAGACCCGGCAATACAGCTCCCCGGCCTTCTCCCCGAGCACCTCGCGGATTTCCTTCGGTGTCCAGACGTAGAACGTTCCTTCCGCGCCCTCCGAATCCGCGTCCTCGCCGCAGCAGAAGCCCCCTTCGGGATGCCTGAGGTCGCGAACCAGATAATCGAGGATTTCACGCGCGCTCTGCCCATAAAAGGTTTCTCCGGTGAGTTGCCAGGCATCGAGGTAGGCGAGGGCGGCGAGGGCCTGATCGTAGAGCATCTTCTCGAAGTGCGACACCAGCCAGCGTTCATCCACCGAATAGCGGTGCAAGCCGTAGCCGATCTGGTCGAAGATGCCGCCGAGGCGCATCCGCTGCAAGGTTTGCAGGGCCATGACCCGGGCCTGCGGATCGTCGAAGCGTTGCGCGATGCGCAGCAGCAGGGACAGGTTGTGCGGCGTCGGAAACTTGGGCGCGGTGCCGAAACCGCCGTGGCGGCGGTCGAAAGCATCGAGGAATTGGTCGCGGGCGGCGAGCAAGAGCTGCGCGTCCAGGGCGGCGCGCTGGGACGTCGCTTGTTCCAGCCGCAGGAGGGATTGACGGATCTGTTCGCCGGTCTGGTCGATGCGGCTACGGTCGCTGTTCCAGAACTCGGCGACCTTGCGCGCCAGGTCGAGCAGTCCCATCATTGCGCCGCGTGAAGTTTTCGGCAGATAGGTGGCGGCGAAGAAGGGCTTGCGCTCGGGCGTGAGCAGCAGGGTGAGGGGCCAACCGCCGCTGCCGGTGAGCATTTGGCACACGGTCATGTAGGCGTTGTCGATGTCCGGGCGCTCCTCGCGATCGACCTTGATGCAGATGAAGTGGCGATTGAGCAGATCGGCCACCTCCTGATCCTCGAAGGATTCATGGGCCATGACATGGCACCAGTGGCAGGTGGAATAACCGATGGAAAGAAACACCGGCTTGTTCTCCCGACGGGCGCGCTCAAAGGCCTCGTCCCCCCAAGGATGCCAGTCCAGGGGATTTTCGGCATGCTGCAGAAGGTAGGGGCTTTTCTCGAAGATCAGGCGGTTGTAGGCTTCCCCGCCGTCCGCGGGGATCCGGGACAGATCAAGTTGGCTGAGATGCTGCACGAGATTCGAGGAGCGTGGGTCCGAGGACATCTTGAAATCCTCCGTATCGGATTTATTACCTATTCTATCCCGAATTCGGAGGATGTTTGGCGGCGCGGATAAAAAAATGCCCCGTGCCAGGGAGGAGATACACGGGGCGAAACCGGCTGATTTCGATGAAACCAGGCGGTGTGAAATGGTTTGTTGTTTTTAATATTATTGTTTTAAGGTTTAAAGTCAAGAAAAAAATGCCCCGTGCCAGGGAGGTGCACGGGGCCAAGGGTTTTTCCTGTTTTCTCAGGGTTCTGGGTCGCACAAGGGCTTTATGAACCGTTTGTTTTTTTTAATAAAATAAAAAATAAAACCGGATCTGTCAAGATAAAAGTTTGGACAAGTTAATTTCTGGCGATTTTTGTTTCGGTCGGGGTTGTACGGCTTTGCACGAAGGAGAGCGAATTTTGGCGGGGCGGGAAAAAGATAAAAAAATGCCCCGTGAAGGAGGGGGAATCACGGGGCAAACCCCGTACGGTCAGGCCGTGCGGGGAACATGGCGCAATATTATGCAAAACGAAAAAAAATGGCAACCCCCAAATTTTTGAAAATGTGGGGGTTGCCAAAAGAGGGGTACGGGGGTCGGGAGAAGGTGGCTCAGGCCGTGCGTTGCCCGTTGAACTCGGCTAGGTATTGCTTGACCCGGACCTGATAGTTGCGGGTTTCCTCGGGCAGACGGCCGTTGCTGCGCGCCAGGTTGCCCATGCCCCAGTTGTAGGCGGCCAGGGCCTTGTCGAGATCGCCGTCGTAGCGATTGAGCAGGTCGCGCAGGTAGCGGGTGCCGCCCATGACGTTCTGCTCGGGATCAAAGGGATTGTCCACCCCCAACTCGCGCGCCGTGGCGGGCATGAGCTGCATCAGGCCCTGCGCGCCCGCGGGCGACACGGCCTTGGGGTTGAAGCTGCTTTCGGCCTTGATGACCGCCTTGATCAGTTCGGGAGCAATCTGGTAGCGCTGGGCCGCCTTGTCCACGATCTGCTCCAGGGAGCCTGCCTCACTGATATTATTCGCATTGAGGAGCGAGACGGGACGCACGGGCGCAAGTCGGTTTTCCGACATCAGGGTGAATTTTTGACGGACTTGCTCGGCGTTGACCAGGGTCGGGCGCGGCAGGGCCGGCAAGGCGGCGAACTGGGCCAGGGCCGCCGAACTTTTGGGGCTCTCATCGTCCCAGGACACCAGCCCGGCCATCATCTCAAGCTTCATCAGGGCGGCCAGGGAGCGCGCCTGTTCGCCGTTCAGGGGCGCTTTGGCGCCCAGGGTGCGATCGAGCAGGCCGGCAAAGTCCCGGGAGGAATTTTCCGTGCGCGCGGGATCGGTTGTTGATTGGGATAAAAGCGCTTCGCGCAGCTGGTTTAAAGGATTGATTGCCATGGGTACCTCCCGGGGTCGATTTCAACAGCAGCCCCGTGAAGGTCTGTTTGCACTTTCTGTGCCGAATGGTGTTGGTGGGCGCAGCTTCAGTCCAGCAGGTCGAGAACCTGATGGATGCCGTCCAGGACCCGGCAGGCCTTGGAAAAATCGCCTTGGGCGGTCAAGGCGTTGGGGATCACCGCGCAGGCGAGTCCGGCGGCATCGGCCGCCTGGAGGCCGCGTTCCGTGTCCTCGATCACCAGGCACTGAGCGCGGGCCAGCCCGCTGCGGTTCAAGGCGCTGAGGTAGGGCTCGGGATGGGGTTTGGTGTGCCGATAGTGCTCGCGGGTGAGAATGAAGTCAAAATACTGCAGGATGCCCGTATGGCGATGAATGATCTCGAAATGCTCTTGCAGGCAGCTGGTGACGATGGCCATTTGGCAGCGGCCATGCAGGGTGCTCAGGGTTTCAGCCACGCCGGGCAAGGGCGCGATGCCTTCCCCGAGAAGCGCGGCATAGCGACGGTTACGCTCCCGGCGCATGGCTTCCAGGGTGTCGGCCGGCATTCCCCGGTCGCGGGCCAGATCAAAGGCGCTGCGTCCTTCTTGCAGGGAAATGCGGATGAACTGCTCGGCGCTCAGGGGGATGCCCGCCTCCGCCAGAACCTCGCGGGTGGCCTTGAAATAGAGCGGCTCGGTGTCGACCAGCACGCCGTCATTGTCCCAGAAAATGGCCTTGATCATGATGTCGGACAAAATAACCCAATCCGGCTCCATGGGTAAAGGGTCGACGGAGAGCTGGTAGGAACTTTTCGGCAACCGCGTTCCAGGCTGGTAAAATAAATACATTTGAGGTGATTGCGTGGGGTAGGGAGGAACATGCGGCGGATCTGCTCGTGGATGCTGTTGTCGGCGTTGCTCGTTGCCGCGTTGCCGGCGGTGGCGAGCGCTTTGGAAGAACGGGAGAGCAGAAGCGCGGTCGAGGTTTTGCTTTACTCCGCCGAGAATTGTCCTCACTGCGGCCAGGCGGAAATCTTTCTCCGGCAACTCTCCGCCGGCCATCCGGAGGTGCGTCTCGTCGTGCGTGATATCTGGCGCGAGCCAGATTCCTTTCAGCAACTGGTGGTGTTGTGCGACATCTTTGATGCCCCGGTCAGCACACCGGCCATCTTCATCGGCAACCAGGCCTGGTTCGGTTTTGGCCGTAACCAGGGCCGACAGATTGAGGCGGCGGTGGCGCGCTGTCTCGAAGAGGGGTGCGCCAATCCCCTGGATCTGGCGGCCGCCGGGCAGTTGGTGCCGCTGCCTTGGTCTTCCGCCGAGGCCGATGATGAAACCACCCGGGTATTCGTTCCCTGGGTGGGCCAGATCGACGGGCGTCAGCTTTCCCTGCCGGTTTTCACGGTCATCGTCGCCCTGCTCGACAGCTTCAATCCCTGTGCGTTCTTTGTTCTGCTGTTTCTGCTCAGCATGCTCGTGCATCTGCGCTCGCGCGGCCGCATGCTGCTGGTGGGGGGAATTTTCATTTTCTTTTCCGGGCTGTTTTATTTCCTGTTCATGGCGGCCTGGCTCAATCTGTTTCTCTCCCTGGGGCAGGTGCGTGGCTTGACCCTGGCGGCAGGCGCTATTGCGTTGGTCATCGGGATAATCAATATCAAGGATTTCTTCTTCTTCAAAACGGGAGTCAGCCTCTCCATCCCCGAATCGGCCAAACCGCGTCTTTTTCAGCGAATGCGCGGACTGCTCAAGGCCTCGAGCCTGCCCTCGCTGATCGGCGCCACCATCGTGCTGGCCGCGGCCGCCAATACCTACGAGCTCTTGTGCACGGCCGGCTTTCCCATGGTTTACACGCGGGTATTGACCTTGCATGAGCTCAGCACCTGGCAATATTACCTGTTCCTTTCCGTCTACAACATAGTTTATGTTATTCCCTTGATGGTGATCCTGGTCACCTTCACCCTGACCCTGGGCGCCGCCAAGCTCAGCGAATGGCAGGGACGAATTCTCAAACTGCTCTCCGGCACCCTGATGCTGTTTTTGGGGTTGGTGTTGCTGGCAAATCCAGGCCTGCTCAACCAGATGCTGGTTTCCGTTGGTCTCCTGGCGGCGGCGGTTCTGGTGACCTGGCTGGTGGCCGTGCTCTGGCGAGGGCGCGCGGCGGGCAATCCCTGAAACAGACCGCCGCCGTTTTGATCATCAAGCTTCCCGAGGTCATGCATGTCCCATGCGCACATCGCCGATTCCGGCAAGAGACCAAACCTTCGGCCCCTCGGACCATCGGCGATTCCCAGGCTGCGCATTTTGCCGGGCCAGAATGTCGGATTTTTCTTTGATTCCGACGAGGATCATCGCGTCGTGCTGCGCGATTTCATTCTCGATGGACTGGAACGCGGCGAAAAAATTCTCTATCTGACCGCCCGCCGGTCCGAGGAACAACTGCGCGAGTGCCTTGAGCTTCCTGAGAGCGTCTGGCGCGCGCCGGATCAGATAAGCTTCGTTCCGGCCTTCACTCCGGTGCTGCCCCTCGATCGACCCCTGATCGATATTTTCACCCAGAATTTTCAGGAACAGCTCCGTCTGGCCCGGCAGCAGGGTTATTCCGGCCTGCGCCTGACGAGCGAGCGGGTGTTTTCCCTCGAATTTCTCGCCCAACCCCAGGAGCGGGTCGCGTTCAAGCGGCAAATCCAGGCTCTGGTGCTGGAACAGAACTGTGAAATGATCTGTCAGTATGATCTGCGGCTTCTGGACAACGCCGCGCTGCTCGATCTGCTGTCCGCTCATCCTCGGATCATTTTCGGTCGCCAATTCCACGAGAATTTCTATTTTGTGCCTTTCTCTTGCGAGCAAAGCGGCCGTTCGCAGATCACTCTGCGCAATTGCCTGAAAAATTTGCAGGATCGCTCTCGCGCCGATCTGGCAATTCAGACCCGGGTCAACCAGCAGGCCCTCGTGGCGGAGTTGGGGCGCGATGCCCTGGCCGGCATGGCGGTCGAGGAATTGATGGCCAAGGTGGTGCGCTCGGTGGCCGGCCTGCTCGATGGCTGCGCCTGCCGGGTGTTGGAGTTGGTTCCCGACGGGCGCCTCATGCAGGTTCGCGTGTCCCACGGCTGGGGCGAGGTGCGAAACGAGCCGGACGCGACGCTGTGCAGTCCCCGAACCCTGGAGGGCTTTTCCCTGCTGGAAGCCAGCCATCCGGTGTTTTTTCCCGGGGCCGATCCCGGGAGGCTGGAGATCTGCCCGCCGTTGCCGGAAAAGACCGTGGCCCAGGCCGCTTGCGTGGCCATCCCGGGCCAGCCTCGACCTTTCGGCGTGCTTGGCATCTATGGCGTTCAGGACCAATCCTTCGGCCGCGAGGATCTGCTGTTTCTGCAATCGGTGGCCAACGTGCTGGCCGTGGCCATCGAGCGGCAGCGCGCGGATCGGGAAATCCAGCACCTGGCCTATTACGACGTGCTGACCGGGTTGCCCAACCGCAGCCTGCTCATTGACCGCCTGGAGCGCGCCCTGTCGCGGGCGCGGCGAAACGGCCACGAAACGGCCGTCATGTTTCTCGATCTGGATCGCTTCAAATCGATCAACGACACCCTGGGTCATGCCTGCGGCGACAAGCTTCTGCAAATCACCGGCGAGCGCTTGGTGGCCAGCGTGCGTCACACCGACACCGTGGCGCGGCTGGGCGGCGACGAATTCGTTGTGGTGCTCGCTGAACTGGACCGAGAAGAGGGCGCGGCGGGCGTCGCGCAGAAAATTCTGCAAGCCCTGGCCGGTCCCGTGCAACTCGACGATCAGGAGGTTTTCATCACCACCAGCATCGGCATCGCGGTGTTTCCCGAGGACGGCACGGAGCCCGGCATTCTCCTGCGGCACGCCGACATCGCCATGTACCAGGCCAAGGAGCGCGGCAAGAACACCTACCAGTTTTTTTCGCTGGAGATGAACGCCCGGGTGCAGGAGCGCATGCGCGTCGAAACCAGCCTGCGCAAGGCGCTGGAGCGCGACGAGCTGTTTCTGCTCTATCAGCCGCAACTCGATCTGCGCACCGGGCGCATGGTCGGCATGGAGGCGCTGCTGCGCTGGAACCACCCCGAGCTGGGGGTTTTGACACCCGAAAAGTTCATCGGCATCGCCGAGGAAACCGGGCTCATCCTGAGCATCGGCCAGTGGGTGCTCGCATCCGCCTGTCGGCAGGCCAACGAATGGAAGAATCTGGGTTTTCCCGCCATGCGCCTGGCGGTCAACATCTCCGCGCGCCAGTTCAATCACCCCTGTTTCATCGACATGATCGATCATGTCCTTGCCGAAACCGGTTTCGACCCCGCCTGTCTGGAGTTGGAACTGACGGAAAGCACGATCATGGAAAATGCCGACGTGACCATCATGACCCTCACCGACATCAAGGTGCGCGGCATCAATCTGGCCATCGATGATTTCGGTACGGGGTATTCGTCCCTGAGCTATTTGAAGCACTTTCCTTTCGATCGGCTCAAGATTGCCCAATCCTTCGTGCGCGACGTCACGTCGGATGTGGACAACGCGGCCATCGTCGATGCCGTCATCGCCGTGGCGCACAGCCTCAACATCAAGGTCATCGCCGAAGGCGTCGAAACCCGCCATCAGCTGGAATTCCTCATCGCCCGGCAGTGTGATGAACTGCAGGGCTTTTACTTCGGCCGCCCCACCAGCGTCGAGCATTTCACCGATTTGCTCCGCGCCGGATTTGCCCTTAAGGACATCTGCCCCTACCAGGCGCCCCCGCAGATTCCGCCCCTGACCTGAGCCCTTGGCCGCGGCGTTTCCCTCGCGAGGGGCCGCGCGGCCCTGCTTTGTCGTTTGCGGCCGTCCGGCGGATCTGGTAAACTGGCGTGATTTTTCCTGCTCGAGGGCATTATGAAGCCGATTTTGCCACCGATGGTCAACCTCGACAGTGAGGCCATCCGGCGCATTCGTGAAGAAAAAAAGCTGACTCAGCTCTACGTTGCCAAGGTGGTCGGCGTGACGACCGATACGGTGTCGCGCTGGGAAAACAACCGCTATCCGAGCATCAAGCGGGAAAATGCCCTGCGCCTGGCCGAGGCGCTGGAGGTATCCGTCGAGGAAATTCTTGAAAAGACGGCCTCCGAAGCCACCCCCGCACCCGCCTCTTCCGAACCCCCCGCCACCGCCGAGGTCAATTCGTCCACATCCCGATCCTTCTCCTGGATTTGGATCCTGCCCGCAGTCGCCCTGCTGGCGGCGGGGCTGGTATATTTCCTGGTGGGTCGCCAGGAAGAATTGCTGCCCGACAAATTCTCCGCCCAGCGGCTGTTGCCCAATCATGCCGCGCCCGGCAGCGTCATACCGGTTCGTATTCGCTTGACGGTCGACACGACGAGCAAGGGCTTCATCCTGCGCGAGCATTTCCCCAAGGGTTGGCAGCTCATCGAGGCGAATCCGCCACCGTCAAGCCTGGACAATGAGGACGGCGTGGCGCGCTGGATGATCAAGCCCGGAGAGGAGAGCCCGCGAGTGGTGTATCGCCTCAGGGTCGATCCGCAGGCGCACCTCGGCAGCCTGGCGGAATTCGGCGGCGAAATCGTCGTCAGTCCCAAGGATGGCCCCAAGGGGCGCAGCGCTCAGGTGCCGACCGGCGGTTCGGGCCGCCTCAAGGTCGCCCAGATTCTCTGGGCGGATCTCAATGGCGATGGCGTGATTGACGACGCCGAGATGCTCGAGGCTTCGGATACCCTCGATGAGATGAAGGGCGTCCATATGGATTGGAACATGCTTGAGGAAATCTGGGACGCTGGCGGCTATCGCTGGTTTGCCGACAAAAATACCTTTGTCCCCGAAAAACCCGCCCCTCGGACCCTGCCTCCGCCGGCCGCGCCGAACTAGAGTCCTGTTCGTTTTTTGGGTCAAAAGGCGATGAGGAGGGCGCGGGCGATGTGGTTTTCCGCCTGCTGCATGCGAATGCGCGCCTCGACCTGTTCGTTGAGGTCGCCCGGCAGATCGACGACATACAGGCCGGGAGACGATTCGCGCAGATCCAGCTCAAGGGGCGCGCGGGAATTGGGGATCAGGGTCAGCCGGCCCTGGGCGCCGCTGACGGGTTGCCCCTGAGGGTCGAGGAGGCGTGCCTCGAACTGGTGCTCGTCAAGGCGCAGGGAAAGATTCCAGCTCAGGCCGGCGGCGGTGCGTTCCTCCATCGGAAAGCGCGGTTCGCTGGTTGGCTGGCCGAACTCTGAAGAAGGCGCCTGGTTCAGCCCGCGCAGGGACAGATTGATGCCGCCCAGCGCCACCACCACGGCGATGAAACCGGCGATGACGATGAAAAATGGAACGCGGCTGTCAAAGGGTGGTCGCTGCACCAAGTTTTCCTTTCCTGAATCGCAAGGATTCCTAACCTCTCGGTTCCCTCTGCCTTCAAGCTTAGCACGAATCCGTTTGCCGGCCACAGGCCCCCGGGGAAGACAACAGCGACGTGACCCCCACCATCGGCAGAAAATTATTTCTCCTCACGGCCTCCGCGCAAGTGCTGGTCCTGGCCCTGACCCTGGCGGTTCTCGAACGCAGTCAGGCGCGCCACTGGGAGGCGCACCTTCATGCCCAGAGCGCGGCCTTCGCGCGCCTGGCCACCCCGGAAGTCCTCAAGGTTTTTCGCGGCACCTTTCCGCCCTCCCTGCAACCACCGCCACGCGAATTGCGGGAAGTGCTCGCCTTCAACCCGGATCTTCTGCAGTTTTCCCTCTACGCGCCCAGCGGGCGGTTGCTCTATGCCTCGCCGCTGCTGGACGAAACCGGCATCGCCCCTGACGCCCTGCCGCCGCCGTCCCTGGAGCGGTTGCAAAATTCCCAGGTGTCCCTGGAGTCCTGGCGGCTGTCCTCCGGCACGCGGATTCTCGATCTGGTCCATCCCGCCCTGGGACCGACGGGTGAGCAGATTCTCTCCCTGCGCTATCTGATCTCCTATGCCGGCACTCAGCAGTTGCAGGCCGCCGCGCGTGCCGATTACCTGCGCATCGCCCTGATCGCCATTCTCACCTCCCTGGTGTTGACCGCCCTGGTGGCGCGGCGCGTCAGTCGTCCCCTCAAGCAGCTCACGGCCGGAGCGCGGGCCGTGGCGCGCGGCGATCTGAACCTGAAACTGCCGCCCCTGGGTCAGGACGAAATCGGAACCCTGGCGCGGGCCTTCAATGACATGGCGGCGGGGCTGGCGGCCAAGCACGGCGAACTGCACGACAAAAACCAGGCGCTGGAGACGGCCAACCTGGAACTGCGCAGGATTCAGGATCATCTGGTACGGGCTGAAAAGCTGGCGGCCATCGGCCAATTGGCGGCCGGCGTGTCCCATGAAATCGACAATCCGGTGGGCATCATTCTCGGCTATGCCGAGCTTCTGCGGGGTGAATTTCCTCCCGGCGATGCCCGGCGCGAGGACGCCGAAACCATCATTCGTGAATGCCTGCGATGTCGGCGCATCACCGGCAGCCTGCTGGGGTTCGCCCGCAGTGAGCCGACCCGCCGCGAGGCGCTCGACCCGCGGGCATTGGTGGCCGAAACCCTGCGCTCCCTGCAGGTGCAAAAGTTGTTTCGCGAAATTCGCTGCGCCACCTCCTTTCCCGCCGAGCCCGTACAGTTGGCCGGTGATCCCGACAAGCTTCGCCAGGTGCTGGTCAATCTGCTGATCAATGCCGCCCAGGCCATGCAGGGGCGGGGAGAAATCCGCATTGAGCTGGAGCGCGGCGCGGATCGGGTCGAAATCCGTGTGGCCGACACCGGCCCGGGCATCGCCGAGGCGGATCGCGAAAAGATTTTCGAGCTGTTTTATTCGACCAAGGAGCGCGGCCAGGGCACGGGATTGGGGTTGGCGGTCTGCCGCAAACTCGTCGAGGAGCACGGCGGCACCCTTACCGCTTCCACGGCGGCAGGCGGCGGTGCGCTCTTGCGGGTGGTCCTACCCCTGGCGAGCGAGGAAAAAAACTTTGACACGGATCAAAACAATTCACTAGGATAGCAGCACTTTTAATGACCGAGGAAGATCGCTCCCATCATGGAAAATGCCCTGAAGCTCCTCTCCGGCGACCTGGAAAAGGTTGAAGGCCAGTTCAAGGAATTTCTCAATTCGGATGTCTACCTGGTGCGCAAGGTGGGCGAGTATGTCATTGCCAGCGGCGGCAAGCGCATGCGTCCCATGCTGTTGCTGCTCTGCGCCAAGCTCAGCGGCTACCAGGGCGAGCAGCATGTCGGGCTGGGGGCGGTCGTCGAATTTCTGCACACCGCGACCCTGCTGCACGATGATGTGGTCGACGACGCGGTGCTGCGGCGCGGCAACGCCTCGGCCAATACCCTGTGGGGCAACCAGGCGTCGGTGCTGGTGGGGGATTTTCTCTTTGCCAAATCCTTCTCCATCATGGTGCGCGGCGGCAATCTCGACGTTCTTCAGGTGCTTGCCGATGCCACCACGCGCATGGCCGAGGGTGAAATCATGCAGTTGGTCGGCACCTGCGACCTGAGCATGGACGAAGCCCGCTACCTCGATGTGGTGCGCAGCAAGACGGCGGTGCTGATTTCAGCGGCCTGCGAGGTCGGCGGCATCCTTGGTGAAGTCAGTTCGGACCAGCGCGCCGCGCTGCGGGATTTCGGCATGGACCTCGGCATTGCCTTTCAGTTCATGGACGATGCCCTGGATTACGTAGCCGAGGAGGCGGAATTCGGCAAGGCGCGCGGGCACGATCTCGCCGAGGGCAAGATGACCCTGCCGCTGATTCATGCCCTGCGCCAGTGCAGCGCCGAGGAACACAGGCAGGTGGAGGAGATTGTCGAGCAGGATGAGCTCTCCCCCGAAGCCCTGGATGACGTCTGCGCGCTGATCGATCGTTTCGGCGGCATCGAGCATACCCGCCGCCGTGCCCTGGCCCTGGTCGAGCAGGCCAAGGCGCGTCTGGCCGGCTTCCCCGATTCGGTGGCCCGGGAGGCGTTGTTCGGTCTTGCCGATTACGTGGTCGCCCGGCGCAAATAAGTCCAATTTTCCCTTCGTGTTTCCGCAACAGCGTTGGTCCGGGCGGGTGGCTTCCCGGGAGGTCGCCCGCACGTGCCTTGCCCTTCAGTTTTTGTCCGCCCTGCTGATATAATCGGCCCATGCCGCGATTCAACCTTCATCAGAAGATTCTCTTCGCCTTTCTCGCCCTGGCGTTTGTCCCCCTGGCTTTTCTCGCCTTGTATTCCGCGAGCAATCTGCGGCAGGTGGAGCAATATCTGCGGCTGAGCGCGACGCGCGCCCTGGACCAGCAGGCGGCCAAGGCTCTGGAACTGCGGGCGCGCATGGTGGCCGACGAGGTGGCCATGTTCCTGCGCGGCGTCGAAGAGGATCTGCACGATCTCAGCCTGATCCCGCCAACGGTCGAGAACTATTCGCGTTTCCAGCAGCAGCATCGACGACCCATCTGGTATCGCGGCGGGACCAACGCGGAGCCGGTGGAAGTGCATGAGGAACTTCCCCTCTATCGGGAAATCGCCTGGGTCGATGCCGAGGGGCGCGAACGCCTGCGAATCGAAGAGGGCCGGGTATCCGAGGACTTGCGTGACATCTCCGATCCGCGCAACACCACCTATCTCACCGAGGATTATTTTCTTCAGGCGGCCCGTCTGCCGGCCGGGGAGGTGCATGTCACCCACGTGACGGGCTGGCATGTGAGCAAGTCGGAGCAGTTGGGCTCCGCCGCCACCCCCGAGGAGGCCGTGGAGGGGGTCAAGTTCGAGGGCGTGGTGCGTTTCGCCAAGCCGCTGCACGACGCCGCCGGTCGACTGGAGGCGGTGCTGGTGCTGTCCCTCGATCATCGTCATCTGATGGCCTTCACCCAGCACATTACCCCGACCGACGAGCGCTATGTGCTCTTTCCGTCCTATGACAGCGGCAACTACGCCTTCATGTTCGATGACGAGGGCTGGATCATCACCCATCCCAAATTCTGGGATTTGCGTGGACTCGACCGCGAGGGCCGCCTGGTGCCCCCGTACACCGCGCAATCTTCCGCCGAGGATATCGCGCAGGGGCTGATTCCCTACAATCTTCTGCATGCCGGTTTTATCCATCGCAATTATCCGGTGGTGGCGCGCGCAGTTCTGGAAGGCAAATCCGGGGTGGCCGACGTCACCAACGTGGGCGGTTCGCAGAAAATCATGGCCTACGCGCCAATCCCCTACGCCGGCGGCGTCTACCGGGATTCCGGGGTATTCGGCGGCATTACCATCGGCGCCGAGGTGCGCCAGTTCCATCAGGCGGCCCTGGAAACCTCGGCCTTCATCCGCGCCGAAATGACCCGCTACATGCATCGCTCCTGGCTGTTGATCCTGTTCACCATGGTCGTGGTGTTCGTGGTGGCCTGGCGCCTGACACGAGGCATCACCGGACCATTGCTGCGTCTCACCGAGGGCACCCGGCGGATGGCGCGAGGCGACCTGACGACGGCCGTGCCGATCAGCCGTCAGGACGAAGTCGGGCAACTGGCCCAGTCTTTCAACGCCATGGCCCAAGAGTTGAACCATCGCCGCCGACGTCTGTTCGATTCCCTGGCGGCGCTGCGCCGTTCACGCACCCAGATCCTGCGCGAGCGCAACTTCAAACGCACGGTTCTGGAAAACATCGAAACCGGCATTCTCACCCTCGACGAGCACAACCGCGTGACCTCCCTCAACGGCTCCGCGCGGCGGATTCTGGATTTGGCCGAACTTTCCAGTTCCGTGGATCTGCTTGCTTGTCTCCGCGCCTGGCCCGAGCTCACCGAGGCACTGCGCGAGGCGCTGCCCCTCAATCCCCGCGAGCGCTGGGCGCGCTATGTCAAGTTGGAACGCCGGGGCCGCAGTCTCACCCTGCGTTTGGCGCTGGTGCCCCTGGTGCTGTCCGAAACCCTGGGCCGCATCCTGACCGTGGAGGATCTGACCGAGCGGGTGACCATGCGTGAGCATTTGGAACGCATGGAGCGCCTGGCGTCCCTGGGACGGCTTTCGGCGGGCATCGCCCATGAGATCCGCAATCCCCTGACCGGCATCAGTCTCATGCTCGACGACCTGCACGACCGCCTGCTGCGCAATCCCGCCGATCAGTCGCTGATTCAGCGCGCCTTGCAGGAAATCGAACGACTCGAAGGGCTGGTCAACGAGTTGCTCACTTTCGCCACCACCGCGCGCTCGACCCTCAAGCCCGGCCGTTTGGCACCGGTGCTGCGCGATATTCTGTTTTTGGTGAGCAAGCAGTGCGAGCGCGCCCATATCCAACTGGAGCAACAGATCGCCGCCGATCTGCCGGAATTTCCCCTCGACGCGGCCAAGCTCAAGCAGGCGTTTCTCAACCTGCTGACCAACGCCATCGACGCCATGCCCGCCGGCGGTAAGCTCAGGGTGTGCGCGGAACTGCACGACGACCAGGTGCGGGTGCTCATCGCCGACAGCGGTGAAGGCATCAGCGAGGAACGCCTGCCTCTGATCTTCGAACCTTTCTATACCAGCAAGGGCGAGGGCACCGGTCTGGGGCTCTCCATCACCCACAACATCGTCTCCGACCACGGCGGGCGCATCGAGGTGATCAGCCATCCCGGCCAGGGCACGGAATTCACCCTGTGGTTTCCTGTGCCTTCCGTCTGAGAATCCCGCCCGTCCATCTTGGAAAACCGCTACCCTAAATCACAATAATTATCTGCGATGTGGCGAAAATTCACCATTTTTGGCGTTGCCTTTATGGGATGATTTGCCTAATATCTGGTAGCC
>NZ_JAUVWH010000112.1 GCF_030604225.1 Geoalkalibacter sp.
CACGCCGATGACGAAGCCCGCGCCGATGTTGATGAGGGTGATGATGATGCCGGCGATGGCGTCGCCGCGCACGAACTTGCTGGCACCGTCCATGGCGCCGTAGAAGTCGGCTTCCTGACCGATCTCCCGACGCCGGGTGCGCGCCTCGTCCTCGCTGATCAGTCCGGCGTTGAGGTCGGCGTCGATGGCCATCTGCTTGCCGGGCATGGCATCGAGGGTGAAGCGCGCCGCGACTTCCGCGACGCGGCCCGCGCCCTTGGTGATGACCATGAAGTTGATCACCACCAGGATGGTGAAGATGACGATGCCGACCACGTAGTTGCCGCCCACCACGAACTGGCCGAAGGAGGCGATCACCGTACCCGCCGCATCGGTGCCCTGGTCGCCGTTGAGCAGGATGAGGCGCGTCGAGGCGACGTTGAGGGACAGGCGAAACAGGGTGGTGACCAGCAGGATCGCCGGAAAGATGGCGAAATCCAGGGCCCGCACGGTGTAGAGGCCGATCACCAGGATCAGCAGGGCCACGGTGATGTTGAGGGACAGAAACAGATCGAGCAGGATGGTCGGCAGGGGGATGATCATGACCAGCAAAATGGCCACCAGCCCCAGCGCCACCATGACGTCGGTACGGATCAGGGTTTCATAGCGAAAATTCTTCAATGCATCTTGAATCACGATTGCCGTCCTTTAAGGCTGTAGACGTAGGCGAGGATCTCCGCGACGGCCTTGAACATGTCCTCGGGAATATCCTGCCCCAGCTCCACCTGATACAAGGCCCGTGCCACCGGCACGTTTTCCACCAGGGGCACGTTGTTTTCCCGGGCGATTTCGCGAATTTTCATGGCCACCAGGTCCGCGCCCTTGGCCACCACGCGCGGCGCGTCCATCTTGCCGCGCTCGTAGACCAGGGCCACGGAGAGGTGTGTCGGGTTGGTGACCACCACGTCGGCCTTGGGCACCTCGGCCATCATGCGCTTGCGCGCCATCTGCATCTGCACCCCGCGGATCTTGGCCTTGATGTGCGGATCGCCCTCGGTCTGCTTGTGCTCTTCCTTGGTCTCCTGCTTGGTCATCTTCATCTTCTCCTCCATCTCCCAACGGGTGAAGCCGTAGTCGAAGATGGCGAGAATCATGAGCACGCCGCAGGTCTTGAGCAGGATCAGAAAGCTCACCTTGCCGAGATAGCGCACCGTTTCCACCAGATCCATGTCCACCAGGTACAGGGCGTTCTCGAATTCGCCGGCCACGGTGCGGTAGGCCACATAGCCCACCACTCCGACCTTGATGAGGGACTTGACCAGTTCCACCACCATGCGCTTGGAGACGAACTTCTTCATCCCGGTGATGGGGTTGAGCTTGCTGAAGTCGGGCTCCATGGGCTTGGTGGTGAACAGCCAGCCGATCTGCGCGACGGAGGCGGCCACGCCCAGCACCAGGGTGAGCAGCAGCAGCGGCGCCAGCAGCAGGCCGACCTTGCCGATCAGCATGCTGAACAGGCCCGGTACGGTCGCGGTGGTGACGGCCATCTCCGCCGAGCGTCCCCAGATGGCGGCGAGAATCTCGTTGATGCCGCGCCAAAAAACCGGCGCGTAGAAAAACCACAGGATCACCGCGCCGGTCATGAGAATGGCGGTATTGACCTCGCGGCTCTGGGCGACCTGGCCCTTCTGGCGAAAATCCTCGCGCCGCTTGGCTGTGGCTTGTTCGGTTTTTTCCTGACCGCTGTCAGCCGACATAATCGCGACTCCTCGTCACAACAGGCGCAGCACGGCGAGAAAATGCTCGCCCAAGCCGTTGAACTCGCGCACCAGCATGGCCGCCACCAGGTTCATGGTCAGGCCGATGACGATGAGGGAGATGCCGATATTCAGGGGGAAGGACAGAAAGAACACATTGAGTTGCGGGAACACCCGCGCCATGACGCCCAGAACCACGCTGGAGAGAATCAGCACCGCCAGCACCGGGGCGGCCAGTTTGATGCCCAGCACGAAGATGGAACTCGACAATCCGATCACATAACCCAGGGCCCCCTGGGACAGGCCCGCGTCGCCCGGCGCGAGCACCGCGTAGGATTCGGCGAGCACGCGCAGAAACAGGTGATGCATGTCGAGGGAAAGAAAAATGAGAATCGCCAGGATGTTCTGGAACTGGGGGATGACCGACACCTGGCGCTGGGTCTGGGGATCGAAGACGTTGGCCGCGGCAAAGCCCATCTTGTAGCTGATGGCGGTGCCGCCCAACTCCACGGCGCTGAACACGAACTGCGCGATGAAGCCGAACAGCAGGCCGATGAGGGCCTCGCTTAGCACCAGCAGGGCGAGGCTGACGATCTCAAAGGAAATCCGGGGAATGTAGGGCTGCGCCAGGGGATAGACCACCAGGGACATGGTTACCGCCAGGCCGATGCGCACCCGCGCCGGCACCTGACCGCCGCCGAACACCGGCAGCACCGCCATCAGGGTGCCGACCCGGGCGAAGCACACCAGAAAGCTCTGGAAGTGCGCGACGGAAGGCAGCAGCAGATCCACGGCGTCCCTCAGCCGCCGACCAGGCTGATGTTCTCATAGATGCGGGTGGTGAAGGCGAGCAGCACCTTGATCATCCACGGCGCCATGATCAGCAGGGTCACCAGCACCGCGACGATCTTGGGGATGAAGGTCATGGTCTGTTCGTTGATCTGGGTGGCGGCCTGGAAGATGCTGATGGTCAGGCCCGTCACCAGCGCCACGATGAGCATCGGCGCGGCAACCATGAGCACCGTCTCCACGGCCTGGCGGCCGATATCCACGACGAATTCGGGAGTCATGCGTCCATCCTCAGCCGAAGCTTCTCACCAGGGAGGCGATCACCAGCTCCCAGCCGTCCACCAGCACGAACAGCAGCAGCTTGAAGGGCAGCGAGATGATGATCGGCGGCAGCATCATCATGCCCATGCCCATGAGCACCGAGGCGATGACCATGTCGATGACGAGAAAGGGAATGTAGATGAGAAAGCCGATCTGAAAGGCGCGCTTGAGCTCGGAGAGCATGAAGGCCGGAATCAGCGTCACCAGGGACAGATCCTCGCGGGTGTCGGGCGCCGGGCTTTTGGAAATCTCGATCATCAGGGCCAGATCCTTCTCGCTGGTCTGGCTGAGCATGAATTCCCGCAGGGGCAGCACGCCGCGGTCCAGCGCCTGATTGAAGGCGATTTCCTGGTTGAGGTAGGGCTGCACGGCCGTTTCGTTGACCTCGGTGAACACCGGCGCCATGACGAAAAAGGTCAGGAACAGCGCCAGGCCGATCACCACCTGGTTGGGCGGCGCCTGCTGGGTGCCCATGGCGTTGCGCACGAAGCCCAGCACAATGACGATGCGCGTGAAGCTGGTGGTCATGAGCAGGATCGCCGGGGCCACCGAGAGGATGGTGAAGACGAACAGCACCTGCAGGGCGGTGGCGACCTCCTGGGGACCGTTGGCCTCGGTGATGCCGAGGCTGATGCTCGGCAGGCCCTGGGCGCTCGCCGCCACGGGAATCAACAACACCATCAGGCAGGCGGCGATGAACCTGGTCATGGCCGGATCTCCAGTTCCGAACGCAGGGTCTGGTCAAAAGCCTGACTCTGCCCGCGTCCCAGGCGCGTCAGCACCTCGATGCGCTCGGCGCCCACGCCCAGCAGCAGCTCCTGGCCGCCGACCTCGACCAGATACAGGGCCTTCTTGGGGCCCAGGCCCCGGGATTCGAGGATCTTGATGCGGCCGTTCTTCTGCCCCGGCATGAGCGTCAACCCGCGCCGGGAGACGGCATAGAGCAGCAGCACCAGGCCCAGCACCAGCAGCAGGCCGGCCAGGGCCTTGAACAGGGTGGCCGTGGGGCTGGCGGCCGCGGCTTGCGCCCAGGCGTTCAGCGGCGCCGCCAGCAGAAGGAGCGTGAACAGGACTCTCATCGCTCAGCCCAGCTTCTCCAGGCGCTCGGCGGGACTGACCACATCGGTCAGGCGCAGGCCGAACTTGTCGTTGACCAGCACCGCCTCGCCGCGGGCGATGAGGCGCTGATTGACATAGACATCAAGGGTCTCGCCGGCCAGCTTGTCGAGCTCGACCACATAGCCCTCGCGCATCTGCAGCAGATCCTTGATGAGAATGCGGGTGCGCCCGACCTCCACCGTCACCTGCAGGGGCACGTCGAGGAGAAAGTCCAGGTTGCGCATGTCCGCGCCCTCGGCATTTGCCGCCGCTGCCTTGCCGTTGCCGTTCTTGTTGTCCATGGTGTTCACTCCTGCCGATGAGGGGAATTCGAAAAAATCTTTTTTCCACGAATTTCACGAATAAAAACCAATCCATTCGTGTGCATTCGTGGTTAAATTTTTTAAGTCTCGCCGATGATGCGCACGGCCTTCTTGCCGTTTTTCACGCCCGGCAGGGCCAGGAACTTGGCGCGGTCCTCGACCACCAGGCTCAGGGGCGCGCTCGGTTCGCAGCCCAGGTCGATGATGTCGCCCACCTGGAAATCGAGGATGTCGCGCACCCGCAGGCTGACCTTGCCCAGGGCGGCGGCCAGGGTCACCTCGGTGTTGCACACTTCCTCCTGCAGGCGCCGCGACCACAGGGTTTCGCGCCGCCCGCCGCCGCCCAGAACTCCTTCCTTGAGCTTTTCCCGCAGGGGATCGAGGGACGCGTGGGGAATGGCCAGGGTCAGCCGCCCCTGCAGGTTGTCCACGGTGACGGTGAAGCGGGTGATGAGCATGGCGGCGTCGGGCGGCACGATGGTCACCAAACGCGGGTTGTTCTCGACCTTGACCAGGGCCGACTCCAGGGTCTCCAGGGGCGCGAAGGCCTTTTTCAGGTCCGGGCAGGCCGCGGCGATGATGCCCTTGATGACGTTGACCTCGATGGCCGTCATGGGCCGCTGGAAAATGGTGAACTTGCCCCGCGATGTGCCGCCGAGCAACAGTTCCAGCAGGGAATAGGACAGCTGATCGTCGAAAATGAGCAGCCCCCCGGATTTGAGGGGGTCCAGGCGCACGATGCCGATGAGGCCGTTTTTCGGCAGGTCGCTGAGAAACGTCTCGAACTCCCGGGTCTCCATGTCGTTGCGCTTGACCATCACCGAGGACTGCAGGCGATTGGTCAGGGACATGCCGTAGTTGCGGGCGAAGGCATCGAGGATGATGTCGAGATTTTGAAAGCGCCAGCGCCCCGAGTCCTGCAGGCGCAGCAGATCGAGGCGGGTCGCCTCGCCGCCGCGCTCCGGCGCGACGAACTCGTCGTCGCCCAGGGCCTCAAGCTCGATCTCGCCCTCCTGCACCGCGGAGAGCAGTTCGGCGATTTCATCCTTGGTCAGAATCCGTTCCAAGCAATCCCCCCTGTGGGCGGTAAAGGCATGGGGCGCACTCGGTGCGCCCCTACTGGACGACAAATTCGGTGAAATAGATGCGCCGAATCCGATCGCGCTTCATGATTTCGTTGACCCGGCCGAGCAGCTCGGCGCGCAGCTGCAGCTTGCCTTGCAGATCGCGCAGTTCGTCGAAGGTCTTGTTGCCCGCCACCAGCAGGATGGCGTCGCGGATCTGCGGCATGCGCTCGATGATTTCCTGGCGGCCGGCGGGGGTTTCGGCCTCCAGGGTCAGGGCCGCCTTGAGATAGCGGGTGCCGTCGTTGTCGAGAATGTTGACGATGAATGGCTCGACATCGACCATGGGGCCGATGGCGTCGCTCGGCATGCTGGAGGCGCGCGCCACATCGGCGCCCACCGCGCCCGGAGCACCCTTGGCGCCCAGGAAATAGGCCGCCGCCCCCACGCCCGCGGCCAACAGCACCACCGCCGCGATGATCAGGGGCAGCTTGCCGCCGCCCTTCTTGCCGCCTTCCTGCTCGTCCTTCTTCTTCTCTGCCATGGTCAATCTCCAAAAATAATGAAAAACCTTAAAACTTTTGGCACACGGATCAAATCTGATGAAATCGGATCAGCCCAAGGATTTGCCCGGTTACCCTGATTTTATGCTTGGTTAAAATCCGCCTTGATCAGATTTGATCCGTGTCCCCAGCTTTTGGCTTTTGCCCTAAAACGGCATCTGATCACGGGCGTCGATGAGGTAAGGCAGTTCCTCACGCGAGGAGCTGGTACTTTCCAGCACGAATTCGACGCGGCGGTTGACGGCGCGGTTTTCCGGCGAGTTATTGGGCGCCAGGGGCCGCTGCTCGCCGTAGCCCACCGCGGAAAGGCGCTCCAGGGGAAGCAGCTTTTCATTGCCGAAAAACTTGAGCACCGACACCGCGCGCATCACCGACACATCCCAGTTGGTCACGCCCTGGCGGGCCACCGGAATGTCGTCCGTGTGCCCCTCGATACGCAGGTTGAAGGGCAGCGGCTTGACCATCTCGGCCACCTTGCGCAGCACCGGGTAGGCTTCGGGCCGCACCTCGGTCTGGCCCGCCTCGAAGAGCACCGCGTCATTGACGCGCAACACCACCGCGCCGCGATCCTGCACCAACGTGATGTCGCGATCGAGTTTGAGGCGCTGCAACTGCACGATGAGCCGCTTGTAGAGCCGCTGGGTGTAATCGTCCTCGATGGGCAGGAACTCGACGATGCGCGGCCGGTCGATGGTGGTCAGATTGGAACTGCTCAGCACGCCGAAGGCGCCCTTGAGGGACCCCACCACTTCCTTGAACTTCATCTGGTCGAGCTGCGCCATGGACAGCAGCAGGACGAAAAACGTCAGCAGCAGCGTCACCATGTCGCTGTAGGTCACCATCCACAGGGGCGCGCCGGGCGCGGCTTTCTTTGCTTTCTTCTTGGCTCCGCCGTTGCTGTCGGACATGGCCTAGCCTTTTTTCTTGTTGAAGAAGCTCTCGCGGAACTTGGGCGCGACGAAGGCGTGCAGCTTCTGCTCCATGATGCGCGGGTTCTCGCCGGCCAGAATCGACTTCATGCCCTCGGAGATCAGGGTCTTCTTGAGCACTTCCGACTGGGAGCGGTTCTTGAGCTTGCCCGCCATGGGGATGAAGAGGATGTTGGCCATGACCGCGCCGTAGAAAGTGGTGAGCAGGGCCATGGCCATGGCCGGGCCGATGGTCGAGGGGTCTTCCATGGTCTGGAGCATCTGCACCAGGCCGATAAGGGTGCCGATCATGCCCATGGCCGGGGCGTAGGCGCCCATGGCGACAAAAATGTCGGCGCCCTCGCTGTGGCGCTCGACGATGTATTCGATCTCGCGGTCGAGCATTTCCTTCATGGCCTCGGGCTCCTGGCCGTCCACCGCCATCTGCACGCCCTTGACGAAAAAGGGATCGCGGATCTCCGCAACCACCGACTGCAGGGAGAGAATGCCTTCCTTGCGCGCCTTGTTGGAGTAGCGGATCAGCGCCTCGATGGTCTCCGTGGGGCTTTCGTCCTTGTGGAAGAAAGCCTTCTTGAGCACGGCGAAGGCGCGCATCACCTCGCGGAAGGGGTAATGCACCAGGGTCGCCCCCAAGGTGCCGCCGACCACCACGGTGAGGGACGGGAAATCGACGAAAATCGTGATGCCGCTGCCGGCCGTGATGGCCATGAGCATCAGGCCGAAGGCGGCGACGATGCCGAGGATGGTGGAGAGATCCATACAGGGAAACCTCGATTGGGTGGTGTTCGCAAAAAGCCGAGCGACGATCCCGGTCGCCGGCAACCCCTAGTTGAGCAAATGCCATGCCAGGACGGCGGAGGCAGCGGCGAATTGTTCCCGCGCCCGCATCCCGAACCGTTCCCGTAGGGGCGAGGCATCGCCTCGCCCAGGGCGACCCAGCGGGTCGCCCCTACATAAACCCGCCGTCCGCCCTCGTAGGGGCGAGGCGCTGCCTCGCCCAGGGCGACCCAGCGGGTCGCCCCTACAAAACCGTCACCGCCGTCAAAAAAAAGGCCGTCCCTTGCGGAACGGCCTTTCCGGTCAACTTTTTGACCCGTTTAGCGCTTGAGGTTGATCAGCTCGCCGAGCAGCTCATCGGTGGTGGTGATGATGCGCGAGTTGGCCTGGAAGCCGCGCTGGGTGGTGATCATCTTGACGAACTCCTGGGCGAGGTCGACGTTGGACTGTTCCAGGGCGTTGGTGAAGATCTTGCCCAGCTCGGAGCTCGGCACGCCGATGCGCGGATCGCCCGAGGCGTCGGAGGCGGCGTAGAGGTTGCTGCCCTCCTTGAGCAGGCCGCCGGTGTTGGGGAACTTGGCCAGGGCGAGTTGGCTGACCTTGATGCGCTCGCCGTTGGAGTAGTTGGCGGTGACGATGCCGTCGCCGTCGATGGAGATGCGCACCAGGGAGCCCGCGCCGTAGCCGTCCTGACCCTGGGAGATGACGATGGAGTCGCTGCTGAATTGTGTGGTGTTGAACGCCAGGCTGATGTTCTGCACGTCCGAGCCGTTGTTCCAGGCGAGAGCGCCGGGATTGGTGGCGCCGCTCTGTCCGGCGGTAAGGTTGCCGTTGACGTCGAACTGCAGGGATCCGCTGCCGACGATTTCCAGCACTCCCGGGGTACCGCCCACCAATTCACCGCCATCGACCACCGAAGTCCAATCCCATTCATTGGCATTGGTCTTGGTGAAATAGGTGGTGAGCAGATGGGTATTGCCCAGGGAGTCGAAAACCCGCGTCGAGGTCGCGTAGCTCGAGGTGCCCGTGGGATTGGCCGGGTCGAAGCCGCCAGGAACCGCCACCGCGTTGGAATCGAGGTTGGTGGTCAGATTGATGTTGGCCGTCGAGCGCGCCGGAATCAGGGTGCCGATATCGACCTTGATGTCGCTGGGGTCGCCCACGGACAGGGTGCCGTCGTCCTCGAAGGCCTTACCCTGCACGCGCAGCCCCTCGGGGTTGACCAGGTAGCCGGATTCGTTGAAGCGAAAGGCGCCGGCGCGGGTGTAGTAGGTCTGCTGGGTGCCGACGGGCTTGACGATGAAGAAGCCCTCGCCCTCGATGGCCAGGTCCGTATTGGACTCGGTGTTCTCGAAGGTGCCCTGGCTGAAGATGTTATCCACCACCGAGAGCTGGGTGCCGCGACCAACCTGGCTGACGCCGCCGGAGCCCGAGATGGTGGCCGAGAGCAGGTCGGAGAAGATGGTGCGGCTCGACTTGAAGCCGATGGTGTTGGTGTTGGCGATGTTGTTGCCGATGACGCTCATGGCGTTGCCGTTGGTGTTAAGGCCGGAGACGCCGGTGTAGAGTGCGCTGGAAATACCCATGTGCTTTATCCTCCGTGGTGAGGGGCCGCCTCTGTCGGTCGGCGGCCCGCGAACCTCCTCGTCGAGGACCGGTTCGGTTGGTTTAAGGTGTTACGCGATGACCGCGCTGTCGATGTTGGTGAAGACGTTGTTCCTGAGGCTGTCCTGGTCGACGACGGTGACCACGGTGGCGTTCTTGACGCTGACCACCAGGGCGTTGCCGTCGAGCAGCACCAGGGAGTCGCGGCCGCCCTTGGCCTGCACCGACTGCACCGCGCTTTCGATGCGTCCCAGCTCGGCGGGGCCGAAGCTGATGCCGCGGCTTTCCATGCGCGCCAGGGCGTGCCGGGAAAATTGCAGCTCGGGCTTGCCCTTGAGTTGGCCGCGCAGCACCTCGTCGAAGGACGGTCCCAGGGGCTTGCCCGGCGCGCGGCGGGCGGCGGGCGGCGGCTGGGGCGAAACCGGATAGACCGGCGGGCTGTAAAGGGTGAATTTATCGTTCATGGTCAGAGATCCCGCACGCTGACGATGTCCTGCAGGCGGAAGTTGCCGCTGTTGGACACCAGCCAGTTGGTGCCGCCGACCATGTCCACCCCGGTGATGCGGCTCTTGACCAGGGCCTTGGACGGCACGATTTCCTCGCTGGCGTTGAGGGCGCGGGTCACCACCTGATAATTGCCGGGGGGCAGCTTGTCGCCGTTGAGGCCGGTGCCGTCCCAGCTGACGAAGTGCTCGCCGGCGCCCGCGGCGCCCACCGGGATGTTGGCCAGGTTGCGGCCGTTGGCATCGAGCACGTGCAGGCTCACCTCATGGGCCGGAATGTCGAGCTGAATGCCGAGATTCACCGGGTTGCCGTTGAAGGAAAAGGCGCCGCTGCCCGACACCGCTTCGGTACCGATCATGGAGAGGGCCGAGAGGCGCTCCATTTCCAGGGAGCCTTGGGCCATGCGGCCGAGGTTGTCGTTGACGGCGAAGAGCTGCTCCAGGGAGCTGAACTGCGCCAATTGGGCGGTAAATTCCGTGGGATCCTGGGGGTTGAGGGGATCCTGGTTCTGTAGCTGGGTGACGAGCAGGCGCAAAAAATCGTCCTTGCCCATCACCGCCCCGTTGCCGAGGTTCTTTGTCAAAACGCCGCCACCGGCGGCCGTGCTTTCGGAGATCACGGACATGAGGGTGTACTACCTCCTTGCTTGCTTCAGATGCGCAGGCTGATGCCGCCCGCGCCGTTGAGTCCGGCTTGCCGCGGGGGTGCGATATCCACCGGGGTGATGCGCGCCGCGAGACGGTGCGGCGCCGCCGGCTGGGGCTGTTGACGGGCGCCGAACCATTCGCGCCCCTCGCCCTGCTGCCGGTTGTCGAGGCCGACCTCGCAGCTTTCGAGCTTGAGCCCCTGGCCTTCCAGGGCCTCGCGCAGGCGGTACAGGTTGCGCTCCAGCACCTCCTGCACTTGCGGGTTCTGCGCCAGGATCTGGGCCTTGAGCACGCCCTTCTCCATGAGCAGTTCCATGCGCAGCTCGCCCAGTTCCTCGGGATGCAGACGCAGGGTCATGCGGCTGCCCTCGCCTTGCCCGCGCAGGCTCAAGCGCTCGACCACCTGGTTGAGCAGCTGGTTGTCGGGCAGCAGCGTGCCGTTGG
>NZ_JAUVWH010000101.1 GCF_030604225.1 Geoalkalibacter sp.
ACCTTCATCAACGGCGAGGAATGCTACAACGGCCTGCAGCTGCTCAAGGCCGAGGCGGCCCATCAGGGCCGCGACCTGCGCGCCTTCGCCGACCTGCTGATCTCCGATATCGAGATGCCGAGCCTCGATGGGCTGACCCTGTGCAAGCGCATCAAGTCCGATCCCGTGCTGAAAAATCTCACCGTGATCATGTTCTCCTCCCTGATCAACGACCAACTCGCGCACAAGTGCGACGAAGTCGGCGCCGACGGCCACATCAGCAAGCCGCAGATCCATGCCCTGGTGGCGATGATCGACGATTACTGCCTGAAGTAGGCGCCTCGCGCCCAGGTTGCAACGCAAAACGCCCCCGGCCTTGTCCAGCAAGGCCGGGGGCGTTTTGCGTTCAGCAGGGCAGGGCTCAGTCGCGGTCAAGGCGCTCGGCGAGCAGTTCGATGGTGTGGGCGGCGCGCACCGGCAGACCGCGTTTTTCCAGGGCGCCGCGCAGCATGATCAGGCAGCCCGGGCAGTCCATGGCCACCACGGCTGCGCCGCTGGCGGCGATGTCGTTGACCTTGTCCTTGGTGATCTCGCGCGAGATCGGCGGATGGCTGGTGAAGGAGTAGGAGCCGCCGAAGCCGCAGCAGCGGTCGGCACGGGCCATTTCCTTGAGCTGGTAGCCCGCGTCCTCCAGCAGGGCGCGCGGCTCTTGCCACACCCCGGCGCCGCGGCGCAGGTGGCAGGAGTCGTGATAGGTGACCGTTTCACTCTCGGACGCGGTGCCGGCGGGGATGCGCTCCTCCAGCACGTTATGGATGAAGGCCGAGACATCCAGGGTTTTTTCGGCGAGGGCCTCGGCCTGTCGCGCCCAGGCCGGATTGTCTTTGAGGTGCTCGACGAAGTCGCGGCGCAGGGCCATGGTGCAGGTCGGGCAGGTGGTCACAACGTAGTCGGGATTCTCGGCGAGCAGCGCCTTGACGT
The DNA here is from genome assembly GCF_030604225.1 of Geoalkalibacter sp. Lineage (GTDB taxonomy): Bacteria > Desulfobacterota > Desulfuromonadia > Desulfuromonadales > Geoalkalibacteraceae > Geoalkalibacter. The sequence continues at coordinate 961 of NZ_JAUVWH010000101.1, forward strand.
TCTGCTCGGCGAGTTCCACCGCCGTTTCCCGGTCCCCGGAATAGAGCGCCGGAATGCCGCAGCAGTTCTGCTCCTCGGGATAGTAGACCGCGACCCCCAGGCGGTTGAGCACCCGGACCAGGTCGAGGCCCATTTCGGGGTAGATGAAATCGTTGCCGCAGCCGCCGAAAAAGGCCACGCGGTAACGCGGCTGATCCACCTTCTGCGGCACCTGCGGTAGCAGGTCGCGCAGGGGCTTGGCGGCGATGGTCGGCAGGGTGCGCCATTCGGTGAAGGAGGAAAAATAGGCGGGCAGGTGGCGGATGGTGCGCTCGCCCTTGCTCACCGGCTTTTGCAGCAGGCTCGCGGCGCGCACCAGGCTGTGGAAGAGCTTGCGGTTGCGCATCACCTTCTTGAAGACGATGGATTTGGCCGCGCCGATGCCTTCCTCCTCGCCGATCACCGAGCGCAGGTGCAGAATGATGCCCTCAAGGTCGATGTGGCTTGGGCAGATGGCCACGCAGGCGCGGCAGCCGATGCAGGCGCGCACGATCTCAGCGGCTTTGTCTAGCCCATGGAAAAAGGCGGTGAGGATGATGCCGATGGCGCCGATGTAGATATGCCCGAACACATGGCCGCCTACCGTCTGGTAGACGGGGCAGACGTTGGCGCAGGCGCCGCAGCGGATGCAGCGTAGGGCATCGCGGCAGTGGGGTGATTCGGCGAGGGTGCTGCGCCCGTTGTCGAGCAGCACGATGTGCAGTTCCTTCTCGCCCTCTCCGCAGGGCACCGCGCCGGTGATCCAGGTGACGTAGCTGGTGAGAAACTGTCCCGTGGCGTTCTTGGGCAGCACGCGGATGACCTTGGCGGCATCCTCCAGGGTCGGCACCAATTTCTCGATGCCCACCAGGGCCACGTGGATTTTGGGCAGGGTGGCGGCCAGTCGCGCGTTGCCCTCGTTGGTGACTAGGGCGATGCCGCCCGTTTCGGCCACGGCGATGTTGGCGCCGGTGATGCCCATCTCGGCATCAAAATAGGTCTGGCGCAGCTGCTCGCGCGCTACGCGCACCAGGTGCGCAATCTCGGCCGGCTCGCTGTTGCCGGTGACTTTGCCGAACAGCTCCGCCACTTCCTCCTTGAACATGTGGATGGCCGGCATCACCATGTGGCTCGGGCGCTGCCCGGCCAATTGGATGATCCACTCGCCCAGATCGGTTTCTACCGCTTTGACGCCGACTTTGGCCAGGGCATCGTTGAGATGGATTTCCTCGCTCGCCATGCTCTTGCTTTTGGCGACGGTCTTCACGCCGCGTTTTTGCGCCAGGTCGGCGATGTAATCGTTGGCGTCCTCGGCTGTTTTGGCCAGATGGACGATGGCGCCGGTTGTGCGGGCATTGTCCATGAACTGGGCAAGCAGCTGCTCGCGGTTGTCGCGCACCTCATCCTTCATGGCGCCGATTTCGCGGCGCAAAGCTTCGAAATCCAGGCCGGCAAAGGCGTTGGCGCGCGAGACCAGGTAGGCGTCGCCGAACTTGTGCAGGGCCTCCTGCAGTTTTGGCTTGGCCAGGGCCTGGTCGATGCGCTGCTTGTAGTCTTGGGTGCGCTGCTTGTTCATGGGAGCTCTCCAGGTTCAAGACGCCCGACTTGTCAGACCTGTCCGACGGGCCGGACAATTCGGACGGGTCCGACTAATTCTCCAGGAAGTCGTCCGAGAGGCCGTCCAGCAGCAGGATGTGCAGCTCGCAGGGGCCGTGCACGCCGATGGTCAGCACCCGCTCGATGTCGGCGGTGCGGCTGGGGCCGGAGATGTAGGCGAGAAAGCTGCGCGGTCGGCGCTGCTGCAGGCGGCGCACCCAAGGGATGGCGGCCAGGCCGTCGGCGACGATCTTGCGCGGATCGAGCAGCACGAAGTGCCGCTCGGGCAAGGTGGTGGCCAGCCGCGTCGCCTCGTCGGTGCTTTCCAGCACAATGGTGCCGGTATCGGCGATGGCGAAATTGGCGCCGGACACCCCGGCGGGGGCCTGGGGGGCGACGACACGAAAATCCCGGGAGGCCAGGTCGCAGCCCCGCTTGCGCAGGGCGCCGGCCAGGTCGAGGCGCTCAAGGGCGGGGCTTGGCGGCACAAGGATCAGGCCCCCGGCCTGGTCGCTGATGTACGCGGCCGCTTCCTGCGCCTGGCTGAAAAACTTGACCTGGGCGCCGACGCGGATCGCGGCTTCACGAAAGGCTTGAAGAAGGTCTGCGCTGGACATGGCAAGGATCTCCAAAAAAAGTGGTCTTACCAGTTGCTAAGATCCTAGTTTAGGGTATTTTTCCTGTCAAGGGCAAACAACGTTTATTTGCGTCCCCCGGCGGGAGGGATTTTCTTCGGCGCTCCGGCGCCATCTACGCGTGGGTCGGCGCTTGGGAAATGCCGATTGGTTCGTGCGCCCGCCGTGACTTTTTCAAACAAATTGCACCTTGGGCGGCGCCTCTTGCATAGCGCGAAAGATTAAATTCTATCCTCGATCGGGAAATTTTTCCAAAATTTGTTGAAAACGACGTTTTGTTTTTGCCTTGACGCCACCCAGTCCTTCGGCTATGGTTTTGTTTACGTTTTGGTAAGACCAGTTCAAGGTCTTATCTTTGGGTCGTTTGGCCGGTGTCCCTCGGCCATTATGGCAGTTCCCCCCCCCAGTCAGAGGAGGAAGCGATGAAGAAAATCCGGATTCTGGTCGCCCTGTTGACCGCCTTGACCCTGATCTGCGCGCCCCAGGCCTTTGCCCAGAAGCGCGAGAAGTTCGGGGTCGACAAGCGCCACGAGGAAACCAAGCGGGCCAAGGTGGAGACTTCCAATAAAACCTTCCGCTATAAAATGGTGACGCCCTGGTCCAAGGGCATCCTCTGGCATGACTTTGCCCAGCATTTCGCCGATTCGGTGCGTCTGGCCTCGGGCGGCCGCCTGGACATCCGCGTCTTTTCCGCCGGCGAGCTGGTCGGCGCCATGGAGATCTTCGACGCGGTGAGCAAGGGCTCGGCGGAGGTCATGCACGACTGGTCCGGCTACTGGAAGGGCAAGAACGAGGCCTTTGTCGCCTATGCCTCGGTGCCCTTCGGCCTCGACGACGAGGGCTACAACATCTGGCTTTATGAGCGCGACGGTCTGGACATGGCCACGGAGCTCTACGGCCGCTACAACCTGGTGCCCTTCCCCTGCGGCCAAAGCGGCCAGGAGATGGGGCTGTTCTCCAACAAGAAGGCCACCAGCATGGAGGACTACAAGGGCATGCGCCTGCGCACCGTCGGCTGGTACATGGACATCATGAGCCAGCTGGGCGCGAGCGTTTCGCCCCTGCCCGGCGGCGAGGTCTATCTCGCCCTGGAGCGCGGCGTCATCGACGCCGCCGAGTTCTCCACCCCCGCGCTTAACTATCCCCTGGGTTTCGACGACATCACCAAGTACGTCATCTCCCCCGGCGTGCATCAGCCGGCCATCCAGAACATGGTGGTCTTCAACAAGGCCGCTTGGGATTCCCTGCCCGCCGATCTTCAGTGGATCGTGCGCATCGCCGCCGCCGAGACTCAACTCTGGTCCAAGGCCTGGATTGAAAATCTCAATGCCCAGGCCCTCAACCTGATGAAGGGCAAGGTCGAGTTCATCACCATGGACGAGAAGACCCTCAATGAATTCGCCAAGACCACCCAGCAGTACCTGGAGGATCTCAAAGCCAAGCATCCCGATGTGAAAAAGGCCCTCGATTCCCAGGAGCTGTTCAAGAAGGATTTCGCCGACTGGCGTGAGCAGCGCAGCCGCGTCGCGCCTTGGCCCCTGGAGCAGTACATCCAGGGCAAGCACCTGCATTAACGCGCAGGCTGTGTTAAACCCAACCCAGGAGAGGAGACAAGACGGATGAAGAAAGTCAGGATGTGGGTCAGTATGTTGCTGGTGTTGATGCTGGTGGGCGCGCCCCAGGCCTTTGCCCAGAAACGCGAGAAGTTCGGTGTCGACAAGCGCCACGAGGAAACCAAGCGCCTCAAGGTGGAAACCTCCGACAAAACCTTCCGCTGGAAGATGATCATGCCCTGGGCCAAGGGGATGCTCTTTTACGACATCGCCCAGCATTTCGCCGATTCGGTGCGCCTGGCCTCGGGCGGCCGCCTGGAAATCCGCCTGTTCTCCGCCGGCGAGCTAGTCGGCGCCAACGAAGTGTTCGACGCCATCAGCAAGGGCTCGGCGGAAATCGCTCACTCCTCGCCCCTGTACTGGAAAGGCAAGAACGAGGCCTTCGTCGCCTATGCCTCGGTGCCCTTCGGCCTTGACGCCGAGGGCTACAACATCTGGCTCTACGAGCGTGGCGGCCTGGAAATGCTCCAGGAGCTCTACAAGCCCTACGGCATCTTCGCCCTGCCCGCCGGTCAGACCGGCCAGGAAATGGGCCTGTTCTCCAACAAAAAAGCTTCGACCATGGCTGATTTCAAGGGCATGCGCCTGCGCACCGTGGGCTGGTACATGGACATCATGAACCAGCTGGGCGCCAGCGTCTCGCCCCTGCCCGGCGGCGAGGTCTATCTCGCCCTGGAGCGCGGCGTCATCGACGCCGCCGAATACTCCACCCCGGCCATCAACTTCCCCATGGGCTTCGACGACATCACCAAGTACGTCATCTCCCCCGGCGTGCACCAGCCCGGCTTCCAGTGCGACATCATCATCAACCAGAAGGCCTGGGACTCCCTGCCTGCCGATCTGCAGTGGATCGTGAAGATTGCCGCCGCCGAGACCCAGCTGTGGTCCAACGCCTGGATCGAGAACCTCAATGCCGACGCCCTCAGGCAGATGAAAGCCAAGGTCGAGTTCGTCACCATGGATGACGCAACCCTCAACGAATTCGCCAAGACCACCAAGCAGTATCTCGATGAACTCATGGCCAAGCATCCCGACGTGAAAAAGGCGCTGGAGAGCCAGGAGCAGTTCAAGAAGGACTTCGCCGACTGGCGCGAGCAGCGCAGCCGCGTGGCTCCCTGGCCCATCGAGGATTACCTGAAGGGCAAGCACCTGCAGTAACCTGACGGTCGGCGCCGGACCCGGAGAGTGATTATTCCCGGATCCGGCGCCGACATTCTTCGGCGGGCGCGGCCCGCCAACGGAGTTCCCCCATGCTCAAACTCGCCCAAGGGATCGACGCTCTCAGCGAATACACCGGGCGTCTCACGGCGTACCTCATTTTGCCGCTGGTGCTGGTGGTCGCCTACGAGGTCTTTGCCCGCTACCTGTTCAACGCCCCGACCATCTGGGCCTTCGAAGCCACCAATTTCATCTACGGGGTGCATTTCGTGCTCGGCTTCGGCTACACCCTCAGGCATGAGGGGCATGTGGCCATCGATGTTTTCGAGGCGCGTCTGCCGACGCGGCCGCGGGCCATCCTACGGTTGATCGTCGGCGTGATTCTGTTCCTTCCCACGGTGGGTCTGCTCGCCTATGGTTCGGTGCGCTACGCCAGGGATTCCTGGGGGCATCTGGAAAAGGCCTCCACCTCCTGGGCACCGGCCCTGTATCCCTACAAGGCCCTGATGGCCGTCGGCTTTGTGCTCCTGCTGCTGCAGGGCGTATCCCGGCTGATTCATGACTGGCAGGCGCTGCGCCAGTCCGACCGCACCTAAGGGAGAAACTTTTTCATGAGCCCGGAAATTCTTACTGTTCTCATGTTCGGCACCCTGGTGCTCGCCATCGCCCTGGGGCATCCCCTGGCGATCACCCTGGCGGCCGTCGCTACCCTGTTCGGCCTGATCGACAACGGCTTCAACGTCATGGCGTTGATGGATCTGTTCGCCAACAACAACTGGGGTTTGATGCAGAACTACACCCTGGTGGCGGTGCCGCTGTTCATCTTCATGGCGCAGATTCTCGATCGCTCCAAAGTCTCCGAGGGCCTGTTCGACGCGCTTTACATCGTCATGGGCGGTCTGCGCGGCGGCCTGGGCATGGCGGTCATTCTGGTGTCCACGGTGTTTGCCGCCACCACCGGCATCATCGGCGCCTCGGTGGTGGCCATGGGCCTGATGGCCGGGCCCGCACTGCTGCGTCGTGGGTATGACCGCGGGTTGGCCTCCGGCATCATCTGCTCCTCGGGTACCCTGGGCATCCTCATCCCGCCGAGCATCATGCTGGTGGTCTACGGCGGCCTCACCGGCCTGCGCGAGACTTCCGTGGGCAACCTGTTCGCCGCGGCCATCCTTCCCGGGTTGCTGCTCTCAGGGCTCTATTTTCTCTACGTCATGGTGCGCTGCGGCATCAATCCCAAGATGGGGCCGCCCATTCCCAAGGAGGACCGCACCGCCACCCTGGGGCAAAAAGTCATGATGACGGCCAAGAATTTCGTGCCGCCCTTCGGCCTGATCCTGATCGTCATGGGCACCATTCTCGCCGGCATGGCCACCCCCACCGAGGCGGCGGCCCTGGGCTGCGTGGGTTCGCTGATTCTGGCGCTGTGCAACCGCAAACTCAATCTGGACGTGATCACCCAGGCGAGCCGCGCGACCCTGCGCACCACCGCCATGATCATGATGCTGTTCGTCGGCGGTAAGCTGTTTAGCGTGGTGTTTCTGAGCATGGGCGGCGGCTGGGTGGTTTCGGACCTGCTGCTGGGCCTCGACGTAAGCCCCTACGTGGTGCTTGGCATCATGATGCTGGTGGTGTTCATCCTCGGCATGTTCATCGACTGGGCGGCGATTCTGCTGGTGGTGGTGCCGATCTTCACCCCCATCGCCATGGATCTGGGCTTTGATCCCCTGTGGTTCGCCATGCTCATCTGCGTGAACCTGCAAACCTCCTTCCTGACGCCGCCCTTCGGTTACGCCCTGTTTTATTTCAAGGGCGTGGCGCCGCCGGAATACACCATGTCCGATGTCTATCGCGGCATTCTGCCCTTTGTCGCCATCCAGATTCTCGGTCTAATTCTGATGATCCTGTTTCCGCAAATCATTACCTGGCTGCCCAAGGTGTTTTTTGGTTAAACCTGAGCAGACCCGGGAGGAGGCCAAACCATGCTGCCCAAAATCGCGACGATTCTCTATGCCACGGACCTGGGGGCCGGCGCCCCTCATGTCTTTCGTTACGCCCTGGCCGAGGCGGAAAAACATGACGCGCGCATCGTCATCCTGCATGCCATGGAGCCCCTGTCGACCTTCGGTCAGCACCTGATCGAGCTGCATATCTCCCAGCAGCAGTCCGAGCGGATCCACCGGCAGGCGCGCGAGCATGCGCGCAAGAAGATCGAGGAGCGGGTGCAGCGCTTGTGCGACAAGGAAGTCTGCCACGCGCCGAGCGGTGCCGGCCTGGTCGGGGAAATCCGCGTGGTCGAGGGTCATCCGGCCAACGAGATCATGGCTCAGGCGCGTGAGGTCAAGGCCGATCTCATCGTCATGGGCACCCACCGGCACACGGTCATCGGCGATGCAGTGCTTGGCCACACCGCCAACAAGGTGATGCACCGCTCCGAGATTCCCGTGCTGCTGGTGCGCATTCCCGAGGGCTATCACGAGGAAGGTTTCTAGGCATCGCGCAGGAAGGGGCTATCCATGATTTCCAAGACAGCCATCGATCATCTGGCGGAAAAGCTCGGCAGGGACAACGTGCTGCACGAGAAGGAGGATCTGCTCACCCTGGGCTATGATTCGACGCCCGGCGTGCATCATCTGCCCGAGGTGGTGGTCTATCCGACCACCACCGAACAGCTGATCGCCGCCATGGAGATCGCCGAGCGCGAGGGACTGCCGCTTACGCCGCGCGGCTCGGGCACGGGTCTGTCGGGGGGCAGCGTGCCGGTCAAGGGCGGCATGGTGCTGTGCCTGACGCGCATGAACCGCATTCTCGAAATCGACGAGGAGAACCTCACCGCCACCGCCGAGGCGGGCGTCGTCACCCTTGATCTGTTCAACGCGGTGGCGGCCAAGGGGCTGTTTTATCCCCCCGATCCGGGTTCGCAGAAAATCTCCACCCTGGGCGGCAACGTCGCCGAGAACGCCGGCGGCCTGCGCGGCCTCAAATACGGGGTGACGCGCGACTACGTCATGGCCCTCAAGGGGGTGCTCGCCGACCGCGGCCTCATCGCCACGGGCGGCAAGAGCGTCAAGGACGTGGCCGGCTACGGTTTCAAGGATCTGCTGGTGGGCAGCGAGGGCACCCTGGGCATCGTCACCGAAATCACCGTCAAGCTCATTCCGCCGCCCCAGGACAAGCGCACCATCCTCGCCTATTTCAACGACACCCGCACGGCGGGCGAAGCGGTGTCGCGCATCATCGCCGCCAAGATCATCCCTTCAACCATGGAAATCATGGATCGCGCCACCATCAACTGCGTCGAGGATTACGTCAAGATCGGCCTGCCGCGCCAGATGGCGGCGCTTTTGCTCATCGAGGTGGATGGGCATCCGGCGCCGGTGGCGGAAGAAGCCGAGGGGGTGCGCCGGATTCTTGAGCAGGTCAAGGCCGCGGAAATCCATGTGGCGCGTGACGCCGCCCAGGCCGCGAGCCTGGCCGCGGCACGCCGCACCGCCCTCTCCGCGCTGGCGCGGGTGTCGCCCACCACCCTGCTCGAAGACGCCACGGTGCCGCGCTCGCGGTTGGCCGAGACCTTCGACGAGATCGAGCGCCTCACGGAAAAATATCGGCTCAAGGTCGGCACCTTCGGCCATGCCGGCGACGGCAATCTGCACCCGACGGTCCTGTGCGACGAGCGCGACCACGATGAGATGGAGCGCGCCCACGCCTTCTACAACGAGCTCTACGGGCAGGTGCTGGCCTGGGGCGGGACCGTCTCCGGCGAACACGGCATCGGCCTGGCCAAGAAGGAATATCTGGCCCGCCAGATCGGTCCCGGAGGTGTGCAGGTGATGAAGCGCATCAAGCAGACCTTCGACCCGCAGGGCATTCTCAACCCCGGCAAGATTTTTGACGAGGGTGATCCCTGCACGCAGGCCCATGTGGAGGAGGGTTTCCGTGTCTCCCACTGAGCCGCTGGGCAACTTCAAAGTCGAGGACGCGCCCCATTACGACGACGTGTTGCAGTGCATGCGTTGCGGCTTCTGTCTACCGACCTGCCCGACCTATGCCCTGACCGGGCGCGAGCGTTCCAGTCCGCGCGGTCGCGTCGCCCTGGCGCGGGCGGTGGCCGAGAAGAAACTGGAATTCACCCCGACCATCAAGGAAGAGGCGTTTTTCTGCCTGGACTGCCGCGCCTGCACCAGCGCCTGCCCCTCGGGGGTGCGCGCGGGCGAGGTGATGGAAGTGTGCCGCAGCCAGGCCCATGCCTTTTATCCCCTGGGCAAGATGGGCAAGGCCTTTCGCGAGTTCATCCTGCGGAAGATGGTGCCCTCGCCCGAGCTGCTGGAAACCTCCATGCTGCCCACGCGCCTCTACCAGCGCCTCGGCATCCAGTGGCTGGTGCGCCACCTCAAGGTGCTTAAGCTCGGTCCCGAGTGGATGCAAAAAGCCGAGGGCATGCTGCCGCGCCTGGAAAAGCCCCTGCGCCCGCAACTGCCCGAGGTGGTCGCGGCCCGGGGTGAAAAACGCGGGCGCGTCGGCTTTTTCCTCGGCTGCGTGATGACGCTGATGTATCCCAACGTATCGCGCAATACGGTGCGGGTGCTGTCCCATCAGGGTTTTGACGTGGTGACGCCCAAGGACACCAAATGCTGCGGCGCACCCCATCTCTCCGAAGGCGATCGCGAAACGGCGCGGCAGCTGGCGCTCTTCAACCTCGATCTGTTTCTTGCTCAGGATGTGGATTATATCGTGACGGATTGCGCCGGCTGCGGCGCCGCCCTCAAGGAATACGAAGAACTTCTCGAGGAGCGCGCCGAACATGACAAGCTGGCTCGCTTCCGCGCCAAGATCCGCGATATTTCAGAATTTCTCGCCGAGGTCGGCTTGCGGACCGAGGGGTTGCGGGAGGTGCGCGCCAGCGTCACCTACCACGAGCCCTGCCACCTCTGTCACGCCCAGGGCATCAGCGCCCAACCGCGCCAGATCATCCGCCAGATTCCCGGCGTGGAGCTGCGCGAGATGGCCGAGGCGAGCTGGTGCTGCGGCTCGGCGGCCACCTGGGGGCTCAAATACGCCGAGGACAGCCGCAAGGTGCTCGACCGCAAACTCGACAACGCCCGCGCCACCGGCGTCGACATCCTGGTGACCGCCAATCCCGGTTGCCATCTGCAGTTGGCCTGGGGCGTGCGCGAGGCCGGCCTGTCCCAGGAGGTGCTGCACCTCATGGAACTCCTCGGTCGCGCCCTGCCGCCCGATTGATCCCGCAACAGCAAGCCCTCTCTCCCTTTGGCCCGGCGGTCCTCCTCCCGCCGGGCGATTTTTTTACTCTGATCGCTCGTCCAGCCCCAGCTGCTCCTCCAGGCTCAGAACGAAATTCTTGGCCCGACCCGCCGGGGCGATGATGCCGTAGGCCAGGGCTTCGCGCAGTTCCGCCGGGGTGGCGCCGTGTTCCTTCGCGACCGCGAAGTGTTTCTTCAGTCAGTCGGGACAGCCCACCGCCACCGCGCAGGCGACGCGGATCAGTTCGCGGGTTTTCACCTCCAGCACTTCCTCGTATTCGAATTCAAAGACTTTCTTGCGTGTTTTCATGGATCGTCTCCGTCTCTGGTGGAATTCTTCCTTGATTTTGCCGTTGCGGCTGTGACATTTAACACAGGTTAAAGCAAGATTCCCCGATTGCAACCGGGGGCGGGCTGCAAGTGGCGGTTATGATAAGACTTTGCTTCGGTGCCAGGGAGAATTCAACCTCATGTTTCAGATGGAGTTGGCCCAGTTTGACCAGGCGGCGCGCGAGCGCCTGCCCGATGAGGCGCGGGTGGTGCGCGGGCGGCAGTGGGGCGCGCCGCGCCGCGAGCTGTGGGGCGTGGTCGCGGAGAGAACCCTGCGGCTGCCCCTGTTGCCCCATCTCGAATGCCGGGTGG
>NZ_JAUVWH010000158.1 GCF_030604225.1 Geoalkalibacter sp.
CGGAACCCAAGCCGGAACCCAAGCCCGACACGCGCCAGGCGGACCTGGACAAACGCATGGCCGAGCTGCGCGAGCAGGCGCGGCGCCAGGAGGAGCGAGCGGCCCTCGACAAGAGTCTGGCGGCCCTCACCGCCAAGGACACCCGGGGGGGCTCGCCCATCCCCGACGCGCCCCTGGGCATGCCCGACGGGCGCGGCACCGAGGCGGGCGCCTCCTATGCGGCCTGGATGAACGAGTTTTTCCGGCAGCAGTGGAAACTCTCCAAGTATCAGGTCAGTCGCCTCGACCTCGAAGCCGAGCTCGTCATCATCTACGATGCGCGCGGCAACCTCATTGACTATCGTTGTGTGCGCGAATCGGGCGACCGGGTGTTCGATGATTCGGTGCGCGCCGCCATTCTGCGCGAGAAGAAGCTGCCCTTCGAGCCCGGTCGCCGTTGGGAAGAGCGCTACGTTTTCAACCTCAAGGATTTGATGGAGTAATCGCATGGTGCGTGCGTTCACCGCTTTGTTGCTGTTGCTGACCCTGGCCGCGCCGGCCGCCGCGCAGATCGAGATCCGCGCCCCGGGCCAGCAGACCATTCCCCTGGCGCTGACTCAGTTTCTGCCGCGCGAGGTGACCCCGCGGCCCGAGGTCGCGGCGCAAATCGACCAGGTGCTTCAGGCCGACCTCGATCTCTCGGGACTGTTTTCCTTCGTCGACCCGGCCGCCTTTCTCGGCGACGCGCGGCGCATCGGACTGCTCAGCAGCGAGGTGGATTTCGCCGAATGGCGCCTGCTCGGCGCCGAGGTGCTGATCAAGGGCACCTATTCAGTGCAGGGCGACAACCTGGTGCTCGAGGCGCGCCTCTTCGACGTGGTGCGCCGCCGCCTGCTCGATGGGCGGCGCTACGTGGGGCGCGTCGCCGACGCGCGGCAGATGGCCCACACCTTCGCCGACCAGATCCTCAAGAGCCTGACCGGCATCGAGGGACCCTTCAATTCCAAGATCGCCTACATCTCCAACGCCACCGGGCACAAGGAGCTCTACATCATGGATGTGGACGGGCACAATTCGACCCGTCTCACCGACCATCGCTCCATCGTGCTCAACCCGGATTTCTCACCGGTGAGCAAGGAGCTGATCTTCACCTCCTACAAGCAGACCAACCCCGACCTCTACCGCAAGGAGATCTATTCCGGGCGCGAGGCGCGCCTCTCGGGGCGCGAGGGTCTCAACATCAGCGCCCGTTACCGCCCCGACGGGCGGGAAATCGCCCTGACCCTGAGCTACCAGGGCAACCCCGACCTCTATCTGATGGGTACCGACGGCTCCCTGAGTCGGCGCCTGACCCAGGACTGGAACATCGATGTGGATGCCACCTGGAGCCCGGCGGCGGATCGCCTGGCCTTTATTTCCGACCGCCAGGGCGGCCCTCACGTGTTCGTCATGGACCTGCAGGGCGGCAGCCTGCGGCGACTGACTCCCTCGGGCACCTACAACGCCACGCCGGACTGGCATCCCAAGGACGAGCGCATCGTCTTCACCCGCCTGGAGGGCGGGCGTTTCGACATCTACACCATCCGCGCCGACGGCAGCGACGAGCGGCGCCTGACCTTCGGCGCGGGCAGCAAGGAGCATCCGCGCTGGAGCCACGACGGGCGCTTCATCGTCTACTCCTCGACCCAGGACGGGCGCAAGGCGATTTTCGTCATGCGCGCCGACGGCACCGGGGCACGGCGCATTTCGCCGGGGGGCGGCGAGGCGTCCCATCCAGCCTGGTCGGGGCCCTGGCGGTAATTGTTGTTTTTTCTCGCACAATCGGTATAATGGCCGGGTTTTTTCGCGGCCGGTCTCTTGTTGACCGGGCCGGCATTCAAGGTGAAAAATTTTTCAAGGAGTTGGTCAAGATGAGCAGATTCAACCAAATTATGCGTATGGCCCTGGTGCTGGCCGCTCTGTCCCTGGTGTTCGCGGGCTGCGCCAAGAAGCCGGTGGGCACCGATGCCTCCCAGGCCGGCCTGACCGATGGCCGCGTCGCCGGTGATGTCTCCGGTTACGGCGACGGCTCCCTGCGCGAGAGCGCCGTGGGCGAGCGCGACGCCTATGGCCGTCCCGGCGCGGCGGACATCGCCGCGGCCCTGGAGCGGATTCATTTCGAGTATGATTCCTACACCCTGAGCCAGCGCGCCCAGGAGACCCTTACCCGCAACGCCGCTTATCTGCGCGCCAATCCCGATGTCAAGGTGCTCATCGAGGGCCACACCGACGAGCGTGGCTCCGACGAGTACAACCTGGCCCTGGGCGAGCGTCGCGCCCAGGCGGTGCGCAATTACCTCGTGACCCTGGGCATCGCCGCCGAGCGTCTGTCGGTCATCTCCTACGGCGAGGAACTGCCCCTTGACCCGGCCGGCAACGAGGACGCCTGGGCCAAGAACCGTCGCGCCGAATTCAAGCCGGTACTTTAAGCCAAGGCCGGTCGCATCTGGAAGGGCCGCGCCATGCGCGGCCCTTTTGTTCATGGCACCGGAGGTTATCCCATGCGTAACAAATCGCGAATTCTTTTGCTCCTGCTGCTGCTCGGCCTGCTGGCCGGCGGCTGTATTCCCAGCCAGAGCCAGCTGCGCATGGAGCAGGACATGCAGGAACTCAAGCGCCGTCTGGCCGAAATGGAGCGCCAGACCATCGGCCGCACCCAGGAGCAGGGTCAGGAACTGGGGGGACGCCTTGACGCCCTGGCCCGCCAGCAGGCGGAAAACCAGGCGGCCCTGGATACCCTGCGGGTCGATCTGCAGGCGGTCAACGGCCGGCTCGAGGACAGCTCCCGCGGTCAGACACAACTGCGCGACGAGATGCGCCTGCTGCGCGACGATCTCGGCCTCAAGGTCAGCGCCCTGGAAGATCGCGTCGCACGCCTGGAGGGCGGCACCGGCGGCGCGGTGATCGCCCCGGCGGCGGCAGCGCCGGCCGCGGGCCAGGGATCGCCCGAAGCGCTCTACCAGCGTGGCCTCGATCAGATCATGCGGCAGAACGATTTTGCCGGAGGGCGTCAATCCCTCGAGGAATTCCTCAAGAGCCACCCCAACCACGAGCTTTCCATCAACGCCATGTACTGGGTGGGCGAGGCTTTTTACGGCGAAAGGAAGTACGAAAACGCCATCCTGCAGTTTCAGGACGTGATCCAGAAGCACGGCGAGCATCCAAAGGCCGCCTCGGCCATGCTCAAGCAGGGCATGGCCTTCGAGGCCCTGGGCGATCGGCGCAATGCCCGGGTCATCATGGAGAAGATCATCGAGGCCTACCCCCTCTCCGACGAGGCGAAAAAGGCGCGCGGCTATCTGGACCAGTGGCGCTAGACGAATTTAAAAGGCATCAGGAAAAAGGCGACCCGCGAAGGTCGCCTTTTTTATTGGGGCTGGGGCGGGCCGATGTTGCCGCGGTTGCGGTAGTACCAGGCGATGATGGCGCAGGGGATGCACAGCAGAAAGATCGCCAGGCCGACGCGGAACACCGCCCAGCTGTTGACCACCACGGCGTAGATTTCCACGGCGAAGCCGCCCAGGATGCAGAGGCCGGCGAGGATGTTCCACAAGCGGGCAGCGGCGGGAGAGGAAGGTTTGCCCATGGTTCAGGAATCCTCGCCGCTGCGCGATTTGCGGTTGGCCGGATGAATGCCGAGGCAGAAACGGTGCGGACCTGGGACGCCCGGCGGAACGAAGGCGAGGCGGTCGCCGGGGCGGATGCGGTGGTCGAGGTCGTAGGTACGGTGGTTGATGAACACCGCCTCGATGCGCTCCAGGGGCAGTTCGAGCTCCTCGGCGATTTCCTGGGCGGTGCGGCCCTCGGGCGGAAGCTCCAGTTCGACGGTGGCGGGCAGGCCGCGGCTGCGGCGCAGGCTGTGCAGGGCGCCGAACATGCGGACGACGACGCCGGCAGAGGACTTCGCGGGAGCGTGGGTCATGACGGGTATCCTTTCGGTTCGAGGCGACGGCCGCTGAAGACGGCCGGCCAAGCCTCAGGGTAGCCCAGGTGGGCGGGCAAAATCCAGCAAGAAGAGAATCGGCGGGCCGCGACCGAAACAGATTTTAATCCGCGTCCCCCCATGGTATAGTCCGCCGGTGTCGTGACGCAGGGCGGAGCGTCGGCATGTTGAATTTCCCTCCGCTGGAAAGGAATGCGATGCAGAACGATCCTTGGGGACGTCGCGAGTCCCAGATTGATGAAGAGCTCAACAAATTGCTCAACCGTTTCCGCGGCCTGAAGCTGCCGGGCAACGCCATGGGCGGCGTGGTGGTGGCGCTGCTGGTGTTGTGGGCGGCCGCGACCAGCTTCTATAAGGTAGGTACCGAGGAAACGGGGGTGGTCTTGCGCTTCGGGCGCTTCGTGCAGATGACCGACCCCGGCCTGCGCGTCAAGCTGCCCTTCGGCATCGAAGATGTCTACCTGGTCAAGACCGGGCGGGTGCTGCGCGAGGACTTCGGCTTTCGCACCGTCGATCAGGGCGGCGGCCGCTCCACCTACGTCAAGCGCGGCCTGGAAGAGGAATCCCTGACCCTCACCGGCGATCTCAACGTCACCGACGTCGAATGGATCGTGCAGTACCAGATCGCCGATCCCTACAAGTACCTGTTCAAGGTCAACAACCCCGCCTCCACCATCCGCGATATCGCCGAGGCGGTGGTGCGGCGCGTGGTGGGCAACTCCAACGTCACCGAGGTGCTGACCACCGAGCGCGCCCTGCTCGCCCTGGCCATCCAGAAGGACGTGCAGGAGATCCTCAACAGCTACGAGATGGGGGTGCGCATCGTTACCGTGCGCTTTCAGGACGTCAACCCGCCGGGGCCGGTCAAGGCCGCCTTCAACGAGGTCAACGAGGCCGAGCAGCAGAAGGAAAGCATGATTCTGCAGGCCCACGAGCAGTACAACCGCGAGGTGCCCATGGCGCGCGGCGTGGCGCGTAGCCGCATTCTCGAGGCCGAGGGCTATGCCGTGGAGCGCGTCAATCGCGCCCAGGGCGAGGCGTTGCGCTTCAGCGCGCTGCTCGGCGAATACCGCAAGGCGCCCGAGGTCACCCGGCGCCGCCTCTACCTCGAAACCCTGGAGAGCATCCTGCCGCAGGTCGAGGAAATCTACGTCATGGACGCCGCCGGCGCGACCAGCGCCCTGCCGCTGCTGCCCCTGCGCCAGGCGGGCAAGGGAGGCGCCCAATGAAAAAGGAACTGCTGATTATTGTCGCGGTTGTGGCCTTCGTGCTGGCCCGGGGCAGCCTGTTCGTCGTCGACGAGGGCGAGCAGGCCCTGGTCACCCAATTCGGCAAGCCCGTCGGGGACATCCGCATGGCCGGGCTGCACTTCAAGCTGCCTCTGATCCAGGAGGTGCATCGCTTTCAGCGCCGCATCATGCAGTGGGACGGCGACCCCAACCAGATTCCCACCAAGGACAAGCGCTACATCTGGGTGGATGTCACCGCCCGCTGGCGCATCTCCGATCCCCTGCTGTTCTACCGCGCGGTGGCCAACGAGCGCGGCGCGCGCAGCCGCCTCGACGACATCCTCGATTCGGTGGTGCGCGACGCCGTCTCCGGCCATCTGCTGGTGGAACTGGTGCGCGGCGCCGATTACAGCCCGCCGAGCGGGGTGCGCGAAGAAGTCTTCGAGGTGGAAGGCGAGGCCATCGCCGCCGAAAACCTCACCGGGCGCGAGGAGATTCTCGCCAACGTGTTGCGCGAGGCGCGCGCCATGACCCCCGAATACGGCATCGATCTCATCGACGTGCAAATCAAGCGCATCAATTACGTCGAGCAGGTTCGCCAGCGCGTCTACGAGCGCATGGTGTCCGAGCGCAAGCAGGTCGCCGCCCAGTACCGCTCGGAAGGCGAGGGCGAGCGCGCCGACATCCTCGGGCAGATGGCGCGTGAACTGCGCACCATCGAATCGGAAGCCTTCCGTCGCGCCGAGGAGATTCGCGGCGAGGCCGACGCCACGGCGGCCAACATCTACGCCGAGGCCTACGGCCGCGACCCGAGTTTCTACGCCTTCGTGCGCACCCTCGAATCCTATCGCAAGGCGGTCAAGGACAACGCGCGCCTGGTGCTGAGCACCGACGCCGACTTCTACCGCTTCCTGCACAGCATCGAATAACCACGTCCTCATCCGAGGGTTTCAGCAAAAAGGCCGTCCCG
>NZ_JAUVWH010000083.1 GCF_030604225.1 Geoalkalibacter sp.
GAAAGGGCACCAACACCATGGCAACGGCGACCAGTTTGATTCTCGGCGAATCGGCTCAGCAGCGTCAGGCCATTTCCAGCATCCTGCGGCCGACGGGGCTGTTCGAGGGCAATTTGGAGGCATCCTCCCAGCGGGAGGCTTTGCATCGCATCAAAAACCAGGAGGTCGCGGCCGTCTTTTACGCGGCGGATCATCCCGCGAAAAGCGAATTTCGCTGGCTGCGCCTTTTTCAGAAGCAATCGGATCTCAGTGATATCCCCGTGTTTCTGTTCACCGGGGAGGATGATGAGCAAACCCGGATCCTCGGGCTCAACTCCGGCGCCGATGACTGCTTGACCTTCAACATGTCCAGCGGCGAGGCGGCGGCGCGCATTCGGCGGCATCTGCTCGTGAAACAAAACCTCCTGGCCTTGCGCCGCGCCAAGGATGAGCTCGCCCGGCAGGCCATGACCGATCCCCTCACCGGCCTGGGCAACCGGCGACTCTTTCTTCAGGCGCTGGAAGCGGAAATTTCGCGAATGAACCGGACGGGAGAGAAGTTTTCGCTGCTCATGCTGGATCTGGATCACTTCAAGAAAGTCAACGACAGCTTCGGCCATCAGGCCGGCGATGCCGTGCTTCTCGCCCTGTCCGAGATCCTGCGTGGCGGCCTGCGCAAATCCGACACCCTGTGTCGTCTCGGCGGGGAGGAATTCTCCGTCATCATGCCCGGCGCCAATCTGGTTGACGCGGCGCGGGTGGCCCAACGCATCCGCGGAAAGGTGGCCTGCGTCAGCATTCCAAGTTGGCCGACATTGCGCGTCACCATCAGCATCGGCATCCGCTGCGTGAAACACGCCCACCCGGCGGAGACGATCATCGCGGAAGCCGATCAGGCGCTGTACCGAGCCAAATGCCTGGGCCGCAACCGCGTCGAGGTTTTTTCCGAAAACTTCCTCCGAAACACGACCCGTCCTGCCGCCGAGGCCTTGAATCTGCTCGCCGCTGCCGGAAATGCATGAGATATCGGCTATTTACGGTCGGCGATGAGCACCCCGCCCACGGCCACCTGTTCGGGTGAAACCTCGCGGATGGCCACGATCATTTTCTCCGCGGGCAGGCCGTAAGCCCTGACCGCCGCCTGGGTCAACTCTTCCGCCAGCTTGCGGCGCGCGGACATGTCGGGGATGGCTGGACCTTCGATGGTGATGATGGGCATGGGGGCCTCCTTGAGGATAAAAAAAGGTGTGAATCTGGCTGCCATGTTGCTCCGCTGAGCAAAATGCGCTTGGCTATTGATTTTGCCGAGGCCGAATCATGGCTTCGTAATATCTGAAGGCCTCGCGGATGTGTCCTCTCAGCTGATCATCATCCCAGGGCTTGCCGAGGAATTTGTAGAGAGCGCCTTCGTTCACCGAGCGCACCACCGTATCGAGGTCGGCATATCCGGAAAGGATAATGCGCACGGTATCGGGATGCAGCGCCTTGACACGCCCAAGAAATTCCGTTCCGGTCATTCCCGGCATCCGTTGATCCGTCAAAATCACATGGACCTTATTTTGGGCGAGCAGCGCGAGCCCCTCCTGAGCACTGTAGGCGGTCAAAATCCGGTAGTCTTCATCCAGCAGCAGCCGGCGCAAGGCCGAAAGCGTATGCGGCTCATCATCCACCAAAAGCAAGGTTCTCGGCTCGCCTTCACTGGTGATCTGCGCGGAAGGCAGCGATTTATGATTGCGCAGCATCGCGGCAAAATCTTCCGCCGGGACCGGTCGGCTGAACAGAAAACCTTGGATCTCGTCGCACCCATGCCTTTGCAGATACCCCAGTTGGGCTTCGTTTTCCACCCCTTCCGCCACGACTTTGAGCCCCATGCGGTGGGCCAGTGCGATAATGGATACGGCAATTGTCGCGGAATCTGGATCATGCGCAATGCCATCGACAAATGAGCGATCGATTTTTACCTGATCAAACGGAAAGCGACTTAAATACGCCAGACTAGAATAGCCGGTGCCAAAATCATCCAGGGAGAGTCGTATGCCGAGATTCTTCAGGGTTGTCATGAGTTCCACAGCCGCATCAGGATCCTTCATCAGGATGCTCTCGGTCAGCTCGAGCATCAGCGTTCGCGGATCGACATCTGCTTGCCGCAGAATGTTTTTGACGAGTTGCGGCAGATTTTCCTGTCGGAATTGACGGGCCGAGATATTGACGGACACCTGGACCGTCGGCAAACCTGCGGCTTGCCAGACTTGGGCTTGGCGACAAGCTTCCTGCAGAACCCAGGTTCCCAATGGCACAATCAACCCGGTTTCTTCCGCCAGAGGTATGAACTCGCCTGGGGAAATCAGTCCCCGCTGGGGATGCTGCCAGCGTACCAGCGCTTCACATCCGACGATGCGACCGTTGGAGAGATCAGCTTTGGGCTGGTAGTGCAGAAAAAATTCCTGACGCTCAAGAGCCTGTCTGAGCGCCCCTTCCAGCTCAAGGGTTTCGAGAATGCGTTCATTCATCTCCGGGGAAAAAATGGAAATGCAATTGCCGCCTTCTCTTTTTGCACGATACATAGCCACATCGGCATTTCGCACGAGGATCGCGCCATCCTCGCTGTCCTTGGGGTAGAGACTGATACCGCAACTGGCGGTCAGAAAGATTTCACGGCCCGCGATCACATGAGGCTCGGCAAGCTGTTGAAGGATTTTATTGGCAACCAATCCGACATCGTCGACTTCGGCAATTTCAGCAAGCAACACGACAAATTCATCCCCCCCCAGACGCGCAACCGTGTCGGCCTCTCTCACGGATGCCTTCAGCCGCTGTGCCACCACCTGAAGTAACTGATCGCCCACGCCGTGTCCCAAGCTGTCGTTGATGACCTTAAAGCGATCGACGTCAAGGAGAAGAACCGCAACCATCCTTCCCGAACGTTGTGCGTAGTAGAGGGACTGGGTCAGTCGGTCATGCATCAAGGAACGGTTGGCCAAACCGGTCAATTCGTCGTGAGTCGCCAAATATTCGAGTTGTTTTTCATAGCGCTTGCGTTCGGTGATGTCCTGGGCAAAGGCACAGACAAACTCCCGATCACCCATGGGCAGATAAACCGCCTTGATTTCCTTGGGTATTTTTCGGCCGTCCTTTGCCGTATGCTCGGTTTCGAAACGAGGCATATCAGAGGTTTTGAGCGTTTCAAAATGCGCCAGGTATTCGGGGCCATACACGGGATCGATCCCCGGTATCCCGATGGCCATGAGTTCTTCAACCGTGTAGCCGAGACTCTCGGCAGCCGTGTCGTTGGCATAAAATAAACTTCCATCGGGATTGATCAGATAGATTTCCTGACCAGCGTTTTCCACCAAGAACTTGAATCGCTTGAGTTCCTCCTCCGCTTTCTTGCGTTCGGTAATGTCCTGAGCGAAAGAATAAGAAAAAGCCTTCCCCTCATAATCCAGGTAGTTGACCGTCACTTCTACGGGAAAGATAGTGCCGTCCTTGCGGCGATGCCGGGTTTCAATGGTGCCTGAACCTTTGTTACGAACCGTCTTGCGGTGCTCCCGCCAACGCACCGGATCGAAATCCGGATCGATATCGAAAATTTCCATGCCACACAACTCATTCCGCTCATAGCCGAGACTTGCGCAGGCCTGGTCGTTGGCCTCCAGAATCAAACCGTCCTCATCGATGCGGAAAATGGCAATGGAGGCCTGATCAATGCAAAAGCGCGCCAGGCGTAGCCCTTCCTCGGCACGAATGCGATCGGTAATGTCATGGATAATGGCATAAAGAAGTCGTTGCGAAGAGAATTTGATGGGTCCGATGAACGATTCAATATCGCGGATCTCGCCGCCGGTGATGCGATGGCGGAAATGAAAGTGGTTTTGCTCCATGGCTAGGCACCGGTTGATGACCTTGCGTATCTCTTCCAGAGGCAGAATGTTGATGTCGGAGATTTTCATGTTGCGCAACCCCTCAAGACCGTAGCCGTAAAAGGCGCAGGCCGCCGGATTGGCATCGACAATCTGGCCATCCTTGGGGTCGATGAGCAACATAATGGCATGGTTGTTTTCAAACAGACTGTGATAGCGCGCTTCGCTTTGGCGCAACTGTGCCTGGTTGTGCGCTTTTTCCAGCACGGTCGGCAATTGGTAGAGATAGCCTTCGTTTTTGATCAGATACTCATCAACGCCCATCCGCAGCGCCTGGGTCGCAACTTCTTCACTGCCGTGCCCGGTCACAAGGACGATGGGGATATCCAAGCCCCGCTCATGGCGTAAGGTTTTAACAATGTCGAGGGCGTCGATTTCGGGCAGTCGGTAGTCCAGCAGCACCACATCACAGCAGGCCGGCTTGCCCTCCTCCGCCGAGGGCAACATGTCCAGCACCGTCATGCCGGTGGTGACGACCTCCATGCGGATGTGGGGGGCATTTTGCGCAAAGTAGCGCCGAGTCAGATCGACATCAAAGGCGTTGGGCTCGGCATAAAGAACCCGCAGGGGCTTGTTGAGGCGCGCCCGGTTGACCTGATGGCGTTCAAAAGCCGCCAGCAAGGTCAAAGGCAAGCGTTCCGCAAAGGCACCTTTCTTCACCAGGTAATCATCGGCACCGGCCTTGAGAACCGCTACGGCCGCCTGCTGATCTCCTGATCCGGTCAGAATCACCACCGCCAGGGAAAGATTGCGTTCACGGACATAATTCACCATGTCCAGACCGCTGCCGTCGGGCAACCCCAGATCGGAAAGGACCAGGTCGAATCGCGAAGGATCCTCTTCCAGAAGTTCAAAGGCCTCGGCGAGGGTCTTGACCAGTTCGACGCAAAAATCCGGGGCCAAGCGCCTGAATGACCGCAGCACCAGATCGGAGTCGGAGGCATTGTCTTCGACATAGAGGATGCGCAAAGGTGTCATTCCGGCAGCTCCAGATAAAAGGTGGCTCCCGTGCCGGGAGCGCTTTGCGCCCACACGCGCCCACCCATCCGCCGGGTAACTTTTTTCACCAAGGCAAGCCCTATGCCTGTCCCCTGACAGTCCTCCGAACGATGCAAGCGCTGAAAAATCTCAAAAATACGATCATGAAAGCGCTGATCGAAACCAACGCCGTTGTCCTTTACCCAGAGGATGACGCGACCTGCTTCCCTGCGTGCATCAACCTCGATGATCGGCGGCAGGGCGTTGCGGCTGAATTTGAAGGCGTTGTCCAGCAGGTTGCGCACCGCCACCCCTAATGCGACGGGGTCTACCTGCACTACCAGACTCTGAACGTGAATGCGCAACGCTCCCCCTTTGGCCTCAACCTCGCGCGCAAATTCCGATGCGGCTTCATTCAACCAAGGCGCCAGATCAAGCGGTACCCGCCGCATGGCGCGGCGATCCAGGCTTGAATAGGTGAGCAGGTCATCGATGAGAGCATGCATCATGGCGGCGCCGCGCCGAACATTGGAAAGTAATTGCCGGCCTTCTTCATCAAGCTGATTCTGATAGCCTTCGCTCAGCAAGTGGATATATCCCTCGACACCGCGCAGCGGCGCTTTGAGATCGTGAGATACCGAATAGGAAAAGGCCTCCAACTCGCGATTTGCGGCCTCCAGTTGCGCGGTGCGCTCCCGAACGCGACGCTCCAGGGTTTCATTCCATTGGCGAATCTGTGTTTCGGCGCGCAGGCGCTCGGTCACATCGTGGGCCAGGACCAATTCGGCGGGGTGTCCGTTAAATTCAAGTCTATGGGAGCTGATATCCACGTCAATCAGGCTGCCGTCCTTTTTCCGATGTTTCCAGGTTCCCGCCAAGCCCTGGTCCCAAGGAGCTTGGCGTATCGGCGTCGGCAGATCCTCGCCGAAATGAAGGTCGTTGATCGTCATGGCAAGGAACTCGTCTCGGGCATATCCATAATGCGCAACCGCCGCATCATTCACGGCGAGAAATGTCCGGCTATTCTGGTCATAAACAAACATGGGATGCGGGTTGCACTCAAAAAGCTCGCGATAGCGCCGCTCGCTGTCCTGAAGGCTGGACTGGGCATGGTAAACCCTGAGCAAGGCGCGCCGCACCAACTCAAAAATCAACAGGGAACTGCCGACGACAAACAGCCAGCCTTTCTTGGTCTGCCAGAAAGTGAGGTGGACAGGATCATCCACGAGAATGACCAGGAGGCGGTCGCTGAAATAAATCCATAGAAACGACAAAATCAGATAGTTCAATGCGACTCGCAGCGCGGAATGCACCGCTGGAGAGATTTCGTTCCATTTCATAAGGTCGCCCCCTCCATCGGCAATTCGCTTCACCGTGCGGAATCTTCCCCAAGGCGCGGTGGTCAATTCAATCGGCAAGGAACCTGTCAAGATACCCGTGGTTCAGCCCCCCGCCCGTTTGGCCTTGTAACCGCGCCGGGTCAATTCCGCGACCAGCAGGTCGGCATGATCACCCTGGATTTCGATGGTCCATTCCCGCACCGTGCCGCCCGTGCCGCAGCGTTTTTTCAATTCTCCCGCCAGGGCCTTGAGCTTGTCCTCGTCGAGCGCCAGACCGCGAATGACCGTTACGGTTTTGCCGCCCCTGCCCTTGCTTTCGCGCTGCACCCGCACGATGCCGTCGCCCGCGGGTGGCCCGGATTGCTTGCCACAGATGCAGGCAGTTTGCGCCTTGCCGCACGCCGGGCAGATGCGTCCTTGGTCGGAGGAATAGACGAGTCGCGAATTGCTCATGGCGGATCGGTGCCTTTCATTTGGGTTTGCCGATGCGGCAGGTTCCCGAAGCGCAATCGCTCTTGCGCTTGGGCAGATAGGGCCGCAGACGCGCGAAGACCTGGTAACTCAGACGCGCCAGGGGCTGGATGATGGGCAAGGTGACGGCTCTGCCCAAAAATCCAAAAAACGTCGAGTTGGGAAAGGCCTGCCAGATGGCCCAGAAGGATTCGACGCCGCGATACACCCGCCCTTCGGCGTCGATGGCGTGCAGTTCGTACATGAACCGGTCGAGAGAGATGCCGTAAGGTTGGGGATCAAAATCCGCGGCGCTGATATCGACGGGGATCAGCCGCCCATCGCGATCGAGGCGCGCATAGTGTTCAATCTCCCGCGAACAGACGGAGCAGGCGCCGTCGAAAAAAATTCGCAAGGGAAAGACGGGCTTTTCGGGCATGGCTAATCCAGGCTGAGATCGACCCACACCGGACAGTGATCGGAAGGCTTGTCCATGGCGCGGATCTCGTAGTCGATGCCCGCCTCCCGGCAGCCGTCCAGCAGCGGCGCGGTCACGAGAATGTGGTCGATGCGCAGACCGCGCTTGGGATCATCCTCGAAGCCGCGACTGCGGTAGTCAAACCAGCTGAACCGATCGGCGATGTCGGGATGCAGTTCGCGAAAGCTGTCGTGCAGCCCCCAGACCCGCAAGGCACCGAACCATTCGCGCTCCTCGGGGAGAAAGCTGGTCTTGCCGGTGCGCAGCCAGCGCTTGGCGTTCTCCGCGCCGATGCCGATGTCGTTATCCACCGGAGCGACATTGAAATCCCCCATCACCACCAAGGGCAAGGCCGGATCGCAGTGGTCCCGCAGATAAGCAAGCAGATCGGCGTAGAAGCGCTCCTTGCCGGGGAACTTGACGGGATGTTCGCGGTTTTCCCCCTGGGGAAAATAGCCGTTGATGACCTGCAAGACATCGCCGCCGGACAGGGAAAACCGGCCGCTGATGAAACGCTTCTGCGCCTCGTCGCCATCGTCGGGAAAGCCGAAGCGCACTTCGCGTGCCTTTTCCCGCGACAACAGCGCCACCCCGTAATGGGTTTTCTGGCCGTGGAAAACCACCTGGTAGCCCAGGGCCTCGATGTCCGCCACGGGGAAATCCGCGTCCTGCACCTTGGTTTCCTGCAAACCGATGATATCCGGTTGATGCTTCTCGATGACCGCCGCAAGCTGATGCAGCCGCGAGCGCAGGCCGTTGACGTTGAAGGAGACGATTTTCATGATGGCTTTCCCGGTTCTGGGGTTCCGCTCAGCTTGAGCGGTTCTCGAAATACTTCGCGTACCTCATATCTTCTTCCAGGATATGAGTCAACCACCAGTCCTTGAGGAAGTCAAAAAGTTCCTGGGAAATGTCCACGTCGTCGGTTTCATTCTGCTGTTCGATGGCATGGATACGGATTTTCATGGCCTGGTGCAACCGTGCATGCGCCTCCTGTTCGGGGTAGCCGTTGTCGGCGAGGAATTTTTCCTCATAGGCCAGATGCGTCCTGGTGTACTGGCTCAATTTTTGAAAAATCGCTCTGAATTCCAGGGCCGTTCGGCGATGCAGACGGGCCTGGTAAAGTTCGTTGATGACCTCGATGACAAACTGATGTTGGCGGTCAAGGACAGTGTTGCGAACACTGTAGGCAGGCGTCCACTGGATGAATGCGGTGATGGTCATGAAATGCGGGTTCCTTCGTTACTTCGTGGCTTTTCTAAGTATCGCCGCGGGCAGTGATGTCTGGCTTGCGCCAATTTCCACGTCGAGTTCCCGCAGCAGTTCGACGATCTGTTCATCTTCCAGCCCAAGGAAATCATAAACCCCTTGGTGATCCTGTGGGCGGGTCATGCCGGGGTGTTCCTTTTCCAGTTGGTGCAGGCGCAGGGTCTGACAGCGGGCAACCGTCATCAGCCGTCGCACCCGCGCTTCCAGGTCGTATTTTTCGATGGCGGATCGCAGGGCGAAGCGCAACTCCAGGTCATCCCAGGGTTTGGTGAAAAAACGGTAGATTTCGCCTCGGTTGACCGCCTCCATGATGGCAGGCAAGGTCGCATGACCGGTCAGCAGGATGCGAACGATTTCGGGGTGGCGCAGACTCACCCGGCCTAGAAATTCGCTGCCCTCCATTCCGGGCATGCACTGGTCCGATATCACGACCTTGAAAGGATGACGTTCCAGTAGTACCTCCGCCTCCTCGGCGCTGGTCACGCCCAAAATGGTCATGTCCTCGTCGAAGAGGCCGCGTTCAATGGCTTGAATCACCTGGATTTCATCGTCGACGATCAGAACCGGATTATTCATGGCATGCTCCCGGAATTATGTAATGCGTGTGGAACGGATCCACTAGACCCCTTGCGCCGTTCCCCGCAGAAGGCGCATACCAGCCAGTCGCTTTCTTGCGGCATGCGGCAGGTCGCGCAGATTTCCTGCCGAAAATGCCCACAGAACGGGCAGAAGGCAAAACGTGCCTCGATGCGGCGTCGGCAATGGGGGCAGGTGCGCTCATGGCGGATTTGCGGGCCGATCACGCGCAGCAGTTCCTCCAGGGTCGTTTCGCCCTGGCGCACCTTTTCGATGCCGTCATCCATCAGCAGGCGCATACCGCCGGCTCGGGCCATTTCCACCAATTCACCTTCCTTATAGCTCTCGCAGATGAAGTGGCGGAACTCGTCGTTCATAGTGAAAATCTCAAAGACCCCGACCCGCCCGCTATAGCCCGTGTTGTTGCAACGCGCGCACCCACGACCGCGCAGGTTGCGTCCGGCGAGATAGGCGCTGGGGATGCGCAACAGCTCCAGGGCTTCGGGCTCGGGATCCTCGGGAGCCCGGCAATGGGGACAAATGCGTCGCACCAGCCGCTGCGCGACGATGCCTTCCAGGGCCGAGGCAATCAGATAGGGCTTGATCCCCAGATCGATCAGGCGGGTGATGCCGGCGATGGAATTGTTGGTGTGCAGGGTGGTCAGGACCATGTGCCCGGTGAGGGCCGCCTTGAAAGCCACATCGGCGGTTTCGAGATCACGGATTTCACCGACCAGGATGACATCGGGATCCTGACGCAGGGTGGAGCGCAACACCGAAGCGAAGGACAGCCCGATGCGGTCATGCACGAACACCTGGTTGGCCTCTTCGAGAAAATACTCGACGGGGTCCTCGATGGTTTCGAAATTCTTGGTGCTCTGCATCATGTCCTTGAGCACCGAATAAAGCAGGGTGGTCTTGCCGCTGCCCGTCGGACCGGTGGCGATGAAAATCCCTTGCGGCTTGCGGATCACCCGCTGCAACTGACGGCAATCATCGGGCAGCAGACCGAGTTCCTCCAGGTCGCGGATGGCGGCATTCTTGTCAAGGATGCGCATGACCAGTTTTTCGCCGCTGATGGTGGGCATGGTCGAAACGCGAATATCCACCAGGCGGGTTCCGGTGCGCACGGTAATGCGGCCGTCCTGGGGCTTGCGCCGCTCGGCGATGTCGAGGCGCGCCATGATCTTCACCCGCGATACCGTGGCCGGATGCAGATCGGCGGGAATTTTGATCTTGCTGTGCAAAATGCCGTCGATGCGGTAACGCACCACGCTGCAGCGCGTTTTGGGCTCGATGTGGATATCGCTCGCCCGGTAGCGCACCGCCTCGGAGATGATGGCGTTGACGATGCGGATAATGGGCGGGATCTCCGACGAATTGAGCAAATCCTGCACGTTGATGTCGGAGTCGTCGTCCTCGATGATAATGTCGACCTCATCGATGGGTTCGATTTCCGGAATGTCGCCGAAAACATCCGTCAGGTCTCCCCCCTCCTCCCAGACCTCGGTGAGACGGCGGGCGATTTCGGACCCCAGGGCGACGACGCTACGCACCTTGAGGCCGGTCATCATGGCGATATGGTCGCATTTGTAGAAATCGGAAGGATCGGCCATGGCCAGGGTCAGCCGATTTGCCTCCAGGCTCAGGGGCAGGATGCGGTTGCGCAGACAGAGATCCCGAGGCAGAAACCGCGCGATCTCGCGCGGCACCTCAATTTCCTTGATATCAACCAGTTCAAGGTTGAGATGCTTCTGCACCGCGCGGGCAATCTGGTTCTCCTTGGCCAGGCCAAGCCGTTCCAGGGTTTCGGTGACGAACTCGCCCTCCTGGCGCTCGCCTTGAGCACGCTCGAAGGCCTTGCGCGGCACCAGGCCCGTTTTTTCGAGAATCGTGCCGAGAATACCCCGATTTTCGCTCAATAGCGACGCGCTGCTTTTGAGCTTTTCCTGCTGGCTGCGCGTCAATTCGCGCAACCGCCGATTTTCCCGAATGAGCATGTACTGCTGCAGACCAAGGCTGACGGTCAGGCGCAGATCTTCATCGTTCCAGGGCTTGGTGATGAACTTAAACACCGCGCCTTCGTTGACCGCGCCCATGATCGACTGCACATCGGCGTAGCCGGTGAGCATGATGCGGATGACTTGGGGCCAGCGCTCCTTGACCTGGCGCAGCAGCTCGGCGCCGGTCATGCCGGGCATGCGGTGATCGCTGATGATCAGATGAACGGGTTGGGACGCCAGCAGATCGAGGGCGCGCTGGGCATCGCCGGCGGTCAGAATGCGGTAGTTTTCGTCGATGAAGATACGCTGCAAGGCGCGCAGCACCCCGGGTTCGTCATCGACCAGCAACAGGGTGAAGCGCTCCTCGCCGGAATCCCCATCGGCGGGCGTGTCGGGATTGGCGAGCACGGACGCCGGCTCATTGCCCATGGTGCGAAAAAGCTCGGCGAATTTAGCCATCTCCACCCTCCCCTGCCTTCAGATACATCACAAATTCGGCGCCCACGCCGGGGGCGTCATGGACCTCGACCCGGCCGCTGAAGGCGCGGGCGGCTTCGTGAACCACCGTCAACCCCAGGCCGATGCCCTGCCCCACCTCCCGGGTGGTAAAAAAGGGTTCGAAGATTCTGGAACGCAGGTCCGCGGCCACCCCGGGACCATTGTCGCGGAACGCCAGGCACACCTCATCGGCGCACCGTTCTCCGCGAATGGTGAGTTCAAGCCCCTCGGGGCGCGCCTGGACGGCATTACGGATCAGATTCATGAAGGCCTGGCACAGCAACGCCCCGTTTCCCTTAAGCTCCGGCAGATTTACCAGGCGCTGCTCGATGCGCGCGTCGGCGGGAATCTCCGCCTTCATCACCGCCAGGGTGCGCGCGAGAGCCTCGGCAATCTTCACCGGCGCCGTTTCGGCGACGTCGATATGCGCAAAGCCGCGCAGATCGGCGATGATCTGCTTGACCCGCTGCGCTCCGGAAATGCACTGGGGCAGAAGTTCGGCGACATCCTCGGTCAGGTAATCCATGCGCAAGTCCCGCCACTTGTTTCGTGCCGCATCTTGCAGATCGGCACTCAGGCAGGCGCCGATGCGATGGTTGAAAAATTCCAGCATATCGACAAAACGTCCGACGTATTTCTGCAATGTGTTGAGATTGCTTAGAATAAAGCCCAAGGGGTTGTTGATTTCATGGGCCATGCCGGCGGCCAGGGTGCCCACCGCCGCCATTTTCTCCTGCCGTAGCAGCCGGGCCCAAGTCTGTTCCAGTTCGGCGGTGCGTTCCTGAACCCGCACCTCGAGATGTTCCGCCAATTCCCGATAGCGGGCTTCCGAAGCTGTCAAGTCACGGTTGGCGGCGAGCAACTCCTCGTAGGACTGATTCACCACCTGGGTATGGATTTCAGTGGTCAGCATACGCTTGAGATTGGCGTTCATCGCGGTGTTGAGCGCCGCAGCCAACATCCGCGTCAGGGCATCGTGGGCGGGGTGGGTCATATCCGCTTCAACGCAAACCTCGCCGACCGCTTCACCTTCGAGCCACAGGGGCAGAGCCTTCATCAGGCAGGTCGGCGATTCGGTCGCGACCACAGGGTCTTCAGGCCATTGCCATAACACCTCGCGACCGGATTGCACCAGCGCTCGGTGCGCTCCGGCCGTCACCGCGGCGTGTAGCAAGGGCGCAACTTCGGAGGCCGCCAGCACATCGCGGAGTTCCTTCTCCGCGCCGACCAGAAATTCAAGGCAATCCACGTTGGACATGGGTCTAATCCTTTGTTGGATTTCAATTCCGCACCGACAGCTGGCGCAAGAAATCTTCCTGGGACAATCCGTGGTCGCGCTCAAGGCGCCATCTCTCGTCCAACTGCATGAAAGTGCGGGCTGCCAGAATGGAAAACGTTTCCAGCACCCCTGCGCCGGCGACGGCCGAAGCCATCTGGATCGGAATGCCCGTGGGCCGCCAGGTTCGGTCGATGTCCGCCTCGCTGACCACGCGCGGCAGGTCGCGCTTGTTGAACTGAATGACCAGGGGGATGCTCGCGATATCGAGGCCCACCAGGGCCAGGTTTTTTTCAAGATTCTCAAAGCTCGCCACGTTGTTGCCCGTCTCGGAAAGTTGCGAATCGGCGATGAAGGCCACCCCGTCGGCGCGCTGCAAAACCGCTTTGCGGGTCGAATCGTGGCGAACCTGTCCCGGAACCGTGTAAACCTTGATCTTGATGCGCAATCCGCTGGGCGCGGTGAGAAAAAACGGCAACAGATCGAAATAGATGGTGCGGTCGTCGCGGGTGTCGAGCATCATCAGATCGCCGCGCCCCTCGGGCGCCAGCAGTTCGTGCAACTGCAGCAGATTGGTGGTCTTGCCCGAGAGGGCGGGCCCGTAATAAACGAGCTTGAGTACCATTTTGTTGTCCGCCGGATTGAATTCGATCACGCGTTCACCTCTTGACCAACACCGCGATGCCCCGGCGAAAGGGATCCAGGTCGTGATAGCGGTGTATGGCGGCGATGGCTTCGTCATCCAGAATCGCGTTGCGGCCGAGCAACAACAGACCGGTACTGCTGAACAAATCGTCGTTGAGCACCATGCCGCGATAGAGTTCGGCGGGCTGCACCAGGCGCGCCACCATGCCTGCCGCATCGGCGGGCGGGCCGTAGTGCTCGCGCACCACCTTGTCGAAATAGGGATAGAGGCTGGTATCGAAACGGCTGCCGAGATAGGGCTGCAGCAGCGTCAGCACCAGATCCGCGGCACGATCGTCGTTGCGCGGCAGGTTGCGATCGATGAAATCCGCCAAGGCGATGATGCGCGCGCCCAGGGGGATGGCCGTGCCCACCAGGCCGTCGGGATAACCGCCCCCGTCGTAATGTTCATGATGATGGCGGATGAGCACCCCGGCGCCGCGCAGGTCGGTGATGGCATCGATGGACATCTGGCCGCGCACCGTGTGTTGCAGATAGGTAAACAGCTCCTCGCCTTGCAGATCCTCGGCGCGGCGGCGCAACAAAGCATCGGGCGTGCCGATCTCGCCGATGTCATGCAGCAAGGCCGCCACCTGCAATTCATCCCGTTCCTCCTCAGGCAAGTCCATGGCCGCCGCCACCCCCATGGCGAGAGCACAGACATTGCGCGCATGGTTGCGCATGTGGGGTGCGCGCATCTCCAGCAGCCCCGACAACGCGCCGATGGTGTCGCGGTAATTAGCCTTGAGGCGGCTGTTTTTCGCCCGCAGCTCTTCGTTTTTCTTGCGAATTTCGGCGGTCTGCTCCAGCACCCGGCTCTTGAGCCGGGTGTTCCACTGACGCAGTTCCTCGTTTTGGCGATTGACGATTTGGGTCAGGCGCTCGTTTTCCCGGCGCAGGCGAAACTGGGTGGCGGCCTCACGCAGGGTCATGAGCAGCGACTGATCGTCCCAGGGCTTGGTCAGATAGCGGTAGGCGCCGCCCTGGTTGATCGCCGCGATCGTGGCCTCCATGTCGGCATAGCCCGTCAGCAGGATGCGCAAGGCATCGGGAACCATTTCCCGCGCCTTCCCGAGGAATTCGACCCCGGTCATCCCCGGCATGCGCTGGTCGGAAACGATCACGCCCACATCGGGGGTGTCGCGCAGCAATTCGAGGGCCGCGCTGCCGGATCCGGCGGTCAGCAC
>NZ_JAUVWH010000182.1 GCF_030604225.1 Geoalkalibacter sp.
ACAAATTGCTCCTGAAGTGGATCAATAATTCCGATCTGTTCAGGATCAAGGGCGTTGGCCAGGAATACGCCGATCTTCTCGAGCAGGCCGGGGTTGACACCGTGCCGGAATTGGCCCAGCGAAAACCGGAGAACCTTCATCAGAAGATGACGGAGCTCAATGAGCAGAAAAAGCTGGTGCGCAAGCTTCCCACCCTCGATCAGGTGCAGAGCTGGGTCGCTCAAGCCAAGGAATTGCCGCGCGTGATTCATTACTAGAGGGCGCGTCGATTAGAAACGCGTTTCCTGTTGACTGGTTTTGGGCAGGTATCGCTATACTTCCCAGGATTTTCAGGATGGAAGCCGGTTCGATCTCGCGTCGGCTTCCATCCGTTTCTAGATTCTGGGAGGTCTATGACCCAAGAGCAGCTCATTGCCCGCAACCGCGAGGAGTACGGCGAACGCTACGCCGCCCTGACATTTCCCACCCCCGACCAGGCTGTTGCGGCTTTGGCCCGGCGCGATGCCTTGCTCGAATTTCTCAGTGGCCGGGTCGCCATCGGCTGCGGCGGCACCAAGCTCGACTGCAACCGCTTGTCCCCCGGCTGCGCCGTCTGCGTGGCGGGGCGCTGGTCGTGCCTGTTCATCAACGGCCAATGCAACTGCGCCTGCTTCTATTGCCCCTCGGCGCAGAACGACATCGGCCGGCCGGTCACCAACTCCCTGGAATTTCGCACCCCCGCGGACTATGTCGATTACCTGGCCGCCTTTGGATTCACCGGCGCGAGCTTCAGCGGAGGCGAGCCGCTGCTCACCCCCGAGCGCACCCTGAGCTATCTCAAGGCGGCAAAACAGCGCTTCGGCGCCGCGCTGCACGTTTGGCTCTACACCAACGGCACTTTGGTCACGCCGGAGATTCTTGGGCAATTGCGCGATGCCGGGCTGGACGAGATCCGCTTCGACATCGGCGCCACGGACTATCATCTCAACAAGGCCGCCCTGGCGGTGGGGGTGATTCCCTGCGTCACCGTGGAAATCCCGGCGGTGCCCGAGAAATATGCACTGCTGCGCGACAGGATTGCCGCCATGGCCGAGTGCGGCATCGCCCACCTCAATCTGCATCAGCTACGGCTGACGCCGTACAATTTCGAGCGTTTCCAGGGGCGCGGCTATACCTTCCTGCATGGCGAGAAGGTGACGGTTCTCGAATCGGAGCTCTGCGCCCTGGAACTGATGCGCGACGGCCTCGAGCGCGGCATCGATCTGCCCATCAATTACTGCTCCTTCGTCTACAAGAACCGCTATCAGGCCCAGGCGGCGCGCCTGCGCAACGGCGCCCTGGCCCGCAAAAGCCACGAAGCCCTGACGGCGGCGGGCTATATCCGCACTCTCTGTCTCACGGGACCCAGGGAGGCCATCCTGGCCCAGGCGGAACGTCTGCACCAGGCGGATGCCGGTCTTTGGCAGCTGAGCCGCGCCAAGGACCGCCTGAGCGTTCATCCGACCCTGGCGCCGTTGCTCGCACCGGACGGCCTGGAACTACGGCTCAATTATGCCGAGGCCGTGCAACGCCCGGCGGTGAGCTATCGCTTTCCGTTTGTCGAGGTGCCCATCAACGCCACGCGCAAGATCGTCATCGAGCGGCGCCCGGCGTGCGGCGAAATCCTTCTCGCTCCCGAGCGTGGCGCGGACTTGCTGCGGGCCCTGGCGGTGGGCATGGATCTCGCCGGTTTTGCCGAACTGCGGCCCTTCGAGGCCATCAAGACGGGGTTGCAGGCGTATTTTTGAGGCGCCTTGTTTGTTTCCTGCACAGGGATTGCTGAAGATATGAGCAGATTTTTTTTGCGCGGCGCCCGAGGAAAAATTCTCGATTTCAAAAAAAATACAGTCAAAAAAGCCACTTCCGGCGATTGGATGTTTTTGGCACGACCCCTGCTTTAAGTTTGATCGTCAGGCACCACGAGGATGTGGCACCGACGATGGATGAGGCAACGAAGCCCGATGGGACCTTAGGTTCTCCCTCGGGCTTTTTTTCTTGAGCAACGCACAACTGAGACGATTGCGGCGCCACGGCGGAGCCGCAGCAGGCAAGGGGGCCTCATCCGGATTTGACCGGGTGGGGCTTTTTATTTTTCGCGACGTTCGATGGCCGTTTCCCGCGACTCAATGGCGATGCCGCCTGGGGAGCTCAGATCGCACGGCGCACCAATCCACCGTGAACAAGGAGCAAGAAACGTCATGGCAGAGAAAAAAATTCGTCAGATCGCAATCTACGGCAAAGGCGGCATCGGCAAATCCACCACCACCCAGAACACCGTCGCGGGTCTGGCCAGCTTGGGCAAGAAGGTCATGATCATCGGCTGCGACCCCAAGGCCGACTCCACCCGCCTGATCCTGCACGCCAAGGCGCAGGAGACGGTCATGGACAAGGTGCGTGAACTGGGCACCGTCGAGGATCTCGAACTTGAGGATGTGCTCAAGGTCGGCTACGGCGATGTCAAATGCGTGGAATCGGGCGGTCCTGAACCGGGCGTCGGCTGCGCGGGCCGCGGCGTCATCACCGCCATCAACTTTCTCGAGGAAGAGGGCGCCTACACCGAGGATCTCGACTTCGTCTTCTACGACGTCCTCGGCGACGTGGTGTGCGGCGGTTTCGCCATGCCCATCCGCGAAAACAAGGCCGAGGAGATCTACATCGTCGTCTCCGGCGAGATGATGGCCATGTACGCCGCCAACAACATCGCCAAGGGCATTCTCAAGTATTCCTCCTCGGGCAACGTGCGCCTGGCGGGTCTGATCTGCAACAGCCGCAATACCGACCGCGAGGCCGATCTCATCGAAGCCCTGGCCAAGAAACTCGGCACCCAGATGATCCATTTCGTGCCGCGCGACAACCAGGTGCAGCGCGCCGAGCTGCGCCGCATGACGGTCATCGAGTATTCCCCCGAGCACAAGCAGGCCGAGGAATACCGCACCCTGGCGCAAAAGATCGCCGACAACAAGATGCTGGTGGTGCCCACGCCCCTGGAGATGGAAGAGCTCGAGGATCTGCTCATGGAGTTCGGCATCATGGAAGCCGAGGACGAAACCATCATCGGCAAGGCCGAGAACGCCTGATCCGGAGGTAGGGGCGCACCGACGTGCGCCCTTGCCCGAACCCAGGACACTGCTCGAAAGGGCGCCGCCCCTACAAGCGACACCAACGACCACAAACAGGAGCTGCTTATGTACCAGCCTGGTGATAAAGACGTCAAAGCCAAGCCCGAAGTCGAGGGCTTGAGCAAGGAAAGGGCCGCCAAGCTCATCGAGGAAACCCTTGAGCTTTATCCGGCCAAGGCCAAGAAAAAGCGCGCCCCCCACCTCTCTCCCAACGATCCCGAGGACAAGGGCTGCGTGGTGCGCTCCAACAAAAAGACCGTGCCCGGCGTGATGAGCGCGCGCGGTTGCGCCTACGCCGGCGCCAAGGGCGTGGTCTGGGGTCCGATTCGCGACATGGTGCACATCTCCCATGGTCCGGTGGGCTGCGGCTGGTATTCCTGGGGCACGCGGCGCAACCTGACCACCGGGGTGCCCGGCGTTTCCTCCTTCTCGGGCATGCAGTTCACCTCGGATTTTCAGGAAAAGGACATCGTCTACGGCGGCGACAAGAAGCTCGAAACCATCTGTCGCGAAGTCAAGGAACTCTTTCCCCTGGCCAAGGGCATCTCGGTGCTCTCCGAGTGTCCCGTCGGCTTGATCGGCGATGACATCAACGCCACCGCCAAGAAGATGGCCGGCGAGCTTGAAGTGCCGGTGGTGCCCTGCAACTGCGAGGGTTTTCGCGGCGTGTCCCAGTCCCTGGGGCATCACATTTCCAACGACACCATTCGCGACCACATCATCGGCACCCGCGAGTTTGAGGAAGAGCCCGGCCCCTACGACATCGCCCTGATCGGTGACTACAACATCGGCGGCGACATCTGGTCTGCGGTCAAGGTGCTCGAGGAAATCGGCCTCAACGTCAAGGCGCAGTGGACCGGCGACGGGCAGATCGAGCACATCGCCGCCACCCACAAGGTCAAGCTCAATTTGATTCACTGCTACCGCTCCATGAACTACATGTGCAAGGTCATGGAAGAGAAGTACGGGATTCCCTGGCTCGAATTCAACTTCTTCGGGCCGACCAAGATCAAGGAGAGCCTGCGCGCCATCGCCGAGCGCTTCGACGACACCATCAAGGAGAACGTCGAGCGGGTCATCGCCAAGTACGACCCCATCATGCAGGCGATCATCGACGAATACCGCCCGCGCCTGGAAGGCAAGAAGGTCATGATCTTCGTCGGTGGTCTGCGCCCCCGCCACACCATCGGCGCCTACGAGGATCTGGGCATGGTGTGCGTCGGTTCGGGCTACGAGTTCGCCCACAGCGACGATTACGACCGCACCTATCCGGAGATGCCCAAGGGCTCGCTGGTGTTCGACGACGCGTCCGAGAAGGAAATGGAGGTGTTCGCAGAGGCCATCAAGCCTGACCTGGTCGCCTCGGGCATCAAGGAAAAGTACGTGTTCCAGAAAATGGGGCTGCCCTTCCGCCAGATGCACAGCTGGGACTACAGCGGTCCCTACCACGGCTACGATGGCTTTGCCATCTTCGCCCGCGACATCGACATGGCGATCAACAGCCCGACCTGGAAACTGGTGAAGTCGCCGTTCTGAAAAA
>NZ_JAUVWH010000050.1 GCF_030604225.1 Geoalkalibacter sp.
ACAATAATGCGTTCGGTCACGCTCAACGCGATCTGCGCGTGATGGCACAGCACCGCGCCGAACATGCGGTCATCGATCACTTCCACCTGCGCCGGCGCGTTCTGCGGCACATCACCGTTTCTGTACTGCCAGGACACGCCGGGCGGTGTCGTATTGGTTCGAAACGCCGCGCACACGCGGTCGATCAGCACCTGAAACTGTTTTGAGGTCGCCGCTGCGTCCTCCAGGCCCATGTAGCCGCGCAGCACCATCTGATGATGCCGAAAGTGCACGCCCGCCACATGCTCGGGCACGGCCCGGCGGCTGATCTCCCAGCCCAGAATCCGGTTGGCGTGGCGAAATAGGCTGATGAACTTGGCCGGGTCGGCGGCCTGGCGTTCATAGTCATGCACGCGGCCTGCGTCCAACGCCTCCAGGCGCGTCTTGATGTCGGCCACAATGCTCAGGTAACTATCCACGATCCAGCTCCCGCGTAATCGACAGCCCGCGCGCCGCCGCGCGCTGCTGCATGAGATTTTGCGACTCCACAAAAGCCCGCTCGAACATCTTGGCGCCGTCGAATCCGGCGCGGGCGATCTTGCGCCGCACCACGAATTCCAGCCGCTGCGCCGTGTCGCCATCCACCCCGAATTTTTGTTCGATCCAGCGCACCAGCACCCCCGGCGGCGGCATCTTGCCCCCCGGGCGGCGGCCCTTCTCGATGGTCTCGGCGTAGGCATGAGCCGACGCCACCAGCCCTTTGATCAGAGGCGTGCCCCGCCCGGTCACCTCCGCCTGGATCGAGCCCAGCAAGCCCCCCTGCGCCCCAAACACGCCCTGCGGCGTGCGGGTCTTGACTTCGCGCTGCAAAAGCAGGGTCAGCTCCTGCACCAGCGCGTCGATGTGGCGCTGCACGATCTCGGGAGCCTGCCCCTTGAGCAGGGGGCCGCTGGTGTCAATGCGGGCCGAGGCCACCAGTCCCATCAGCGCCTCCCGTGCGTCAGACGCACCCGGCCGGTGGACGGCGCGATGGCCACGCCCATGGCCGGCGCCGGATCACCGTCGCGCAGGCCCACCTGGTCCAGATACATCTGGCGCAGCCGCTTGGCGCGCGCGGCAAACTCCGCGCTCTTACTGCGATAATTGACCACATCGGCGGCAATGGTCGGGTCCGAGCTGTGGGCGAACAGATTCGCCAGCACCTCGCACAACATCGCCGCTGCCAGATTCGCCACCGCGTCCAGATCCGCGCGCGGCACCTGTGCCTCGCTGCGGCTCGCCGTGTAGGTCACCCGCACCAGTTCGCCGGCGGCGGGTACCACATCTTTCAATCTGAGGTGCACGCCGGTGGGGCTCAGATACAGCGCCCAGTCTCCTTGAGACCACAGCGCCGGGGGGACCAAACCCAGCGGATATTCCACCGCGCGCATCTGACTGAACTCATCCTCCCACCCGGCGGGCAGATCCAGATCCGCGCCGCCCGAGGCCGCCACATCCTCAACCACCAGGCGCGGACGATGGCGGCTATAGGTATCAAGGGCCGCCTCCAGCGCCGGCTGATAGTCGGCCGGGTAGGTCAGGCGTTTCGAATCGTCCTTGGCGCGCGAGAAGATCAGGTCGATCAGGGCCATGCGGGCTACTCCGTCAAAATCGCGTTGAAAAACCCGGCGGGGCGAGAGCTCCCCGCCGGAATCACACCTTAGTCATCAGGCGCTCAGCCGCCGGTGACGATGTTGCCCTGGAAGCCGCGGTAGTCCATCACCGCGCCGCCGTAGATGTGGCGGATCTTGTAGGTCAGCTTGTCATTGCTGAACATCGAGCCCACGTTGGGCATGTCCTGCACGAACAGCTCAGGCTCCTCGCGCCCGTCGAGGAAGGCGACCTCGATGGTCGGGATGTCCTTCGGATCGGCCACCAAAAACCAGTCGTTGGTGTCGGTCTGGTAGGGGTTGATGATCGGCTCCCAGGTCTGGCGGCGTACCGCGTCAGGGGCGGTGGGCGTAAACGCGCCGGCGTTGGGCTGCACGCACACCTCGTAGATGGTGTCTTCGAGGTTCGGCGGGCCGATGATGTACTTGGGCGCGATGCCCATGACGTCGATGGCGCCATAGGCGGCCTGCTTGAGCATTTGCAGGCGCGCGGCCTGCAAGGCGGCCTTGGCGAACGCGACGGTCAGCAAGTTGCCGTGGTCGACGTGAAACAGCGCCTTGGCGTCGTAGATGACGCCGTTGGTGGTAAGAAAGCTGAACACCCACTTGTAGAGGGTGCGCGCTGCCGCGCGACCGAGCTTGACGGGGATGCGGCGGATGGCGCCGGCGTCGTCGTTACGGATCATCTCCAGGGTCAGATCCTCGGTGCCGCCGCGCTTGCTGGCGGCGTAGGTCGATTCCTCATCGCCGGGAGAGGCCAGGGCCTGATAGCCCGCGCCTTCGTTGACGCCCGGCAGATCGCCGTAGCCGCCGATGCGGGTGCGGTGCTGCGTGCGGAAATCGCCCACCGGCACCACCTCGACGATCTTGCGCCAGTCCGAAAGCCCCGCCATGTTGTATTCCTTGAGCATGCGGCGGGTGACGGCATCGCCCAGCACCTCGGCAAAGCTGGTCGAGGTCAGCGAGGCCAGCAGGCGCGCGTCCTGCGTGCGGCCGCTGAACTGGCTGTCGCCGGTGATGTCCACGTAGGCCGCCTTGAACGAGCTCACCTTGCCGTCGAAAAAATCATCCAGGTACTGATGCACCTTGTCGCCCTGGTCGAGGGTGATGCGCGTGCCGCCCGCGCCGGCCACCGTACCCGAAGCGGTCAACTGATCGAGCACTTCCTTTTCCTCCTTGATCGCCGCGCGCAGATCCTCAACCTTGAAGGTCTGATCTTCGAAGCGCCGCTGCAGCTTGGCGCGTACCGGCTCGGGCAGCTTTGCTCCGGCCAGCTCGTCGCGCAGCACCAGCTTGCACGCCAGCAGATTGACCTGCTGCATGGCCGCGCCCTGCGTGGCTCCCGGCAGGGTCGCCACCTTGGCCACTTCGGCTGCAACCGCGTCGGCCACCGCCGCGCGCATGGATTCGTCCAGGGTCACCACCGGCGAGGCCATGGCCGCCGTGATCTGATCCAGGGCCTGCTCTTCGGTGAGCGTGCCGTCCTCCACCTTGGCCGAAATCTGCTTGTACAGATCGGGCCGCTTGGCCTGCAAGGCCGCCAACAGTTTCTTGAGCATGTCGTCCTCCGTTCCGCCGTCGGCAACCGCCGCGGCCAGTTGTTGTATGAATCCACCACCCGCAGCCGGCTCATGCACCACGTCCACCTGGACGCGCTGCACCTGCTGCGGCACCAGCATTTTCTTGCCGCCCAGATCGACCTTGGCCGCCTTGGCGCTGATATCGACCGACAGGCCGTACACGTAGGGAATGCCCGCCTGCTTGCAGGCCACCAGGTCATCGCGCAGCCAGGCGGCCGAGGGCATGATCACAAGCTCGGCATAAATGGCCTCGCCGTCGGCGCTCGGCCGGGTCAGCGCCCCCACCAGCTCGCGGGTGCTCTTGCCGAACTTGCCCGGCTTCTCGCGATGCTGGCTGTCGTTCAGTGCGAATACCTTGGCGCCGTCGAATTTCGCGAGCGCCGCCGTGAGCGTCGCGCCGTCCCAAAACACCTCGTCGTTTTTGTCCGGGCCGAACTCGATCACCTTGACCCGCCAGCGCAGCCCCTCGGGCTGCCCGTCTTCGGGCACGGCGGCCACAAAAGAGCAGGCCGCCTGCACCGGCACGAAATCCACCTTGCGCTGCACCTCCTGCATCTCGCCCAGGCTCACCTGGCCGTCCATCACCGTATAGGTGCGGCGGCGGTACTTCGGGCCGCTTGCGCCCGCCGGGCCTTCGATTTCGTAGACCACCGCGTCGTCGAACAACTCGGTGATGTAGAGATAGCTCTGCGCGTCCATCGTGTGCGCCTTGCGCAGCGCATGCAGCACCAGCTCGCGGATCTGATCAAAGCTCAACATGGTCGTTCTCCCGAAGGGCACGCGCCCTTATTTCTGGTCCTTGGCTTTGGCCACCCGCAGCTTGCGTCCGTCGCCGGTCACCAGCTCCACCTCGTCGCCCTGATCGCTCCACGCCAGCACGTCCTGTTCGCGCAGGGGGCGCTCGGTGGGCTCGTAGGTCACGATCTGCCGCCCGTCGCGCTCAACCGTCTTGGCCTTGCTGCTGTTGAACTTCAAACCCGCCAGCCACTTCTTGTCGAATCCTTCCTCCATGATCCTCTCCTCGTCTCGGGGTTGTCCCCTCCTTCCGGAAGGGTGTTATAAACGTGTTATAAACATCGCAGAGGCGTTTTCTGGCCGAGCTCGCCTCATCGCCCGCCTTGGCGCCCGCGTCGTCCCTGGGCGAATTTCCCGGCCAGGGACTCTTCGCGGCCCGTGCGTGGCCCTCGGCGCGCGATTTCCTCGCCGCGCTCGTTGAAGATCGGCAACTGGTTGCGCTGGTCGTGCGGGTCGCCCCAGGCCGGGTGCCAGGGCAGCACTTCGCAGCCGCAGTTGATCACCTCGGAGGCCGGGGCCTTGGGGTCGCGCGGGTAGTCCATCAGCACCGTGCCCACCATGAACGGCTTATCCACCGGCTGAATCTGCCCATGCAGCGAGAGATGACTCATGCGCGGCCGGGCCGGGTGGCCCGCATGCCACCATTGCTTGTGCATCTCCACGCCGTTTTCGGCCGCCTGCTTGAGTCCCTCCACCGTGGCCGCCGCATAGGCGCGGCCCATCTCGGTCTTGACGATCACCTCGGCGCGCGTCGCGATCGAGGCGAACACCCCCGGCGATTCCAGCGTGCCCGCCACCGCCATGGCCACCTGGTGCGGGGTC
Organism: Geoalkalibacter sp.; assembly: GCF_030604225.1. Taxonomy (GTDB): domain Bacteria; phylum Desulfobacterota; class Desulfuromonadia; order Desulfuromonadales; family Geoalkalibacteraceae; genus Geoalkalibacter. The sequence continues at coordinate 4,826 of NZ_JAUVWH010000050.1, forward strand.
TTTTGCCCCAGCAGTCCCAGGGTGAGCTCTGCGCGGATGCGGTCAAAGGCCGCTTGAGAAATGCCGCGAATCTTGTGAAATGCAAAATCCTGCATGGTCTCCAGCAGCGGCAAGGCGATATGTCCAAAGGCCCCCACGGCCACGCCCGCACTCTGCGCCGCGCGTGGCACCAGCTCAGCCCCCGCCGTCCAGGCCTGTTCGATCAGGCCCGTCACTTCGCGTCCCGCGCGGGTCTCGAAGTCCGCCAGGTGCCGCTCGATGCTCGCCAGGTTGCGGCGCAGCGCCAGGGCGCTGTAGCTCTCGCCGTCCACCGTGCGCAGCTCCTCCAGGATCTGGCGGCGTACCTCGCCCAAAATGCCGTGGATCGCCTTGACCCCGCTCAGGGTGCCGCGCTGCCGGGCGCGCAGCAGCCGCTCGATTTCGGCGGTGGGTCGCGCCATCAGCCGGTCTCCTCCGCAGAGTCGCTGCCGTAGTCCTTCCAGTCGCGGGCGCTGTGGTCGATGCTGTCGGGGTCGAGCTCATAGCCGATCAGCGCCAGCACGAAGGCGAAAATGCGCGTCGCGTTGACGTCATCGACCCAGCCCTGCCCGGCCGCGGCCACCAGCGCCGTCACGATCTGCTGCACCGCCGCGGAGACTTTCGTCACGTCCTTGTCCTTGGCCTCGGGCTTCTGCGCCGCGAAGTTGTACGCCTCGTCGTCCGGCACGCGCAGGTACCCGGCGTCCAGAGCGCGGCGCACCGCGTAGGTAAAGATCGATTCGAGGATGTGTTTGACCAGCGACTGGCGGTCATCCACCAGGGCAAAGAAGGGGTCGCCCATTTCGCCCGCCGTGGCGCGGTTCACGTCGCCGCCTCCGCCGTAGAAATGCTCGGGGATGCTGCGATTGCCCAGAATGTGATTGCGGAACAGCCGCGCCAGCGCGGCCTTGTCCACGGCTTTGAGATCCGGCGCCACCGCCTCCCATTTGACCTTCTCGTTGTGGTAGCGGGTCGCGCCCGGCTTGGGCGCGGGGTTATCCTTGGCGTACTCGCGGATCGCTTCAGGGCCGGCGCCCTCGATGGTCACGTCCCACATGAAGGCGTTCATCTGGCTGGCCTTCTCGGCGTCATCGAAGATCAGTCGCTCGTACTCGTCGAGCCAGTCGGCAATGGCGAACAGATCCGAGGTGCCGAACGGGTCGTTGCTCACGTTGTTGATGCTGAAATAAAAGCACTCGCCCTCCGTCCAGCCCTCGCGCAGCGCGCGCGCCTGCTCGCTCACCACCTCTTCGGATTCGCCGGCCAGAATGGTGCGCAGCACGCGGGTCTCCGTCGAGTTGTGGCGCTGCACCTTCACCCCGATCTGAATCTCCACGTTCTCGGGGTCGGTATAGACCTCCACAATCAGCGCCGGGTCGAGGGTGCCCAGGCGCACCCGGCCGGTCTGCTCGGCCACGAACACCGGCCAGCACTGCACCCCGAACAAAAACAGCTCGCGAATCATGCGCTTCAGCCGCATATCCATGCGGTTCACCGGGTCGTACCACAGCCCGTCGAGCAGAGTTTTCACCTCGTCGTTCTCGGCGCTGTAGCTGTAGCCCTTGCCCATCACGAAATGAGTCAGGGTCTCGATGATCCAGTTGCCCATGGGGTTGGTCTTCCACAGCCAGTAGCAGATCTCCACCTGGCGCTGCCAGGCCGCCACCGGCAGTTCGCGGTTGGCGTTGCCCGACAGCCTGCGCCAACCCGCCTCATCGAGTGAGGTGCCGGCAGCCTGCATGCGCGCCTGCACTTCCTGCTCGATCTGCGTCCCGAAGAACTTTTGCGTCAAAAAGGTTTTGATGCCCATCAGGCAGCCCTCCGGTTGAATATGCGGCCCCAGCGGCCTGCGAGCCCCTCAGGGCGCTCGCTGCGGTAGGTATCGCGGTCGGCCTCGGCGCTGGCGCCCGCGGCCTGCACCGAGCCCTTCTCCACCAGGCTCTTGAGCATCTCCAGCGCATCCGGGCCGTCGTCATGGTCGGACATGGGATACTGAATCAACTGCTGCAACAGTGTCGCGTGATGGCGCCGGATACGGATCCAGCCGTTCTTGATCCACGGCTGCAGAGTCTGGATGCGCAGATACTTGTCCGTGTGACTCTTGATCTCCGCCACGTTCAGGGTCAGGCCGCGCTTATGCGCCTGAGACTCCAGCGTGTCCTTGAAAAACTCCTGGAACTGCACCGTCTCGCAGCCAAACGCCTGAAAGCTCTCGCGCTCGTGGTAGGCCAGAATGTCGAGGATGATCTTGTCCGGATGGCGCTTGTCGATGTCGGCGATCTCGACGTACAGGATGCCGTTTTTGACGCGGCCGGCCAGAATCGCGCTGGGGTCGTGGCGCTTGCTCTTCTTGCCCATGGAGGGGTCCACTACGCCGTAGAGCGGCACGTCCGTCAGATCCACCTCGCCATCATCCCAGAACTGCACGTCCTCTTCGGCAAACAGGCAGTCCTCGGGGTTGATCGGCTCGTTCTGTTTCTCGCTGTCGAAGTTGGCGCGGCCCTCGGCCACGCGCATCTTCATCAGGTAATAATAGGGCTCACGCTCGGGCCACAGCACGTCGGTGCCTGCCAGCATTTCACGCTTGTTTGCCGCGAAAAAGGCATCGGCGGCGGCCTCGGCGGCCTCCTTGCCGATGGTGATGTCGGCAAAAATGCGCTCCCACTCCTCCCACAGCCGAGAGCCGCTGAACTGGATCACGCTGCGGAATTTCTTGCCCTTCCAGCCCGGACGCTTGAGCAGGGTCGAGAGCAGCGAGTCGTAATGCAGAATCGTTCCCACCACGATGAACACCGTGTCGGGCTGGCCGATCTTCATCAGCGCTTTAAAGAACCAGCTCTCCAACTTCTTACGCTGCTCGGGGCTGCGCACCTGCTCGTCGTTCTCCAGATCGTCGCCGATCACCAGATCCGGGCGCTTACTGCCGTGGCGAAAGCCGCGCAGCTTCTGGCCGGCGCCTGCGGCCTGCACCTTGACGCCGTTGCGGGTGATGATCATCAACGCCCGCCATACCGGCCCCTCGCCGCACATCTCGGGAAAATCCTGCTTGAGCCGCTCGTTGCTCTCCAACTCCACCTTGATGAAAGACAAAAAGCTCTCGGCCTGGGCGGCGGTTTCGGACACCGGCATGATGTAGCGCCGATGCTTGTACGCGATGCACCACAGGGGCAAACCAAAGGTCGTCCAGGTGCTCTTGGCGTTGCCGCGCGGCGCGGCGTCGGCCTCACGGTCGCCCTCGCCGGTCTCCACCGCACGGCGGATCATGGCCGGGTAGCGCTCGGCAAAATAGCGATGCAGGGCGCTGGGCGCGGTCTCGAAATAGTGGGGGAAGTAGGTGCGGCAAAAAAACGCCAAATCCCACTCGGCGCGGGCCTTGCGGGCGCGCTGCTGGGCGCGGTCGTCCGGGAAGGGCTTGGCGCTCGCCTGGATTAGTTGGCGAATCGACTCCACCTCGCGGTCGAATTGGCGCTGCTTGGGTGCCGTCACTGCCATAAAAACTGCCTACCTCTCACCAAAGGCCATATCCCAGGCCTTTTTTTGCTGTTCGACCTCAGGCGCCCACGGGTTATTTCTTTGCACGATCCGCAGGCACTTCAGGTAATAGCGGCGCTGACGTCTGTTCATCCCTGATACTTCTCCCGTCCCCACTGAATCAGGTCGTCAAAACTGTTTTCGATGTAGCCCACCAGGGCCGGTTCATGGCGGGTGGCGAACTCGATCAGATCCCGCACGAAATCCAGAAACAGGGCGCTGCGTTGGGCGGTGCTTTTCAGCGCCGCCTCGCGTTCGGCCTGCTCGAAGCGCTGCACCAGGGCACCGAGCTTACTGATGCCATCGAGCGTCGCCGGACCGATCTGCCCGGGGTTGGCGTTCTCGGCGTACTCCAGCTCGCGATCGAGCAGGTTTTTGAGCCGGATTACCGTCGATGCACGCTGCTCGCGGGCCTTGTCCCACTCGTCGCGATCCTCTCCGGCGCGCCGCGTGCGGCCCTTCCACTCGCTCAAGCTCTGACGCGAGACGTCGAGAACCTCGGCGATCTGGTCCAGCGTCTGGCCGTCGACGTACATCTGCCGCGCCACCGGCTCCAGGCGCGCGCGGGCTCCCTTCTCGGCCATCAGTCGAGCTCCCGCGTCAGCCGCGCAATCTGACCATCGAGCGACGCCAGTTCGCCCCAGGCCGCCACCAGGTCATCCATCTGCTGCGCGGCGGTCGGCACTTCACACTCCGCCACCGGGCGGATCAGCGTGTTGAGCTCGCTGCGGATGCTGCGGCACAGCCCCTCGGCACGCAGTTCGGCGGCGCGGCGCTTATCTTTCAGATCGGCCAGTTTGCCCTTCATGGCGGCACGTTCCAGATTCATTCGACCTTCCTTTCCACTTTGGGGTCTTTGCGCATGAGCGGGCAGAACAGATTGCTGTCGATGGAGGACTGCACCCGGGTCAGGGTCTGGGTCGAGAGCACCACGATGTCCTGGAACCCTTCCGCGATCTTCTGGGTCGACTCCACCAGCTTCACGTTATCCTGGTACATCTGCACCACCGCCGAATGGCGCTTCTCCTGCCCGCGGGCAATCACGAACATGCCCACCCAGGGGCCAAGCACCAGCGCGGCCAGCATGCTGAACAGCGGCCAGGTGCCGATCTCTTTGATCACCGCCAGCACGGCGGTCACGGTCGCAACCTCTTGCGGAGACATCAACCCCCCTTCATCCCTTTGAGCCCGCCGCGCTTATCGATGCTGCGCGCGCCGGTGTATCCCAGGTAGCCCGCGCCGAACAGCCACCACAGCTCCTCGGGCAACGCCGCGAGCCAGGCCTGCATGCCCGACGCGATCGACACCGCCAGATCCGGCCGCCAGGCATGGAGCATGCCCATGGGGATGGCGGCGAGCAGCAGGGCGTACATCACGTAGAGAAACGACGGCCGGGCGCGGCTCGTCCAGGGGTCCGCGCTCTGCGCCTCGGCCAAGATCGCCGACATGCTGATTTCGAGCTCGCGCAGCTCGCCCTCCTGCTGGAGCCTCACCAGCTCCATCTGCGCCCGCGCCCGCTCGACCGGATCGGGGAACATCTTGTCGATGGCCTTGCCGACAATCCCCACCACCGCATTGCCCAGCCCCAACAGGCTCATAGCGGCGACTCCAGCCGGTTGAGCCAGCCCGCCAGAAAGCGCGGCTTGTTTTGGCGCAGAAAATGGGCCGTCGCGAGATGCTTGATCAGTGCCCGCAACGCCGCCTGGTGGCGCTGGCCGTTAACCGCGCCGCGCGTCGCCGGGCCGCACTTGCCGTCCACGTCGAGGCTCGCGCCCAGCAGGTTGGCGGCTTCCTGCAGAAAGCGTGTCGCGCGCGACACTCCGCAGACCACCGCCAAATCGAACACCAGGGCGGCGGTCTGCCGGTGGGTCAGCCCCGCAAATCCAGGGGCGCGCCAGTAGTCGCGCAGGTAAATGGCGCGCGCGTCCTCCACCGACAGGGCGGCAATGTCCAGCAGCGGATAGGCGCGCTGCGAGATGCCAAAATTGGTCAACCCGCCCGGGTCGGCCGGGTCGTGCACCAACCCACCCTCGTGCTGCAAGGTGCGGGTCACCGCGAAATCGAAAACGGGATCAGTCATGGATGGCCTCGCTCTGTGCGAAAAATCGGCGGGGGCGGGTCAGGCCCCCGCCCCCAGGAGAAGGACGACGGGTTACCCCGTGGCACAGATGCGAGTCTATGGGAATTGTGCTGAAATATCGCGCCGTTCTGGCCGCTTCTGGCGGAGAGTGGACGGGAAGGGGAGAATCAGGCGCGCACCGGCACCGGCAGCGCCTCGGTCCACACCAGGCCGTGGGGGTGGTCGAGAGAAAACACGGTCAGGCGGCCTAGATACTCGCCGGGCTGATTCACGTGCGCACCCAGCTTGAGCTTGAGTCGCGTCGCATCGCTCTGCCAGTCAAACGCCTGGGGCTGCTGGTCGCTGTCGATGGCGACGGAGGGCAGACCGCGCCCGCGCAGGTCGAGGGTCATGCGTGAAACGGGGGCTAGATCCACCACCTCGCCGTCTTCGGTGAGGTGAAAGTCGAGACTGTTGTCACGGCCGATATAGATGGCTCCGGTAATCATCAATGCGTCTCCTCATAGCCACGCAACGGCGTGATCGACACCACGGCGCGGCGAACGGTCAGTGAAATGAACCCGGGGCGCGCTATGCGCCCGAGCTGCTCGCCGGTGTAGACGCGCGGCGGGAGTCCCAGGAACTCCAGCTGCCCCGGGTTGCAGATGATCTGCATGGTCCCCGCGTGCAGCAGCAGCGGCGCAGCGCCAGACAGATCCAGGAGGCCCGGCTGTGTCTCGACCCGCACCCCGCCCGAAATCACCACAGACGGCGCATCCCCCAGCAGCGACAGCAGACCGGCGGCGGTTTCGACGCGGATGCCGCCGCCGATGGTCGTCTCCACCGCCTGCCCATCGATGGACAGCTCCCCGGCCAGCAGTTCGACCGTGACCGCGCCCGAGTGCAGCAGGCCAGGTGCCACGCCCGCCAAAGCCAGCAGGCCCGGCAGTGTCTGCGCTCTCATTGTGCCGGAATAAGCGGCTGACGGCGCCGCTCCGGTCAAACTCAAAGCCCCGGCGGCGGTCAGCACGGTGACGGTGGCCGCGCCGCTGACGATGATCTGCCCAGCCAAGCCAGAGAACGCCAGAGAGCCGGGCAGGGTGGCGGAAGTGATCGCGCCCGAGAAGGCGCTTTGCGACGGATGGCCGGTCAGATCCAGCAGCCCGGGTTCCGGGGCGGAAGTGATCGCCCCGGAAAAGAGGATTTCGGCGGCCGGCGGGGTGATCGTCAGAGCCCCGACGCCGGGGGCGGATGTTACCGCGCCGGAGAACGCCGACGAAGAAGCGGGACCGGAGAGGCCCAGCGTGCCGGGGGAGGTTGTGACTTGGGTGTTAGCGCCCCCCACCGGCCCACTCGGAGCAGGGTCGCCGCCAGTACCGACGCCGACAAAATCGAAATACACATTATTGGTCAGCAGGTTCCGCCAGATACCTATGTATCCAGCCGCAGTAAATGTTGCATTCGTAACCTCGATGCCCCAAGCGGCCGGCTCGTCTTCCAACGTCCCCTGCCACGCCCTATACTGTAACGTCTCACCCTGCATACGAAATCGGGCAAAACTATATGCCGAGGATGAGGTAGACCCTGGTCCGTAACTACCGAGCGAGGTACGAGTATTAGCACTCACGCTCGAAACGGTCGCAGAGTTCCAATTAGAGTAGGATCGAGCAGACGTATAACCGTTCATCCCAGACGCGACAAACGCCCGGCCGGCACACCCGCTCAGGTTTTGGCCTGTGCCATGGTTTACATCCGCCTTCGACCGTACCAATATCTCGAAATCTGCGCGGTTTGGGTCGGAGTCAACCGCATCCATGCTTACGAACGAATTGGATATCGACGCGCTGCCTGGTCCAATCCGAAATGTCTTGCCGTTACCGGCACCGACATCCTCAACAACCGCTAGACCCAAACTTCCTACGCGGGTAGTCCACCCTGGGGGCGGACTACCTACGGTGGCGGCACTGAAATCGTCAAAATACTGCGCCATCAGCCAGCCCTCCGCGAGTAGCGAGCGGCGAGACGCCCGGCGATCAGCGCCCGAACTTCGGCGGGCTGCTTACCCACCAGCCCGGCAATGACTTGCCCCGCCTGCTGAGAGGTACACCCGCGAGCGATCAAATAGGCCCGCAGCTCATTGGCTCGTTTGGTCGTCATGGCCCCTCCAGCACAAACAGGTCGGCATCGGCGGCAATCAGTGCGGCCACAGCATCGGAGCAGCGCACCTCGCACAGCACAGCATCCGGCGAGGCGGGCATGGGCGGGCAACCGTGCGTTGCCCAGGCTTCGCACTCGTAGCGCTCCCCTACGAGGGCGGTCCAGTCGCCGTCCGGGGTCTGGGTGTAGGGTGTGAGCAGGGTCAGGGTGGGCATCTATCAGGCCAGCGCCCCAATGCCACTCGGCAACGACACTTCCAGGCTCACGCCGTCCGGCGCGGAGACGTCCTGGTTTGTCGCGTCCAGCAGGCAATGGGCCACCAGATATTTCGGCGTGGTGGTGTCGTCATAGATGACCGCCCGCCGTGCCGCAATCGGACCGCCCGAGGCAGGGCCGAAGCTCGCCGTCGCCGCGCCCCACACCACCTTGTCGGCGGCGTCGTCGCGGGTCCAGGTCTTGCTGCCGAGGGTCTGCTGGGCATAGCCATTGCCGCTGATCTCCTGCGCCGAAATGTCGCCCCAATCGTCCTGGGTGTCGATGTTCGGCGTCCAGGTGCTCGGCATCAGCGCCATTTTGAACGTGTCGCCGGTGAGGCTGACGGCCTTGAGGCCGAGCTGTTTTTTGAACTCGTTGAAAAAGGTCCAACTTCCGCCGGTGATGGGCATTGCTACTCTCCTTGATCAAAAATGCCGACAGCCCGCGCCCGCCGCACCAGGCTGTCGAGGTGGTTGATGGCCTCGCATAGATCGCGCAGGCGGGTGCGGTTTTTATGGCAAAAGTCATCGCCGTGCAGCTCGGCGTACAGTCGGCGCTTCCACCGCAACTGCGCCTCCATGCGCTCCAGATTCAGCCGCGCGTCGCGCTCCAGGGCGGCGGGCTCAAGCAGGGGCACAAGCTGCTGATCGAGGCAAATGTGATCTTCGAGTTGCCGGATCTCCTCGTGGAGGCTCTCGCAGTACACTGCGCGGCAGGCCTGCCGGTGATCGAGGGTGCCCTTGTCGAGCTGCGTGCGCACCCAGCGCTCTTCCAGGGCGTGCGCCATCTCGTATGCCAATCGCTTCATTTCCATGGCAGGCAGAATGGCAGTTTTGGCGGCCACAATCGCGCCGTTATGGCCGCATCTGTCCCCCGGAAAAGCAAAACCCCGCCGGGGGGGCGGGGTTGGGGTGGGGCGAGGGTGATCTGTCGCCGTCAATGCGGCATAGTGCTGGTTATGAATCACCCCGCGCAAAACCATGACAGCGCCTCGCTACCTCGATCAGCCATGCGGCGAAATCTGGCGGGGTGTGTTCCCGCTCGGCCTTCGTGATCGACGGCAGGCGGGGATAACTTTTCGTCGGCCTTACGCAATGCGTCGGGCGCCCTGCCCGGCGGGGGATCGGCGGCAGACTGGTACAGCCTACGATATACAGCCATGTCGCCTTTTCCGCCCGGTGCCCAAAATGGTATTGGTCAACGTGGATCGTCAGCCCCCCCCATTGGTCCGGAAACTCCCCGGGTTTCGGCAGGCCGGCCGCTTCCCAGAGGGTGCTTTCTGCCGGGTGCTCCAAAACCCCGCCCCACTTACGCACCTGGTCAACCGCGAACAGGGCCAGCTCTTTTTCCCCCGGCCTCGGCTTGGCGAACTGGCGCAACCTGCCCCATGACCGGCAGGGCGGGTGTGCGACCACAGGGCAACCGCCCGCCCAGCGGAGAGCATCCCTTTCGGCGTCCCACACGTCTACACCGGCCAGCGCCTTGTAATTGCTGTCAGCGCGGGCGAAGAGCACCGAAACATCATGGCCCTGGCGGGCCAGCGCGGGGTAATTCATAACAATTCGGTCCAGCCGGACGGATTCACCGGTTCGTCTCCGGGCCAGCAGCCTACGCCGCCGCTGACCTCAAGCGTTAAATTTCTTCAGCCTTGATCTCGATCTTGTCCGCGTTCCGATAGGGCATGATCGTCAGCGTCCGCGCTCCAGGGTTATTTTCGAGGATCATCGCCAGCTTCGCCCGATACATCTGATGAGGCAGGCAAATCGTCACGGGCGTGTGCTGCGCCAGGTCTACACAGATCAGCACCATGTCGCACCCTGGCGGTAGTGGCACGTCCAGATAATCCCCGAAATCTGAAGACCGAAATTTAACCAATCGATCAACAGCGGACTTGCTACCGCTGTCGCAATCACAGCAGTCAGCCGGCAAATCACATTCTCTGCAAATTCCCATGGTTTCCTCCGTGGCCCGCAAGCCCGTTATCTCAAGCGGTTGTGCACTAAAGCTCATCCAAAAAACACATCTGTCGCGGATCCACCGCCGTGCAGCGCTGATAGGTGTTGTTGCGCCGCAGATAATCGGCGAGCTCGTCAAAAGTCACGCGCCGATCCTTGCGCAGGGTGTAGCTGTCGAGCGCCCAGGCCGGGGCGTCGCCGGTCTGCGGGTCTCGCTCAAACTCGGTGGTGTAGCGCCGAAACGAGCGGTGGCTGATCTGCAGAATGCGGCATACCTCGTCGCGGTTGTAGCTGGCCTTGCGCGGCAGCTCGGCCGAGGCCAGCATCTGCAGCAGGCGCTGCTCGACGGCATCAGGCATGCGGGCCTCCTCTCTGCGCCAGATCGCGGCGCAGCTTGAGCGCCTCTTGAAACTCGGCGGGCGCATGCCGCGCGATATAATCGCTGATGGCCGTATCGGCAAAGGGCCGCAGCCACCAGTCGGCGCCGTACTGCTTTTTCATGCCGTTTTCAAAGAGCTTTTTTAGCGCCTCAATGGCCAGATACGCCTCACGCGCGGTGCGCACCCGGCCGCCTGTTATGCCCAGCCGCTTCTCCAGAAACAGCGCCAGCCCATTCTCGGCACGCCAGGTGATCAGGTCGGCCACGGCGGCGATCTTCTCCAGCTCGTCGCGACTGGCCAGGCCCACCACCTTGCCCTCGCGCGGTGTGCCCTTGTCGCGCGGGGCGCGCGTGCCGCCGCGCACCGGCGGCCAAGGGCGGCGCTTGCTTTGCAGGCGGAACCCTTTCTTCTGAAAATCGTCGATCAGATCATCGGCCTGGCGCCGGTCGAGCGCGGTGCAACTGCGCACCCGGTAGCGCTCCCAGAGCATATCGCGGTAGGTGGCGTCATCGAGGCCCAACTGCTTGGCGGCCATCTTGATGATCTGGATCTGCTTGGTTCTGATCGGTTCCACGTGTCCCCCTTTTCGCACTCACAGCCCTTGCTGAATCTTGCGCATGGCCGCGCGGGCGGCCTCGCGCTGTTCCGGCGAGGGCGGCGGCTCGTCGAGCTTCGCCCGCTCGGGCCGTTTGCCGAGCCGGTCGCGCAGGTCACGCGCTTCGGGCCATCCGGAAAAATCGGTCAACAGAAGCTTGAAACCGCGCCGGATGCGGGCGGCATCCACCGCCTCGATGGTCACGCCAGCCTCGCGCAGCAGCGTCTCCCAAAGCCCGGCGGTGTAGACCACGCTGTCGGCGGCGGGCGCGCCCTGGCGATTGTCGGCCAAGAGCGCGCACAGGCCAGAGGCCAGCTCGCGCCGCAGCCAGTCATCCCCAGCCCATTGCGCCAGAACCTGCATGGCCTGTGCGCGTTTGCCGCGCGGCGCGGGGGTGCCGGCGACCTGATCCGGGCCGAAGGCGACCGGCGCGGGGGGCGCGCTGCTCAAGACCTGCTTGAGGTAATTGTGGTTTTTCAGGGGCTTGAGCTGCCCCTGCTCGCGCTTGCGGCGCAGGGCCTCAACCGTTTCCACCAGGGCGGCGGCAAGCGCCTGAGAGCCGGAAGACTCGCACAGCGCCAGCACCTCACCCACCAGGCGCAGGGCGCGCTCGGGTGCCAGCGCGCGGCTGGGCGGGCGAAACAGCCCCAGGTACGAGACCAGCGGCCTGAACACCTCGGGCGGCGCCTTGACCAGGGCGGCGAGCAATTCGCGCTGGGCATCGGTCTGCACGTAGGCTTCGAGCGCGTGGGTGGCGTAGCAACTCGGGCAGGTCAGGTTCATTCCTCTCCCTCCCCCCGCACCACGAACGGTTTGCGCTCGTGGTACTCCTCGCGCTTGCCCGCATTCCACTGCGCCACCGGCCGAAAAAATCCCACCACGCGGCTCCACACCTCGGTTTTTTCGCGGCACGGCTTAGGCGGCTGCATCGTCATCGCTCCGGAAATCGCCCTTGCCGAAATCAATCCCGGCGGTGGCAGCCAGCATTTTGAGGCCCATGCGCACCACCTCGGAGCGGCTGCCGAAGATGCGCACCAGGCGCGCGAAATCCTCCTGCTCGCCGCCGTCGAGCCGTGCGCTCACAATGGCATTTTTCGGATGTTCCACCTGCTTGCCCATGCGCGATCTCCTTAAAAAAGCGCCAGTTGCGCCTGCGTCTGCTTGCGGTACCACCACACGTCGCCGCGCCGTTCGCAGTCGATGAGCCGCCCGTTGTAGCGCAACTCGGCAACGATGCTGTTGACCGCGCAGACCCGGGCGGCCTGCACGATGTCCATGGTGCTGTGCCACTGGCCGTCGTCCAGGAGTCGGTCGACCCGTTGCAGCCGTGGGCTGCGCTCGATGCGTGCGGCGTTCATCCCTGGCTCCTCTGTTCGGCCCCGCGCCGCCAGTGAATGGCGGCGAACGAGGTGGGCGGGTAGGGGCACTGGCCGTCAGCGGCCGACAGACCCTCGCCGAAATAGCGACTTTTGGCCTCTTCGAGCTGCCGGCGCGCCCGGCTCATTTCCGCTTCCCATCTCCAGTCGATTGCCATATCCGCGGCTGCTCATCAGGCCCGAGGCGCCACCCTCGGGCGACCGCGACCATTTTGCCCGCACCGGCAAAATGGTCGCGGTTTCGCATCACTCGCCCCGGTCCTCGGGGCCGGCGGGGCCGTCATCCGAAGAGTCCGCCGACCCCGGGAGTTCCAGAAACGCCTGCGCATCCTCGACGCTCTCGAACACGCGGCGGCCGATCACCACCCTCATGCGGCGCGACGGTTCCATCCCTCGGTCGCCTCCTGGGTGGTCCGTCCCGTCGGCCCCTCGCACTCGCACTCGGGGCAGGTCAGGTAATACACAGTGAGGCCGTCAATCGCCATCTCGTCGTAATAGGGATCATTGTGCCCGCAGAACGGGCAGTTGCGTGCGTTCATGCCGCGCCCTCCTCGATCTGCACCACCTCGCCCCACATGCGGCACATGGGGCAGACCAGGCGGCTGATTTGTCGCACCTGGCCGTCTTGCCCCTCGACCAGAACCCTCTTGCGCCGCACGGTGAACACGCTCGTTTCGCACCGCTCGTTGGTGCACAGCCCTGCAACCACATAGTCCTGTCCCATCACGCTACCTCCGCCAGAATGCGCTCGCCCTCAGACAGAATGGCGTCGATGAGTTTGTCGATGTCCGTGGCGGTCGGCTTAATCACCACCTCGTCCCCTGCTTCGCGCAACTCACAGCCGATTTTGCGCAGCTCCGCCACGCTCAGTTGCCCGAGGCCCGTCTTGAGCAGCCGCTCGGTGGTCTTGATCAGCTGATCGGCCTGCTGGGGCAGGTGCTTGCGGATCAGCCGGATCACGGCCTGCTCGTCGTCAAACGCGATCTCGCCCTTGCCCTTGACGTACCCGCAGCGGATGCCCGCGATGACCAGGGTGCGCGGCTTGACGAACATCTCGGGATGCGCGCTGATGGCGTCGTGCAACAAGGCCTGCGCTTCGCTCATATCGTCGGCGGCGTGCTTGATGGCCGCCATGTGGCGGCGCTTGATGTCGTCGATTTCCTCGTGCATCACCCGCACGTGGTCGGCGAGCAGGTTGCGCCGCTCGGCGAGCAGGTGCGCGCGTTGTTCAATCAATCCCAGTCCGGTCATTCCCCTTGTCCTTTCCCTTGGTTGTCGAAAAATCCGCCGTCATAACCCGGCGGTCCACTGGCCAGACACATCAGCGCCGTCGCGCCGATGAGCACCACCATCCCCAGCACCCCCCATGTCACCCACATGCTTGCCTCCGCGGGCCGCGGGTGAACTGGCGCGCTGGGTTTTCATACACTCGCCCGTCGTCGCGGATATAAGGCGGCGGGGTGCGCATGCTGCTGCGCAGCCACTTCTCCAGCCGCTGGCGGTGCTTGAGGCAGTAGGGCGCGCGGCCGGGCGCGGGAACGTACCCCTTCTCGCACCCTTCGATGTTGCAGGCGTGACCCGTCGGGCGCCGGCCGCAGTTGCTCGACGGCTTCTCGCTCTGCGGCCGGTCGGGGTTGTCCACCCTCGGGGGCGCCACCAGCCGCTCTTTTTGCCAGCCGCAGCGCACGCAGCGCACCGTCTGCAGCCGGATGCCGCCCGCCAGATCCTCGATCAACGGCCGCAGGTAGGGGCGGCCGGCCTTGCAATGTCCGCATTCGATCGCCATGTCTCTTCTCCTTTTCAGATCGCCTCGACCACATCGGCGGTCACCTTCTCTTCTCCCATTTCCCAGGCGAGGTTCATCGCGCGGGTGACGTAGCTGTTGACCAGCCCAGGATAAGCATTGGAGATCTCCCGGGAGCGGTTGTCTTTACAGGTGAGCCGGCGAGAAAGGCTCTCGCAAGCCTCCGGCGTAAAGATATTGTCGATCTGTGCCCCGACTCGGTTGAACTTAAACTTGAGATAGTCACGCAAATTGCCGTTGAGTCCCTTGATTTCTGCGACCTGTATGCGGCGGATTACCTCGCGCAACTCAGGATAAGCGCGCTCGTTGAGTAGTTCGCGCAATTCTGTCTGCCCGATTAAAATGATGCTCATCAACTTACGAAAACCGTCTTCGAGCTCGTAAAATTGCTTCAGATATTTCAAAGCAACTTTGGTGAGATTGTGAGCTTCCTCGATGATCAGTACATGCTTCAACCCCTGGTTGGTTCGCTGAATCAACAGTCTCTCCAGCTGGCGCACCTTGTGCTCGGTCTTGACCTTGGGGGTTTCACCCGAGATATCAAGGATGATGGCGTCACAAAGGCTTGTGGCGTTGATGCGACACCGGGTCGTCTCTCCGATATTGACCCTGTGGTTACGGGGGTAGACGATCGAGACGTCACCATCGCGCAAGAGGTTCTCCACCACCTTCTTCCGGATGGTGCTTTTGCCGCTCTGCACTTCTCCAATGACGGCAAGAAACCCACCATGCAGCGCGGCGTCCATCATCGCGGACTCGATATACCGATGCTCGTCGGAAAGAAAAATGTCCTTTTCGCTGGTGATGTCGTTTAAGAAAGGGTGTCTGAACAACTTAAATTTCTTCATTGTCTCCGGATGCAGCATTGCGACCTCCCAGGTGATGGTGATGTGCTCGGGATCTCCCGAAATCAATGCGGACTTGACGGCGCGCATACCTCGTTGCGTGCGGCTGCCGTGTCCGGCGGGCAAGGCGTTGCGCTGCGCGACATCCAGCGGCCGCCACACGTCGGCAGCGGTCAGGCCGCGCTGGATCAGCCATTGCGACGCGCCGGAGTGGCGCGATAAAAAGGCCTCGACGGCCTCGCGAAATCCCGGGATCGTCATCGGAACATAGCCGCGATTGACGCACAGGTTGAGGGTGGGACGGCTGATGTCGCGGCCCAGGGTGTCGGCCACCGCGCGGGCCAGTTCGGCCTGCGAGATATCGGCGTCGCCGCAGAGCTTTTTCAGGATGATCGGCTGAAATTCCATCTGGTAGGCCTTTGCTGTAGGGGTTGCCACGGTTGGACCTCCTTCCTCCTAAAGCGCCTGCCGCTGCGGCGCGGTGCTCGGGCGCCAGTCGCGCCCCTCGACGATGGCGGCGATCACCGCGTCACTGGTCGCGGCCTCGATCGACTCACCGAATGCGGCGCGCA
>NZ_JAUVWH010000058.1 GCF_030604225.1 Geoalkalibacter sp.
GCAAGCCAGTGCTTGACAAGCTCGGCATGACCGGCGAGCTGACCCTGACCGGGCGGGTGCTGCCCATCGGCGGCGTCAAGGAGAAGACCATCGCCGCGCGGCGCGCGGGTCTCACCACCCTGATCTTCCCCGAAGGCAACCGCAAGGATTACGAGGAACTGCCGGATTACTTGAGAGAAGGCTTGACGGTGCACTTCGCTCGGGAGTACAACGACGTCTACCGCGTGGCCTTCGAGGAACCTGAGAAGGTGAAAATAAAAGCCAAGGCGAGGAAAAAGACTTAAAGCATTTTTACCGCAGAGACCGCAAAGTACGCAGAGACTAGGCCTGAGCCGTGTCTCGAATCTCTTCATTTCAGATTTTTCTCTGCGTTCTCTGCGAACTCTGCGGTGGATTTTTTTTAAAGGAGCTAAATCACCATGACCGTTGCCGAACTCAAACAGGCCGTGCTGGCCCTGAGCCGCGAGGAAAAGCAGGAACTGCTCCTCGCCACCCTGCCCGAAATGTCCAAGGAAGTCATGCAGGACCGCGGCTTTCTCATGCAGCTGCTGCCGGTGTTCATGAACCTGATCAAGGACAGCGGCATCGATCTTCAGCAGCTCGTGCAGTTCGCCATGATGATGAACGGCGGCCAGCCGCCGCGCCAGCCCTGATTCCTACCTGCAAGAGGTTTACATTCCATGCGCATTCTCAGCGGCATTCAGCCTTCGGGCAGCCTGCATCTCGGCAACTACTTCGGCATGATGAAGAAGATGATCGAGTATCAGGAAAACGAGGATCTCTTCTGCTTTATCGCCAACTACCACGCCATGACTTCCGTTGCGGATGGCAAAGTGCTGGCGCGCGGCACCCTGGAGGCGGCCGCCAACTTTCTTGCTTTGGGCATGGACCCGGAACGCAGCACCTTCTGGGTGCAGTCCGACTTGCCGGAAGTGCAGGAGCTCACCTGGGCGCTGTCCAACTTCACGCCCATGGGTCTGCTGGAACGCTGCCACAGCTACAAGGACAAGGTTGCCAAGGGCATTGCCGCCAATCACGGGCTGTTCGCCTATCCGGTTCTCATGACCGCCGATATCCTGCTGTTCCAGAGCGACCGGGTGCCGGTGGGCAAGGACCAGAAACAGCACGTGGAAGTGGCGCGCGACATCGCCATCAAGTTCAACAACCATTACGGTGAGATCTTCACCATCCCCGAAGCCGAGATCGACGATGAGGTGGCCACGGTGCCCGGCGTCGACGGGCAGAAAATGAGCAAGAGCTACGGCAACACCATCGATCTGTTCCAGGAGGAAAAAGCCCTGCGCAAGCAGATCATGCGCATCGTCACCGACTCGACGCCCGTGGAAGAGCCCAAGGATCCGGATCGGTGCAACGTCTTCCAGATCTATCGCCTGTTCCTCGACAAGGAGCAGCAGCAGGCGTTACGCAGGCGTTACGAGGCGGGCGGCATGGGGTACGGCGAGGTCAAGCAGGAGTTGTTCGAGACGGTGCGGGATTTCTTCGCGCCCTTCACCCAACGCCGCCAGGAACTGCTCGCCGATCTCGACGGCCTGCGTGCCATTTTGGCGCGGGGCGCCGAGAAAGCCCGCGAAGCCGGCGCGCCGACCCTGCGCAAGGTCAGGAAAAAGACGGGACTCGCGTACTGAGAGCAAAGGCAACCTCGCGATATGCTATAGTAAAAGCAAGGCCGTTTGCTGCTTTTCCATGACCCGGGAGGTTTCCTATGAGTGTCTACCGTCGCTGGTTCTGCAATTGCAGTGGTAAGCCCGAGGAACTCATCTACGACCAGGCACCCGAGGAAGAAACCCTTGGGGAGCCGTGCTGTGAACGCTGCGGTGCCAGCCCTTCCTCCGATCCCAAGCACACGATTCTTTTCCGCGATGAAGAGGAGTTCAAGGAGTAGTCTCAACACTCCTTGCGCGTAAAGAGCACAAAAGCCATGGCCGGGCGGCGGCTGCCCTCGCGCATGGCGAACTGGATCGCATCGAACTCCCAACCCTGGGTCGTCCATTCGTTGAGGATTCGCTCCAGGGATTCATCGGTCACGGTGCTGGTTTCAACCACCTTGTAACGCATCATGCTTTTTCCTTCCGTCCGGACCAAGGATTTTCCGCTTGTTGTGTGTTGTGCCCGCCCCCGCCGTCCTGAGCCGGCGCCGGGGGCGATTCTCCGTGATTTTCCTCATTTCAGAACCTGTTTCCATCCATCAAAATCATTTTTTACCAGAAGTTGAAACATTTTTTTGAATTTTTTGTGGATTTCCATAAGGCATGGAAATTTTTGCGAATTATTTGCCAATCTTGCCGTTTCACCCTGCGAAACACTTATTTTTTCCCAAGATTAGTGTTGACACAATTTTAGAACGGCGTATCATGTCTACGGAATTTTCCCCCAAGATGTGGTTCTTTGTGCGCTCTATGTAGGCGCATGTCTGGTAATAAATTAAATATCGGTTTATTGTCGCCGACTTTTCCGGCGAGCCACCCATTTCCGCAAAGGAGGTGAACCCCGGCGTCAGACGCTTCACGGCTACATTTTTTTGAGGCGGCGAGTCTCTTTCCCTCGGGAGATCACCGCCTATGATCGCTGTACTTCTAATTGTTTCATGCCATGTACTTTGTTTACCAGGTGAGAGAGTTTTCCATTTCAACCAAAGGAGCAACGCTTTATGGGACACGGACCCGCTGTCAAGCTCGGCAAGGATAATGCCGCCGGGTACAAGACCAAGATCGGCATCAGCATGTTTGTCGTCTACACCCTCATCTACTTCATCTTCGTGGTCGTCAACATCACCAACCCCGAAGTCATGCAGATTCAGGTCGCCGGCCTGAACATGGCGGTCGTGTACGGCATGGGGCTCATCATTTTTGCGTTCCTGCTGGCGCTGGTCTACAACCATTTCTGCACTCAGGCAGAAAATCGGCTGAACAAATAAGGGGGAGATGACCAATGATCTACGCACAGTCACCGTTGGCCATCGGCCTTTTCTGTTCTTTCGTTCTGCTGGTACTCGGCCTGTCTTTTTACCTCGGGCGCCGCACCACCTCGTCCTCGGGCTACTACGCCGCCGGCGGCAATGTCCACTGGTTCACCAACGGCATCGCCTTTGCCGGTGATTATCTTTCCGCCGCGTCCTTCCTCGGCATCTGCGGCATGATCGCCACCGCCGGCTACGACGGGTGGATGTATTCCGTCGGCTACCTGGCGGGCTGGATGGTCGCCCTGTTCCTGGTCGCCGAGCCCATGAAGCGCCTCGGTAAGTACACCTTCACCGACGCCCTCGACTCCAAATTCAACTCCAAGAGCATCCAGCTGATGGCCGCCATCAGCACCCTGGTGGTCTCGGTGTTCTACCTCATCCCGCAGATGGTCGGCGCCGGCACCCTGGTCACCCCGCTGCTCGGCCTGCCCCACGCCGCCGGGGTCATCATCGTCGGTATCGTCGTCACCATCATCGTCGCCACCGCCGGCATGGCCTCCACCACCATGGTGCAGTTCCTCAAGGGCGGTTTGCTGCTGATCTTCTCCACCATCCTGGTGATCGCGGTTCTGACCCGCGGCCTTTCCACCACGCCGGAAAACGACGGCAAGACCTACCACAACTTCGTCACCCTGCAAGGCAGCGTGGCCGCCGACGGCAGCCTGGAGCTCAGCGATCCCGCCTATGCCGTTCCGGCCGACTGGCGCGACTCGACCTTTGCCGAAGCCGGCATGGTCAAGCTGAGCAAGGACGGCATCGACAGCATCTGGCACCTGCAGGCCGACGGCCAGGGCGGCTATCTGCTCGAGGAAACCCTCTATCAGGTAACTCTCGCCGACGGCACCCGCCTCTACAACGGCGCGCCCGCCACCGAAGGCCGCTTCTTTCCCGTCGGCCACATGAAGGAAATCAACCTGGGCGGCGAGACCGTGCTGCAGACCGGCGCCATCGGCCCCCTGGCTTTCCTGCGCGCCGTACAGGACAGCACCGTGGTGCTCTGGGGCACCAAGCATGTGCGCATGGGTGACGACTTTTACACCGTCTACTACCAGAAACCCACTCCCGGCACCCAGATCCTGCGTCCCGGCCTGAAGTTCAAGGTCGACAACGCCACCGGCGCCGAGAAGTTCAACTTTTTCTCCCTGATGCTCGCCCTGTTCTGCGGCACCGCGGCCCTGCCGCACATCCTGATCCGCTACTACACCGTGCCCAGCCAGGCCGCGGCGCGCAAGTCGACCCTGGTGGCCATCGCCGCCATCGGCTTCTTCTACATCCTCACCCTGTTCATGGGTCTGGGTGCCATGACCAACGGCGTCATCAACATCATGGACAACAACATGTCGGCGCCGCTGCTTGCGTTGTCCTTCGGCGTCATTCTCTTCGCCATCATCTCCTCCATCGCCTTCGCAACGGTGCTGGGCACCGTGTCGGGTTTGATCGTGGCGGCCTCGGGTGCGGTGGCTCACGACCTGATGGACAACTTCTTCGGCATGAAGATGCAGGACAAGAACAAGGTGCTCGCCGGCAAGATCTCGGCCGTGGTGGTCGGTCTCATCGCCATTTACCTGGGCATCGTCTTCGAGGGCATGAACGTGAGCTTCCTGGTCGGCTGGGCCTTCGCCATCGCGGCGTCCGCCAACCTCCCGGCGATTCTCATGCTGCTGTTCTGGAAGCGCACCACCGCCCAGGGCGTGGCCGCCTCCATCCTGGTGGGCATCGTCTCGGCGCTGGGCCTGATCCTGCTCTCGCCCGACATGTACGTGCGCTACGGCCTGCTGCCCAGCGACGCGCCCATCTCCTTCAACAGCCCGGCGGCCATTTCCATTCCCCTGAGCTTCCTCGCCCTGGTGCTGGTGTCCCTGGTCACCAAGCGCGTGGAAGTGCCGGAAGATGCGGCCGAGAGCGCCCGCGCCTGAGGCGCTGGAGCATAATCCTTGTCCGACAGGACATCCTGATGGCATGATGTGGGCCGCCCCCAGGGGCGGCCCATCCTTTTTCCACGAAAGAGACGTCCCATGGTTCGTTTTCGCGTTACCCTGATCGTCGTCAGCCTGGTGCTGCTGTTCCTCGGTTACCAGGACGCCGGCCAGACCCTGCGCAACCCCGAGCCCCTGAGCATCGAACTCGCCACCCTGCTGCGCGAGGGCGCGCCGCGCGAGTGGCTGCACGTCACCGGCGGCTACCAGAATCTCGATGCGGCCATTTCGACCTCGGGGCAGGCCGAGCAGTTCACCGCCCTGCTCATTCCCCTGGTGACCGATCCCGACGAGGAGCTTTTCCAGGTGCTGGTGGAAACCCGCGACCCCCGGTTGCTCGACCTGCTGTATCGCTACCATTTCGGTTTCGACAATGTGTTCGCCCAGGAGCGCTTCCGCGAGGAACAGGCGGCTGCGTTTCGCGCGCCGCGCGAGGTCACGGGGATGGTGGTCACCGGAACAGTCGCCGAGAGCAACCGCTCCAAGCTGCTGGAACTCGCCCAGGCCACCGGCCTTAACATCACCAAGGACGTGATCTTCATCAGCGAGGGAAAAACGCCCGCGCGTTATCGGGGTTTTTTCTTCCTGGCCATGGGCCTGGCCGGGCTGATCAAGGGCATTCTCATGTTTCGCCCACGCAGCACCAAACCTGAGGTTCCACGCCATCCCTGATTGCTCCGACGGAGCGTCTCACCGGCTCCTGCCCCGCCACTCGCGCACGCCCTTTGTCGAAGAAAGGGTGTGCGAATTTCTCTTGACCTCTGCCCGCAAAACAATTACATTGATTTAATTGAAACATTCTTACAACCATGCCCTACGGGTTGAGATCCGCCGGCCTTTGTCCAAAAACCGGCGCGCCTCCGGAAAATGCGCACAAGGAGACGAACAATGACGCAAGCCAATGAGCGACTGGCCCTGAACGAGCACCTCGGAGAAGACGAGGACACCCAGAAAGGCAAGTACCTGACTTTTCACCTGGCCGACGAAGACTACGGCATTGAAATCCGTTACGTCACCGAAATCATCGGCATCCAGAAAATCACGGAAGTTCCGGACATGCCCGAATTCGTCAAGGGTGTGATCAATCTGCGCGGCAAGGTGATTCCGGTGATGGACGTGCGCATGCGCTTCATGTTTCCGCCGCGCGACTACAATGACCGCACCTGCATCATCGTGGTCAACGTCAACGGCACGGCCGTCGGCCTGGTGGTGGACGAGGTGAGCGAAGTCGCCGACATCCCCGAGGACCAGATCGAGCCGCCGCCGCGCTCCAGCCGCGCCGCCGCGAGCCGCTACATCCAGGGCATGGGCAAGATGGGTCAGGACGTGAAGATCCTCCTCGACGTCAACCACCTGCTCTACGACGAGCACATGCTGCAGAGCGCCGGCGCCCAGGGGGCGGAGTTGTTTTAGTTCGCGCGTTGTAGCGTTCAGCATGGGGTCGCAACCCCCACACCGGGTGAATAGGAATTTGAATGAAATAGCAAGGGCCGCGCGTTGCGCGGCCCTTGCTATTTAGAATTTGGCGTTGCCGGGGGTGCGGGGGAAGGGAATGACGTCGCGGATGTTGCCCATGCCGGTGACGTACATGAGCAGGCGCTCGAAGCCCAGGCCGAAACCCGCGTGGGGGCAGCTTCCCCAACGGCGCAGGTCGAGAAACCAGCTCAGACTCTCCGGCGCGATGCCGACGTCGGCCATGCGCCCTTCGAGCACATCCAAACGCTCCTCGCGCTGCGAACCACCGATGATTTCGCCCACCCGCGGCACCAGGCAATCCATGGCCGCGACGGTTTTACCGTCATCGTTGAGGCGCATGTAAAAGGCCTTGATGTCCTTGGGATAATCGACGACGAACAACGGCCCCTTGGCGATCTGCTCGGTGAGAAAACGC
Source organism: Geoalkalibacter sp. (assembly GCF_030604225.1). Classification (GTDB taxonomy): domain Bacteria; phylum Desulfobacterota; class Desulfuromonadia; order Desulfuromonadales; family Geoalkalibacteraceae; genus Geoalkalibacter. Next base: position 6,848 of record NZ_JAUVWH010000058.1, read on the forward strand.
TCGTGCTCCGATTGCAGGTCGCAGCCCCAGCGCACCGGATACTCGAAGCGCTGCCCGCTGGCCTGCAATTCCTTGACGGCATCGGTGTAACTGAGGGTCTGAAAGCACGCCTCGGCCAGGGCGGCGAGCTTTTCCAGCAGCCCCGGCTCGATGTGTTCCGCGAAAAATTCCAAATCCTCGCGGCATTGCTCCAGGGCGTAGCGACACAGATATTGCAGGAACTCGCCGGCAAGGCGGCAATCCTCGGCCAGATCGGCAAAGGCCATTTCCGGCTCGATCATCCAGAATTCGGCGGCGTGGCGACTGGTGTTGGAATTTTCCGCGCGAAAGGTCGGGCCGAAGGTGTAGATGTCGCTGAAGGCGCAGGCGAAGGCCTCGCCCTGCAACTGGCCGCTGACGGTGAGTCCGGTGCGTTCGCCGAAAAAATCCCGGCTCCAGTCGATGGCCCCGTCAACTCGCGGCGGGTTGGCGGGATCGAGGGTACTGACGCGAAACATCTCCCCCGCGCCCTCGCAGTCGTTGGCGGTGATAATGGGGGTGTGCACGTAGAGAAAGCCCCGTTCCTGGAAAAAGCGATGGATGGCGTAAGCCAGGGCCGAGCGCACCCGGAACACCGCGCCGAAGCTGTTGGAGCGCAGCCGCAGATGGGCGATGGAGCGCAGGAACTCGAAACTGTGCCGCTTTTTTTGCAGGGGGTAGTCCGCATCGGCGCCGCCCAGCACCCGCAGGTCCGTGGCGCGCACTTCCCACTGCTGGCCGGCGGCGGGCGATGCCACCAGCTCGCCGTAGGCTTCGATGCAGGCGCCCGTGCCGAGACGCGCCAAGTCTGGGGCCTCGCGCAGGGGCGACTCCACGACGATCTGCAGACTGGCCAGGCAGGAGCCGTCATTGAGGGCGACAAAGGTCAGATCCTTGCCCGCGCGCACCGTGCGCACCCATCCCTTGACCAGCAAGGGGCCGGGCGTGACCTCCCCTTGCAGAACCTGGCGAACCCGGCGGCGCGCCGGAGCAACCTTGGCTTGCGTCATCTTGTGCTCAACCTCCCCCAAAAACGTCCACCCACGTTTCCCCAGGCCGCGCGGGCTTGCCCGGTCAGCCGCTTCTGCTACATTTAAACACACCTTATGACGGGTTTCTCTCCCACTTCAATCGGCGGAGTCATCGCCATGCCCAAGTCTCCGCATTATGCCATAAAGGGCCTGCGCAAAAAAATCCTCCTGTCATCCGTTGTCTACACCCTGCTCGCCCTGCTCAGCATCTCCGCCGTCAGCATCTACCCCTTCTGTTCCTGGCTGGTGCATTTCGAGGAAAACGACCTGGTTCAGGCCGCCAAGATCCGGGCTCTGGCCGTCGAGGAATACCTGGCGCGCATGGCCGAGATCACCCGCCAGATCAATTCGCGCAGTGCCATTCGTCAGGCACTGGCGGATTACCGGGCGGGGAACCTCACCCACGAGGAGCTCTTTCGTTTCACCAGCCCGATCCTCACCGATGCCTTGGAGATTTCCGAGGAGGTGGTCGCCATTACCCGCCTTGACGCCCAAGGCCGGATTGTCGCCCGCAGCGGGGAGCAAATCCCCGACCACCTGCTGCCCGCACTCATCAGCATGGGCGCCGGGGTGCGCATCCTTGACCCACTGATGATCTCCGGCCAGCTCTCTCTGCCGATTTGCGGGCCGATCCTGGACCGCGATCGCAAGACGGTGTTGGGTTATGACCTGGTCCTTTTCTCCACCACCAAGCTGCAGCGCATCCTCTGGGACGCAACGGGCCTGGGCGAAACCGGAGAAAGCTTTCTCGCCCGCTTCGCGCCGGATGCCGACGTCTTTTTCTTCCCCAGTCGCAAAATGGAAACGGAAATCGCCAACGGCAAGAGTCCAGACTCTCCCCTGCGGCCCGCCATTGAAAAAGCGCACGGGGGAGAATCCGGGGTGCTGCGCGCCTCGACGCACGCAGGCGAAAAACCGGTGGTGGTGGCCTACGCGCCCGTGGATGGCGTGAGCTGGGCGCTGCTGGTCACCATGGACGAAGCCGAACTGCGGGCGCCGGTGCGCCGCCAGATTTACTCGACGGCCGGGCTGGTGCTGGTCCTCACCACCGTCGGCACCCTCGGCATGCTCGCCCTGCTGCGCCCCATGACCGGCCGGGTTTTGGTGTACACCGAGGAACTCGACGCCCTCAACCACCATCTGCAGGAGGAAATCAACGAACGAAAACGCGCCGAAGCCGATCTGCGCCGCAGCGAACATGAATGGGAGCGAACCTTCGAGGCGATCACCGATGCCGTGGTCATCCTGGACACCCAGGGACAGGTGCGCAAGATGAACCAGGCCACCCTGAGAGTTCTGCGCGGCCTGGCACCGGAGAAATCCGCCGAGGAGGGCTGCCGCGTCCTGTTCGGCCTGGACAATCCGCCCGCCCTGTGCCCCTTCTGCCGCATGCTGCATGAAAAGCAGGCGCAATGCGGCGAATTGCACCAGGTAACGCCCGATCGCTGGTTCTACGTGGCGAGCTATCCGCTTTTCGAGGACGACGGCACGCTCTGGGGCGGCGTCCTGATCGCCCAGGATTTCACCGAGCAAAAGCGCATGGAGCAGATGAAGGACGAGATGATTTCCACGGTGAGCCACGAAATGCGCACTCCACTCACCGCCATGCTCGGCTTTGTGGAATTCATGCTGGAAAATCCCGTGGATCGCGAGCAGCAAATCGACTTTCTGGGCACCGTGCACCGCGAGACCGAGCGCCTCAACGAGCTCATCAGCAATTTCCTCGACCTGCAACGCCTGCGCGCCGAGGTCGAATCCTATCAGTTCGAACCCATGGATCCCTGCCTGCTGCTCAGCGAGGCGGCACAGCTGTACCGCGTCGCCTCGAAGAAACACCTGGTCCGTTTCGACTGCCCCCTGGATCTGCCCAAAATTCGCGGCGACGCCAAGCGCCTCATGCAGGTGCTGAAAAACCTGTTGTCCAATGCCATCAAATATTCGCCCGCCGGCGGCGAGATTTTCCTCGGCGCCAAGGCACAAGCCGGCCAGATCGTCATCTGCGTGCGCGATCAGGGACTGGGCATCCCCGCCCAGGACCGGGAGCGGATATTCGAGCGCTTTTTTCGCGTCGACGACAATGCGCGGCACATCACCGGCGGCATCGGCCTGGGCCTGAGCCTGGTGCGCGAGATCATCCGCGCCCACGGCGGGAAAGTTTGGGTGGAGAGCGAGGTGGGAATCGGCAGCACCTTCTACATCAGCCTGCCGGTGGAAGAACAAATGACCAGGGACAAATGACAAATGACCAGGATCAAGGCGCTAGGCCCCGTGAGGCCTAGCGCCTTGATCCCTAAGCATGTTCGCGGGTTTTGAGAAACTGCACGCCGGGCCATTGCTCGGCGACATAGTTGAGACGCCATTCGCTCGACGCCAGATAGGTGAGGTTTTCCTCGGCATCCCAGGCCAGATTGGTCTGGTTCTTTTTCTCGAAGTCCTCGAGTTTTTTCCGGTCACCGCAGGACACCCAGCGCGCGGTGGCGTAATCCACGCCCTCGTAGATCGCATCGACCCCGTATTCATCCTTGAGCCTGGCCATGGTCACGTCGAACTGGAGCACGCCGACGGCGCCCAGAATGTAGTCGCTGCCGAACAGCGGCCGAAACACCTGCACCGCCCCTTCCTCGGAGAGCTGCAGCAGGCCCTTTTGCAGCTGCTTGGCCTTGAGGGGGTTCTTTAGACGCACGCGGCGAAAGTGTTCAGGCGCGAAGCTGGGAATGCCGGTGAACTTGAGGGGTTCCCTGTCGGTGAAGGTGTCGCCTACCTTGATGGTGCCGTGGTTGTGAATGCCGATGATGTCGCCGGGATAGGCCTCCTCGACGTTGGTGCGGTCCTGGGCCATGAAAATCGTCGCGTTGGACAGGTTGACGTCCTTGCCGATGCGATGGTGGCGCACCTTCATGCCGCGCGTGAACTTCCCCGAGCAGATGCGCAGAAAGGCGATGCGGTCGCGATGCGCGGGGTCCATGTTCGCTTGAATCTTGAAGACAAAGCCGCTGAATCCCTCCTCGTAGGGCGACACCTCGCGGGTTTCCGTGGCGCGCGCCCCGGGCGAGGGTGCCACCTCGACGAAGGCATCGAGCATTTCGCGCACGCCGAAGTTGTTCACCGCGCTGCCGAAGAACACCGGCGTCTGGTTGCCCTTGAGATATTCCTTGAGCTCAAAGGGATTGGCCGCGCCTTCGAGCAGTTCGATGTCGGTGCGCAGCTCCTCGGCCTGGTCGCCGAGCAGTTCGTCGAGGAGGGGATCGTTGAGGTCGCGGATGGTCACCCCATCGTCACCGACCCGCTCCCGGCCCGGCGTGAACAGGTTCAGTTCTTTTTTGTAGAGATTGTAAGTGCCCTTGAAGCGCTTGCCCATGCCGATGGGCCAGGTGAGGGGCGCGCACTCGATCTGCAAGGTCTCCTCGATGTCCGCCAGCAGTTCCAGGGGCTCCTTGCCCTCGCGGTCGAGCTTGTTGATGAAGGTGAGAATGGGGGTGTTGCGCATGCGGCACACCTCCATGAGCTTGCGCGTCTGGGTTTCGACGCCCTTGGCGCTGTCGATGACCATCACCGCGCTGTCGACGGCGGTGAGCACCCGGTAGGTATCCTCGGAGAAATCCTGGTGGCCGGGGGTGTCGAGGAGATTGATCTCGAAATCCCGGTAATTGAATTTCATCACCGAACTGGTCACGGAGATGCCGCGCTCCTGCTCCACCGCCATCCAGTCGCTGGTGGCGTGGCGCGAGGCCTTGCGCGCCTTGACCGCGCCGGCCATCTGAATGGCGCCGCCGAACAGCAGCAGTTTTTCGGTGAGGGTGGTCTTGCCGGCATCGGGGTGGCTGATGATGCCGAAGGTACGGCGGCGGTCGATCTCGTTCTGATTGTGCTTTTTCACGAAGCAGACATCCTTGAAGGTGGCGCGCAGACAAAACGACGGGCCGGAAAACCGGCCCGCCAGGTTGAAAGATGAATTTTACTGCGGACGACCCCCGGGGGTCAACCGCTGATCCGCCGCGGGCATCAGCCTTTCTTGACGAACACCGTCTGCTCGTTGCACTTGGCGCATTTTTTCGGCTTGCAGCGCCCTTCACGTTCGGTTTTACATTTTTCACATTGCCAGACAGCCATGGTTTGTTCTCCTTTCCGGGTGAGCAATTCGAGACCAAAACGGTGATATTTTGCCTTCCCGGGTCGCGTCTGTCAAGAGGCCAAACAGGAACAGGTTCAATACATCTTGCGCCGGGAAAAGGTCGAGCCGATGACGCTGAAGGTATTCTCGACGATGAACAGGGCGTGGGGGTCGGCGGTGAAGGCGATTTCCTCCAGCCGCTTGAGCTGGATGTTGTTGGTCACCACCATGAGGACGCGCCGCGGCTCTTTCTTGTAGGCCCCCATGCCTTCGAGAAAGGTGGCGCCGACCTTGAGCTTGTCCATTACCTGGTCGGCGATCTGGGCGCTTTGATGAGAAATGATGAGGCAGAGCTTGCGCTGGTTGAACAGGGACAGGCAATACTCGACGGACACCGACACGACAAAGGCGGCGATCAGCGAGGCGATCACCAGGTCATTGTCGAGGCTTGCGAAACTTGCGGAAAACAGCAGGAAGTTGAAGGCGAAATAGGTCTTGCCCACGCCGATGTTGTAGCGCTGGTTGAGAATCACCGCCACCACGTCAAGGCCGCCGTTGGAGCCCAGCGAGCGCAGCACCATGCCCGCGCCCGCCCCCACCAGCACCCCGAAGCAGACGGCAGCGTACAACTGGTTTTGAATGACGATCTCGAAATCAATCACCATGAAGGCCAGGGAAATAGTCAGCATGGCGACGAAGCTGTAGCCGAGAAAGCGCCGGGTGATGAGCAGGTAGCCGAGCACGAACATGGGAATGTTGAACAGCAGGTACCAAAGGCCTGCATTGAGCCAGCCGGTGGTGTAGGCGATGAGGGCGCCCAGGCCGAACAAGCCGCTGGGCACGAAGCCGTGGGGAATGGCAATCGCCTTGAAGCCCACGGCCTGAATGAAGGAACCGCAGACGATGAGAAAAAGATTCCAGGTCAGTGAATAGCTGAAATCGCGCTTGATGGACAAAAGAACCTCCTCGCGCCGCCGGGGGTTTTTCGGTTCGCGGCAGTGCCACAGAAAAAACACAGACCCGCGGCCCTGTCAACCCAAAGCGACAACACCCGAGGCGACCCGTAAAAACTTTCAGGAAAATTGCCGGCAATTGGGTTAGACTTGGGCGATTGCTCGCCGTCGGGCGGCATGCATCCTTTTCAGAAGAGGCGGATTGACCATGCTTGGCTGGCTGGGTGCGCTCTGGGGATTGGGCGCCATTTCATTGCTGCTCGGCAGTGCCGTGTATCGCCTGGGCAAACTGGGGCTTGACGCCTTTGCCTTTCCCTTCGGGCCGCTGCACTGGCTGATTCTGATCGCCACCCTGGCCTTCATGGCGCACGCCGAAGGCTACCGCGGCTTTCAGCGCGCATTTTCCCCACGGGTCGCGGCGCGCGCCCGGTATCTGCGCGATCACCCGCGCCCCCTGCATGTGCTGCTCGCCCCGCTGTTCTGCATGGGATTCATCCACGCGACGCCGCGCCGCCGGAAGGCGTCGCTGATCCTGACCGCCGCGATCCTGGTCCTGATCCTGCTGGTGCGCCTGCTGCCCCAACCCTGGCGCGGTATCATCGATCTGGGCGTGGTGGTCGGCCTGGGCTGGGGACTGATCTCCCTGTGGATTTTTTCCCTGCGCGCCTTTGGCCCCGAACCGCCCGCCGCCGACCCCGAGGTTGCGGAAAGCCGCCCATGAACGAGATTCGCATTCAAAGCTGGAACCAGTTGCAGGACGAGTTGTACGAGGATTCCTGGATCGCCGAAATCGGCCGCTTTCGTTCGCGCTATGCCTATCGCGGCCTCTCCGACGCCGACTATCGCCTGGAAACCACCCTCATGCGTCTGGGCGGCGCCTACGACCAACTGGAGCGCCACCTGCTGCGCAACTTCAAGAAATACGCGCACCGCAGCGTGGTGGAGCGCGACTCGCTCTGGCATTGGCTCTCCGTCGCCCAGCACTACGGACTGCCCACGCGCCTGCTCGACTGGACCTACTCGCCGCTCATCGCTCTGCATTTCGCCACCGCCAATTGCGAGCGCTTCAATACCGACGGGGTGATCTGGGCGGTGAACTATCTCAAGGCGCACCAGCGCATCCCCGAGGTTCTGCGCCGCAAGCTCAACGATGAGGGCGCCAACGTCTTCACCGTCGAAATGCTCTCCCAGACGGTGCGCACCTTCGAGGAACTGGCGGAACTCTCCCACCGCGACTTCGTGGTGTTTTTCGAGCCGCCCTCCATCGACGACCGCATCGTCAACCAGTTCGCCTTTTTTTCCGTCATGTCGCGCCCGGCGTCCATCCTCGACACTTGGCTGGAGAATCAGCCCGACCTCTGGCGGCGCATCATCATTCCGGCGGAACTCAAGTGGGAAATCCGCGACAAGCTCGATCAGGCCAACATCACCGAGCGGGTGTTGTTTCCGGGCCTCGACGGCCTCTCCACCTGGCTCAAGCGCCATTACAGCCCCCGGAACTGAGCGGCGCCCGGCCGACGGATCATCCCCAAAAACCGCCCACGATCTCGCGGAGGCTTTACCATGAAACTCACCCGCGCCAGCGGCATCCTGCTCCACCCCACCTCCCTTCCCGGTCCCGGCGGCATCGGCTCCCTGGGCGTCGAGGCGCGGGCCTTCGTCGATTTTCTCGTCGAAACCGGGCAAAGCGTCTGGCAGATTCTGCCCCTCGGCCCGACGGGCTACGGCGATTCGCCTTACAGCGCCTTCTCGGCCTTCGCCGGCAATCCTTTGCTGGTGTCCCTGTCGCAGCTGGCGACCTGGGGCGACCTTCGGACCGGCGATCTCCCCGACGAGAGCGGGCGGGATCCGCGGCGCGTGGATTTCGGTCGGGTTCACGGGGAAAAAGAGCATCTGCTGCAACGCGCGGCGCAAAATTTCCAGCGCCACGCGAGCGCCGAGCGCCGCCAGGCCTTTGACGACTTCTGCGCCCTGCAAGGCTACTGGCTGCATGACTATGTCCTGTTTCGCGCCCTGCGCGAGCGCTACCGGCATCGCCCCTGGAATCTCTGGCCCGCCGATTTGCGCCACCGCGATCCCCAGGCCCTGACCCAGGCGGCGGAGGAACTGGCAGCGGAGCTCCACTGGCGCAAATACACGGAATTCGTCTTTTTCACCCAGTGGTTCGCCCTCAAGGATTACGCCAATGCCCGCGGCGTCCAGATCCTCGGCGACATTCCCATCTTCGTCTCCTTTGATTCGGTGGACGTCTGGGCCAACCAGCCCCTGTTTCACCTCGACGAGGAAGGCGACCCGCTGATCGTCGCCGGCGTGCCGCCCGACTATTTCAGCGCCACCGGCCAGCGTTGGGGCAATCCCCTGTACCGCTGGGAGCGCATGGCCGAGCAGGACTACTCCTGGTGGATGGCCCGCTTCCGCTGGAACCTGGCGCAGACCGACGCGGTGCGCATCGATCATTTCCGCGGCTTCGAAGGCTACTGGGCGATTCCCGCCGAGGAAGAAACGGCGGTCAAGGGCGAATGGCGGCCCGGCCCCGGCGCAAGCTTCTTTCAGGCGGTACGGCGAACCCTGGGCGAGGTGGCCATCGTCGCCGAGGACCTGGGCGTCATCACCCCCGAGGTCGAGGCGCTGCGCGACGGCTTCGGCTTTCCCGGCATGAAGATTCTGCAGTTCGCCTTCGACGGCGGTCCATCCAATCCCTACCTGCCCCACAACATCCGGCCCAACGGCCTGGTCTACACCGGCACCCACGACAACGACACCACCCTGGGCTGGTGGCACCACCTCGACAAGAAACACAAGGACCAGGTGCGCGCCTACCTGGGCCACGGCCTGCGCGACATGCCCTGGGATCTCATGCGCGCAGCCTTGGCGAGCGTCGCCGATTGGTGCGTTCTGCCCCTGCAGGACATTCTCGGCCTCGGCAGCGAGGCGCGCATGAACCGCCCGGGCCTGGGCACCGGCAACTGGGACTGGCGCTTCACCTCCGAGCAGTTGACGACGGACATCGGGCAACGCCTGGCTGAGCTGACGCGGCTCTACGGACGCCGGCCCGCGCCTGCGGAGGGACAAAATCGCCAGGGAAATGCTTGAGCTTCACGGGTTCTTTGTGCTAGCATCCCCATTTGACTGCGCTGAGAAAGCGCGACAAACGACCCTTTTCGACCCCTGGAGGAAAGACCTGTGAAAAAGACCCTGACCCTCATGCTTGCCGGCGTCACCGCCGCTGCCCTGCTTACCGCCTGCAAGGACGAAGCCCCCAAGCCGGCCGCCGCACCCCAAGCCATGCCCGGCGCGGGCATGCCGGCGGGGATGCCCGCGGGCCATCCCCCCGCCGCGCAAAGCATCTCCGGCACCGTCGTGGAAACCATGAACACCGCCGGCTACACCTACGTGCAGGTGGATACCGGCTCCAAGCTGGTGTGGGCCGCCGGCCCCGAAACCCAGGTCAAAGTCGGCGACACCGTGGTCCTGGCTCCCGGCCAGGAAATGCATGAGTATCGCAGCAACTCCCTGGACCGCACCTTCGACATGATTCTTTTCGTCCCCGGCATCATGGTCGGCGGCGAAAGCCAGGCCGCGGCCGGCGCCCCCGGCATGATGCCGGGAATGCAGATGCCCGGCATGGAGATGCCCGGCGGCCATCCTGAAGTCGGCGGCCCCAAGAGCGCCGAAATCGATTTCACCGGCCTGACCCCCGTTGAAGGCGGCCAGACCGTGGGCCAGATCTATGCCCAGAAAGCCGACCTCTCGGGCAAGGAAGTCCAGGTGCGCGGCAAGGTGGTGCGATTCAGCCCGCAGATCATGGGCAAGAACTGGATTCACCTGCAGGACGGCACGGACAACGACGGCAAGGGCGACATCACCGTCACCACCCTGGCCATGGCCCAGGTGGGCGACACCGTGGTTGTGAGCGGCGTGCTCGGCACCGACAAGGACATCGCCCACGGCCAGGTTTATGAGGTAATCATCGAGGACGCCCAGGTGGTGGTCGAGTAATTCGCCGCGACGCGGACTGCAATCGGGTAGGAGGCGGGGTCACCCCCGCCGTCCTCCCACACCACCGTGCGTACGGTTCCGTACACGGCGGTTCACAAGGCGTGCTGAAAGCGCCTGAGCCGGTCGACTAACGAGACCAGACCCAGGTTGTCGAAGAAGGATTTCCGAAAAGCATCATTCATGTGCGAGGCTCTTGAGTTGTACCAGGGGCCTCGCCCGTTTTGGGCCGACTTCCAGGCCCGCTGCTCCGGCAATCCCCGTCGCATCAGGTTCTTGGCCCGGGTGAAGGAGCGCTTCCACTGCCGCCACAGAATGCAGCGCAGCTTCCGCCTGATCCAGCCGTCAAGTTCCTCGAAGATCCCTTTGACCTCCGCGAGTCGGAAGTAGGCGATCCAGCCCCGGAGCTTCGGGGTGGACTCTTCGATGACTTTCTTAAGGCTGCGTCCCCTTCCCCGCCGAAAGACCTGCCTGAGATTGGCCTTGAGCCGCTTCACGGAGGAGTCCGCCACTTTGAGGCGCGGCTTCTTGTGAAAGGTCATGCTGTATCCCAGAAAGGTTCTTTGCCAGGGACGGTCAACGGCGCTTTTGGCGACATTGACCTTGAGCTTCAGCCGCTTTTCCAGAAACCGGGTGAGCGAGGCCATGACCCGCTCGCCGCTTCGCCGGCTCTGCACATACAAATTGCAGTCGTCGGCGTATCGGACGAAACGGTGACCGCGCTTCTCCAGTTCCTTGTCCAACTCGTCGAGCAGGATGTTCGACAACAGAGGAGAGAGAGGGCCGCCTTGCGGCGTTCCCTCAGCCCTAGGCGATACAAGCCCACCTTCGAGCACTCCGGCCTGCAGATACCGGCGGATGAGCACCAATACCTGCTTGTCTTTGACCTTACGGGCGACCAGCGACATGAGGATGTCGTGGTTGACGCGGTCGAAGAACTTCTCCAGGTCGATGTCGACCACCCACCGCCGCCCTTCGGCCACAAACTTTCGAGCGGTCTGTACGGCCTGGTGAGTGCTCCGGCCAGGCCGGAACCCGTAGGAGTTTTCGGAGAAGTCCGGATCGAACAACGGTTGAAGTACCTGATGCAGCGCCTGCTGGATGAGTCGGTCCTGCACCGTGGGAATTCCCAAGGTGCGCACGCCGCCGTCCGGTTTGGGGATTTCTACTTTCCTCACCGGCCCTGGACAATAGGAGCCGTCCAGCAGATCTTCTTTGATGGACGGCCAATTCTGCCGAAGATGACTCTTCAGCTCGCCGACGCTGATCCCGTCGACGCCGGGGGCACCCTTATTGGACGCCACTCGGCCATAGGCCGCCATCATGTTGCTGCGGCTGATGACCATTTCCATCAACCGCGGCTGCGCTTTCGTCCGGGAGGATTCTCTGCATGCCGTGACGTTTGACGCACCTCCCCCATCCTCTTGCGGCTTCCGGCCGCTACCCTCCGGGGTGGCTGTCGATCTCTCAATCGACACTTCTGCGCCTCTCTGTCGTCATCGAAATTCAAGTCTCCCGTCCGACGCCTCGTGTTCGGCCCTTCGCCAGGGTGGTCAATTTCCGGCTACTATGGCCTCGGCTGACTTCTGCCGACCCGTCCCGACGCCTCTCGACGCCGGTAGCACGAGGCAGATCGACAGATCTCCCAGGGTAATGCGCGTGACCTTCCTCCCATATACCCGCCGCATCTACTGC
>NZ_JAUVWH010000155.1 GCF_030604225.1 Geoalkalibacter sp.
CGGCCCTGTCCCAAGTGACGCACCCGGTCAACCGCGATCGCTTGGCGACCCTGCTCTCCTACGACGGCCGCACGATTTTTCGCGCCTACAGCGCCAATCCCTTCGCCGTGCTTAGCGAAACGCGCCTCTAGCAGAAGAAAATCCCCCTCAATCCCCCTTTTTTCAAAGGGGGGGGAGGTTAAGGACAAAGGACAGCCTCAAAAACTGAGCTTGGCATAGGGTGACTTGATGCAGGCCTCGAAGGCGTCCTCCAGGGTGTGGATGCCGCGCGCTTCGAGCAGGGGGATGAGCTTGAGCAGCACTTCGGCGGTGACCAGGGCATCGCCCAGGGCGGTGTGGCGGCCGACGATGGTGAGATTGAGCAGGCGCGCGACCTGGTCGAGGGAATGGCTCTCCTGATGGGCGTGGATCACGGAGCTGAGCAGCAGGGTGTCGAGCACCGGGTTGGCGAAGCGCACCCCGCTCTGGCGCTCCTTGAGCTGGAGAAAGCGCATGTCGAAGGCCGCGTTGTGCGCCACCAGCACCGCGCCCTCGGCGAAGCGGTGAAAAAGGGGCAGGATCTGCTCGATGGTGGGCTGGCCGTGGAGCAACTTGGGGTCGATGCCGTGGATTTTCACCGAATCGGGCGGCACCGGGCGGCGTGGGTCGATGAGCTGATCGATGGTTTCGCCCGCGAGGATGCGTCCGTTGACTACCCGCACCGCGCCGATCTGGATGATTTCGTCGCCTTCGGCGGGCCGCAGGCCGGTGGTTTCGGTATCGAACACCACATAGGTCAGCTTGCGCAGGGGTTGGCGTCCCAGATCCTGCGGGCCGCGCTGCCGGAACAGGTCGAATTCATAATAGACCGGGCGGGAGCGTGGCGTGGACGCCGACATCCGACTGCCGGCCCGAGGGTCCGCGGGCAGGTCGATGCGCACCTCATGGCAGGCCTGCGCGGCCGTCGCCTCGATCTCCAGTTCGCCGCCGTGGCGCCGCACCACGTCGCTGAAGCTCAGCAGCTTGCCCTGGGCGTCGGTCACCAGGGGCGAGCGGACCCAGTCGCGGATGAAGCCGTGGTCGAGGCAGGCTTCGGGCCAGCCGATGGTCATGAGCGCCCGGCCGGCGCCCCGATCCGCGATGTGGATGCCAAACGCGCCCAGGTTATTGTGGCTGCGCAGCAGACCCGCCAGGTGCGACACCGCCTGGACCAGGGAATAGCTGTCGAGCCGCAGCCAGAGCCCGCGCGGCGCATCCCCTCGCACGGCGATGCCGAAGCGTTCGCCGATGTTTTTCCGCAGGATGTCGAGAAGGTTCTCCGCCAGCACATATTCCACCTTGCTCAGGTCGTGCAGGTGGCGGGCGTAGTTCTCCCGCGCCTCGGCCAGCTGCTGTTGCAGTTCGCGCGAGGCGCGGTCGATGGTGACGCGGTTTTCCTTCAACTGCTCGGGATGGAGTTGCGGGTCGCCGAGGATGGTGGTGATCGCGCGGCGGATTTCGCCCAGGGCCAGCTGCACATTGTCGGTCAGGGCCTGAATGAGCATGTCGCGGCGCGTATCCGCGGCGATCTGGCCGGAGATGTCCTCCAGGGTCAGGACGAACCCTGAAATTTCGCGACCCTCCGAACGGCCGGCGAGCACCGGCGCCATGTTGACGCGCAGGCAGCGTCCCGTTTCCAGCGTCATCATGAAGGCCGAGCTCGACAGCACTTGTCCCTGATCCAGGGCGCCCTGCAACAGTTCCAGGGCGTGGACGATGGGGTCGCGGTTGAGCACGCCGAAGACCGAGCGCCCCAGGCCCACCAGCCCGCCCACCGCCTCACCGTCCTGCTCCCGCGTCCTCGGGCCCTGCAACAGCTTGTGCGCCTGATCGTTGTAGAGCAGGATCTGCCCATCGCGGTTGCACACCAGCACCCCCGCCGGCAGTTCCGACATGAGCGCGGCCAGGCGGCGGCGCTCTTCGTCGAGGTCGGCCCGCGCGGCGCTGATCTTCTCCTCGACCTCGGTCTTGAGCTGGGCGAAGGCCTCGGCCGAGGCGTTGATCACCTCGGTCAGATACACCAGCTCGCGGGCTCCCCGCGGCGCGATGCGGTGCTCCGGGTTGGCCTTGGTGATGAGCTGGGTTTCCTCGGCCAGTTGCAGAATGGGAATGATGTAGTACTTGAACAGCAAGCTCACCAGCGCGCCGATGGCGCCCACCAGGACAAAGGCGCCGAGCACCGGAAAGGGCAGGATCTTGCCGGCGATGTCGTGCACGAAGTCGCGCTCGAAGTCCGAGAGGTTGAACCAGGAACCGATGACGCTGGCCATGATCACCCCGAAGATCAGGTTGACGATGGCCAGAAGAAAGATCCAGTATTTGAGGGCAGGTTTCATGGGCCTCGATTCAGGGAAAAGGCACATCGGATATTTTCTATCATAGACGCTGAAATCCACCGCGTCCACGGCCCGCGCCAAATCACCCGATCTCGCCAAGGAGTTCCGCCATGCGCATTGAAGCCGATCTCAAGCTGGGGTTCAAGGACGTGCTCATCCGCCCCAAGCGCTCGACCCTCAAAAGCCGCGCCCAGGTCGCCCTGGAGCGCACCTTCACCTTCATGCACAGCGGGCGCCAGTGGACCGGCGTGCCGGTCATCGCCGCCAACATGGACACCGTCGGCACCTTCGAGGCCGCCGCCGTGCTGGCCCGCCACGGCATGCTCACCGCCATCCACAAGCATTACAGCCTCAGGGCCTGGGACGCCTTTCTCGCCAGGCACGACGACGGGATTTTCGAGCGCATCATGGTCAGCACCGGCACCGCCGACGAGGACTACGCGCGCATGGGCGAAATCCTCAAGCTGGCGCCGGGCTTGCAATTCATCTGCATCGACGTGGCCAACGGCTATGCCGAGGCCTTTGTCGAGTTCGTGCAGAAGGTGCGCGACACCTGGCCCGACAAGACCATCGTCGCCGGCAACGTGGTGACCGGCGAAATGGTCGAGGAACTGCTGCTCTCGGGCGCCGATATCGTCAAGGTCGGCATCGGCCCCGGCTCGGTGTGCACCACGCGCGTCAAGACCGGCGTCGGCTACCCGCAGCTCTCGGCGGTGATCGAATGCGCCGACGCCGCCCACGGCCTGGGCGGGCGCATCATCTCCGACGGCGGCTGCGCCTGCGCCGGCGATGTGGCCAAGGCCTTCGGCGGCGGGGCGGATTTCGTCATGCTCGGCGGCATGTTCGCCGGCCACGACGAAAGCGGCGGCGAGTTGGTGGAGCGCGGCGGACAGACCTTCAAGCTGTTCTACGGCATGAGCTCGTCCACCGCCATGGAGAAATACGCCGGCGGCGTGGCCGAATACCGCTCCTCGGAAGGCAAGACCGTCGAGGTGCCCTATCGCGGCCCCTTGGGCGAAACGGTCAAGGACATTCTCGGCGGCCTGCGCTCGGCCTGCACCTACGTCGGCGCCGGCGCCCTCAAGGAACTGACCAAGCGCACCACCTTCATCCGCGTGGCCGAGCAGGAAAGCAAGATCTACGGGTGATTTCGGCGGGAGCGGGTGGGCCGTCACGGGCCTCCCGCCCCTTGCGCCAAGGTGGATTTCACCCTCACCCCAGCCCTCTCCCATCAAGGGAGAGGGGGCGCAATGTCACGACTACAAAAAAAAGCGAAGGACTCGGAGAGGTCCTTCGCCAAAAGGGGGTTCAGGGTTTGAAGGGCTGTTAGTTGATCTGCTGATGACCGACGGCGAAGCTGCGGGCGATGCCGATCAGCACCAGCGCCGCCGGAACCAGCTGGGCCACGACGATGAGTCCGAAGAAGCCGATGAAGGCCCACACCAGGATGCCGCTGTGTTCCTGCGGCCCGACGGCGGCGAAAGCGGGAGAAGCGATACTGAGCAGCATGGCGATGGCGGCGAATAAGGTGGCTTTCATGGCGGTCCTCCTTTGTGCGGGTTATCGGTTCGTGGGGGAAATCCCCTGCGCCTTGTGTTTGATTTTATATAAGAGCATCAGGCGTGCCAGGTTTGGGAAAAAATACAAAAATTGTTTAAATTGTTGATATTAAACAGAAAAAAGTTTCGTCTTCGGCCTGGCTTCTTTACGCCCGCGCGGGAGGAAAATATTATTTTCATACATCCGCGGGCCGCCGGTTGCGCCAAAAAAACCCGAATTTTATGTGTAAACGATTGAAAATATTGGAAAAAGTCTGGTTTTTCGCGATGTATGCGCAAAGTATACGGTGGATGAAGAAAGCATATGCGTCTTAGGGGCGGGATTGGTCCGTGGCGCGGCGCGCTTGCCGGCGACGGCGCAGGGCGGCGCGCAGGCCGAAAAACAGCCCCACGCCGAGCAGTCCCCAGATGCAGAGGTTGAGAGTGATTTCGGTGGCGGTGAGCATCTTCGTCTCCTTGACAGGCCGAGAGTTGCGCCCATTCTCGCCGAAGGGACGCGCGCCGGCCTTGATGCACGTCAAGGGAACAAGAAAAATCCCCAGCCTCCGATCGGAAGCTGGGGATTTTTGATTGTTATGCGCCGCTATGGCGTCGAGGTTTAGTGCTTGGCGCGTTGCTCGGCGACCTGCGCGCTGCCCTGGGTGATACCCTTGACGGCCCCAAGCATGACCAGCAGGGCGGGTACCAGTTGCGCGACCACGATCAGGCCGCAGAAGCCGAGAAACGTCCACACGACGAGGCCACTGTGATCCGTGCGGGTCCCCGCGGCGAGAGCAGGGGAGGCAAGGCTGAGCAGAAGGGCGAGAGTGGTAAACAGTTTGGCTTTCATGGCGGACCTCCTTTTATGGGGTGGCTTTTTCAAGCAAGACCTTGTCTTGGTTCAGCGAAGCTGTTTCACCGTCGGGCTGAACAGACCCTTGAGGGCCGAACCCAGCATGAGCAGGCCGGGCAGCAGCTGGGTCACCAGAATCAGGCCGAAGAAGGCGAAGAACATCCAGGTCATCAGTCCCGAGGAAGAGGCTTCGCCTGCCGGGGCGGCCAGGGCCTGGCCGGCAAGGGACAACAGGGCAGCGGTCATCAAACTCATCTTTTTCATGGCATCCTCCTGTCGCGGGGGTTTTCAGTGTTCTTGACTTGGTAATAGAGCATCAGGCGTGCCAGGTTTTTTCCTTTCGCGCCGAATCCGCGTAAGATGCTGAAAAATAACAGGATAAAAAGGTTCTTTGGCGAGCCTGCGCGGATCAGGGGACATTGCCGCCCAACAGCGAATTTATACACCCCCAGGACTCAAGGTCGGCGGGCGGCAAGTGCTGAGTGGGAATAAGTTGTTGAAAATAGATGGGAAAAATGTATACATCGGGATGTATCGGCAAAATATACAGGGAATAGGAAAAAGGTCCAGGGTCGGCTGGATCGCGAAGAGTCGCGGCGGCATCCATGCCGCAGTCCCGACTGGCATCCGGGCCTGATCGGCCTATAATAGTTGCAAGCCGCGAAAAGGGATTCGCCACCCTGTCGTCAATCCGGAGGTTGGGTCGCATGGAATGGGTCATCGTCTTGCTGCTGCTGGGAATGCTTCCCGCTTATGTCGCCATGGCCAAGGGGCGCAACTTCCTGCTCTGGTGGTTCTACGGCACGGTGCTCTTCGTCTTTGCCATGTTCCACGCCATCGCCCTCAAGCCGGCGGAAAAAAACCTGCTCTACTACGGGCGACGCTACTGCCCTCACTGCCACAAGATCGTCGATTACGACGCCAGGGAATGCGAGTTCTGCAACGGCGAGCTGACGCCCCTGAAGCGCGACTGAGCCGGTTTTTTTTGCCCCGCGCGAAAAAAAAATTCCTATCCTGTCACAAATCCCCTCACCCCTGCGTTTCATCCAGCAAAGAGAACGCCTGCCGCAAGTCGCGGCGCGCGGGAACCCTTGAATGCGGAGGGCGATTTCCCTCCCCCAATCCAAAAGGAGCTGGATCGTGAGCGTAGCGAAAATGACGGGAAGACAATTGGCGGTGGTTGTGGCGTGCGTGCTGGCCCTGGTGATGCCGCGGATGGCCTTTGCCCACTGCGACGCCCTGGACGGGCCGGTGATCAACGAGGCACGTCTGGCCCTGGACCAGGGCGAGGTCGGGCCGCTGCTTAAATGGGTCAGCGCCGAGCACGAGGACGAGGTACGCGCCGCCTTCGCCCACACCCTCAAGGTACGCGGCCTGGGCGATGAAGCCAAGGTGCTGGCCGACCGCTATTTCTTCGAGACCCTGGTGCGGGTGCATCGCGCCGGTGAAGGCGCGCCCTACACGGGCCTCAAGCCCGCCGGCGTCATCCCCGCGCCTATCGTGAAAGCCGATCAGGCCCTGGAAAACGGCTCGGTGGACGTTCTGGCCGATACCATTTCCGCCCACGTTGGCAAGGCCATGCGCGAGCGCTTCGTCCATGCCCTCGAACTGCGCGAGAAAGCCGACGAGAGCGTGGACGCCGGCCGCGACTACGTCGAGGCCTATGTGCAGTACGTGCACTTCGTCGAAGGCATCGTCGCCGTGGTGCA
>NZ_JAUVWH010000047.1 GCF_030604225.1 Geoalkalibacter sp.
CCCCGAGGCGGCAAAGGCCGCGGTGCCGATGAGATCAAGGGTATAGAGCAGACTCATGGGACTCCCCCGCAAGTGACGATGGAGGCGATGTTAGTGCGGCGGCGCGGGGAAGGCAAGAGGGAAGTTGGCGGCGGTTTTTTCATGAGGCCGCGACAGAGTCCATGAATTTTCTTAACGATTTTGTCCCAAAAAATGATTAAAAGTATTACATTTGAAATCATTAGGACTGGATTTTGCACCGGTCATGCCCAGGACTTGAAAAATTTTAATCAGGGCGCCGGCGGAAGGGTTCAGGGAAGGATGTTTCCATTTGTTTTCAGGGTGTTGGCACGCCGGGCAAGGCGTCCGCGAAAATGCCGACATTTTGGCCAAATGGCCGGAATTTTGTCTGTCGGACCCGCTTGGTTGGATCGATGAAGGTTTATGGCAGTCGGCCGAGCGCGGCGGATGTCCGCGCAGCCGGCGGGAATTTCAACAATTTTGCGAACAGGAGTTCGTGAAGCGATCCTTCGGTCTGCAGTCATGGGTGGCCGATGGGACAACAACTCGAGGTGCCAGATGATGACGCCTGAACACAGCCGGAATTTTTCTTCTTATCTTCACGGATGGCTCGCGGTATTGGTTGCCGTGGCCCTTGTGGTGTCCGCGGCGCCAAGTTGGGCGGCGCTGCCCGACGTGCCGCCCGGCGGGGCGTACATCGAAGCCGAGGATTATGTGAGCATGGGAGCGCCCAGCCCCTGGGCCTGGGAGGTCCAGAGCAGCGTGACCGGTTTTCAGGGCAGCGGCTACCTCTACACGACCAGCGGCGGCACCGGCACCGTGCCGAACGGCTCCCGCGTCGATTTTCCCGTCAATTTTCTCGAAGCAGGCACCTATCAGATCTGGCTGCGCGCCCGCGACCAGGCCGGCGCCGGCGGCGGCGACTCGACCTTCTGGGGAATGGACGGCACTCCCCTGGGAGCGCTGACCCAGAACGGGGACAATCGCTGGGAGTGGACCACGCGTCTGCAAAGCGGCACCAACCGGGTGACCATCAACAGTCCCGGCGCGCATACCCTCAATCTCTGGCCGCGCGAAACCGGCCAGCATACCGATGCCATCTTCATCATCCGCACGGATCGCAGCCTGCCGGGCAACATCTCCGAGGGCAGCACCGCCGGCGTGCCTACCGGGCACACCGCGCTTGATTTTTCCGCGACCGGGCCTGGCGCGGGGTATGTCTTGATCCCCGATGGGCAGAAGGTCAACGGTTCCACCATCGATCTGGTGCTGAGCAAAAGTGACGGCAACGACCTGGTTTACGACACTGATCTGACCGGACTGACCTACCGCCCCCTGCTCAAGCAAAGCGATGGGTTCAACGGCTTCGCCATCGGTCCTAAATGGACTAAGACCGATGTCGGCGGCGACACCACGCCCGCGCCCTACATCGACAACAGCGGAGTGCTGCATCTGACCGGCAGCGGGCAAAACATCTGGAACCGCAGCGATTACTTCACCTATCTCTACCAGAGCGGCATCAGCGGCGATTTCAGCATCGACGTGCATGTGCGGCATCTCCAAAACACCGGGACCTACGCCAAGGCCGGCATCATGGTGCGTCAGAGTCTCGCCCTCAACAGCCAGCATGCCATGGCGCTGATGACCTACGGCGCCGGCGCTCGGTTCTACCGCCGCACCACGCCGGGGGGGGTCTCCGCGAATACCTCCACGTCCAACAGCGAAACTACCCCCGAGTGGGTGCGGATCACCCGCCAGGGAAACACCTTCCGGGCCTATTTTTCCAATGACGGCTCCTCCTGGGCCGAGATGGGCAGCGACACGGTGGTGATGAGCGACCCGGTGATCATCGGCCTGGCGGTGACCTCGGCCGACGCCAATCAGGACAACAAGGCGCAGTTCGACAACTTCATGTTCACCGACACGGTGATGGGGGCCGCGAGCGGCTGGACCGACATCGCCACGCCCTTCAATGCCGTCGGCGCCGGTTGGGGGGTCGACCCCAACACGGCGGAAGAGCGGAGCATGGCGATCCGCTCCGGCGGGAACCTGGCCGTCAACAGCTTCTCCTACACCTCCTGCGTCGACGCCACGCCCTCGAGCATCAGCATCCCGGCCGGCCAGACGGTTTCCGGCGGCTCGGTCAGCTTGCCGAGCCTGTTCGACACCACCGGCAATGTCGGCGGCTTCACCTATCAGATCAACGGCACGGCGGTGAACAATCCCTGGAACAGCAACGCCTTCGGCACCGGTTCGACGCAGGATGTGACCCTGACGGTCCGCGGCAGCGATCCGGACTGCGGCGGCTCGATCCATTCGGCCAGCCAGACGATCACCGTCGACAACACCTGCCAGGATTCGACCCCCTCGACCCTCACCATTGCCACCGGCCAGAGCACCGGCGGCCGTGCCGTCGATCTGAACACTCTGTTTACCAAAACCGGCGACGTGGGGTCGTTCACCTACCGGATCAACGGCGTCGCGGTCGCCAACCCCTGGGACAGCACCATCCTGGTGCCCGTGAACACGGACGGGACCCTGACCCTGACGGTGAGTGGCATCGACCCCAACAATGACTGTCCCGACAAGCCCGATATCGTCATCGAGGCGAGCAATCTGATCTATGTCGACAACCGCTGTACCGGCGTCAATCCCACGGTGCTCTTCGACGATAACCCCAAGTACGTGGCGGCCGGCAAGCAGGTGGGCTACACGGTCACGGTCGTCAACAACGACGGGCTGATCTGCGATCCCATGGACGTGACCCTGAGCCTGGTGGGCGACAGCAACCTCACCGACTTCAATCCATCGTCCTTGACCGGCGGCACGCAGAGCATTCCCGGGCGCGGATCGAAAACCTGGAATCTGATCGTCGGCGCCAAGAACGAGGTTCCCGAATGGCGGGAAAATTTCACGACGGTGCGCGCCACCATTGCCAACGACCCCAACGGCCACGATCACGCGGCGGTCGACGCGACCACCAAGAGCGTGGTGTTCCTGGTCTCGCCCATCACCCACAACAGCATTACCACCCGCTCGAGCAAGTGGGGCGGCAAATGGGGCACCAGCGAGGCGGGCAGCAAGTACGGTAATTTCGATTGCCTGACCTGCCATGAAAAGAATGCGCCCAACGTCAAGTGGATGCGCGAGACCATCACCACGCCCGACGGCAGCAACTGGGAATCAAGCGGCACCGACACGGTGACCGTGATCTTCAACGACGCCCGGGACGGCTCGGAGGACTGGGGCCGGGACGAGCCCGGCCGCACCAGCTCGACGCGCAGCTGCGAGGTTTGCCATTCCGCGACCCTCTATCATCGCTACGACACGACCGGCCAGGCGGAGCTGGCTCACTTCAACGATCGCGACTGCCTCGACTGCCACCGCCATGACGAGGGCTTTACCGCCGATTGCAGCAACTGCCACGGCAATCCGCCGATCAACGACACCCTCGGCGGTCCCTGGGGCCTGGCCAATCTGCCTGGGGCGACGGGTTCCACCACCGCCGGCACCCACTACAAGCATGTACTGGTGCTCAAGTATCCCTGCACCTACTGCCATGCCAACTATCGCGCGCCGGGAGAAATGCCGAAACTGCTCAACGGGCAGTACGACATCAATCACACCTTCAACGTTTTCGGGTCCCTGGAACCGGCCGCCACCGCCGGTCATTACGCCGGCCAGGATGGCGTATCCTACGAAGGTTTCATCGTGCCGCCCGGACAGGGGACCCTGTCCTGCGAGAACATCTACTGCCACGGCGGCACCGACAACATGGGCGGCGGCAATCCCCAATGGAACGGCAACATCTCCTGCGACTCCTGTCACGGCACCAGCGCCACCAACACCCCGCCGGGCTACAGCCACAGCACCCACGTCGGCAAGATGGGCATTGCCTGCACCGTGTGCCACGGCATGGGGGTCGGCAACACCACCCAGGACAATCCCGGCCTGGTCGGCTTTGACGGCGACACGGTCAGGGGGCATGTCAACGGCAGCGTCCATATTGATTTAAGTCTGCTCACCCAAGCGCCCTACAACAACAGCAACCCCACCTATCGCGGCCAGACGGTGTGGGATTCGGGGACGCTCGCGCCCAGCGCGACCTACGGCACCTGCAGCAACATCGCCTGTCATTACAACACCGAAACTCCGGTATGGAACAACGGGCCCGCGACCTGCGTCACCTGCCACAACAATACCGGCGACAACGGTGACACGGCGCAAGCCGGCTGGCAGGCGGGCACTCTCGGCATCAACAACGCCGCGCCCAACACCGGCAACCACGACGAGCACTGCGATCCCGCCGACGGCATCGCCACCGCCATGATCGGCGCCTTCGTCAACAAATGCGAAAGCTGTCACGGCGCCGGGGCCAACACCGGCGATCACGACGGCCACATCGATTTCACCACCGATTTCGCCGGCGGATTTGTCTACAACAGTGTTGACGGCAGTTGCGCCAACACCTGCCACAAGACCGACGCCACCTACAACTGGGGCTCCAGCGCCATGTTGCCCTGCCATTACTGTCACATGCCCCGCGAGGACGGCAGCGGCGGCGGCTATATCGGCCCCACCGTGGTCAATCCCGCGGGCGGCGGCTTCGATGGTCGCGACGGCGACGGCAACGGCACCTTCTGGACGGGCTTCGGCTCGCACCTCAAGCAAACCAAGGGAGACACCCTGGGCGGCGGCACCGACTGGAACGCCCAATGCCAGATCTGCCATCCCTATCACGAGGGGGGCATCAGGGTGCCCCTGCCGCCCGACAACTGGACGCCCCCCGCGGGGGTTTCCAGCCCGCTGGCCGGCACCAACGTGCAGGAAAAACTCGGCCTGCAGTATCCGGTCACCGGCGGGATTCACCTCAAGGCTTTCGGCGGGGCGGCCAGCGAGGCCGAAGTGTGCTGGAACTGCCACGGCACCGACGACACCATCAACGAGTGGGGCTTCAATACCGACACGGCGCCCGGTTTCCCCAACAGCCAGAACACCTGGAGCGGGCCGTCCCACAATTACGGCCATCTCTACAGCGATGCGGGGTGGACGACACTGACACCCTACTGGGTCGACACCAGCGGCAAGGGGATGTACCGCAAGGACTATTACCAGCATTCCACCCAGACCACGCCGAGTTACGTGCTGAGCCAACGCATCAGCTCGGTGCATTCGGTCAATTTCGAGTTGGGCCAGACCGAAGGGTCGAGCGTGGCGCTCAACATCAATGCCGACGGGACCGTCAAGCGCGACAATACCCAGACCCTGGAGACGCGCGACAAGATCCGCTGCACCTACTGCCACGACGTGCATGACCTGAACCGGGCCCTGGTCAACGATTTGACCCAGGAAAGCGCCTCGGGGCCCCCCTATCTGCGTGGGTCCTGGATGGGCAACCCCTACGGCCCGGATATGCCGCCCATCTCCGGCTACAGCTATCCGACAAGCGGCGGCTATCACAGTCGCGGCAACCGCTTCGCCTCGCTCAGCAGCGATAACAACAACCGCGGCAATATGGCTTTCAGCGAGGCGGTGCCGCGCCTGTTCGTCGACACCCAGCAGAACCAGGGCGGTTATTTCATCGACCAGAACAGCGGCTGGCCTACCGCCGGTCGCACCCTGGAGGATACGGCGGGGATCTGCATCCTGTGCCACGGCGACAACGTCGACAACCTGGATTATTACACGGGTGTCAGCATGTGGCGCACCAGTACGGTCAACGGGCACAGCAACGCCGTGCTCGGCGGCACGGGCGCCAATAAGCGCAACATTTTCGATGCGCGCCGCGGCAAGACCTCCAGCATGTGGATGGCCGCCCAGGAAGGGGTGAATATTCGTGAATACGGTAAAAATCCGCCGAGCGGCAGCATCCGTCCCAGGGAGGTCGGGCCGTTTCGTGCCAACTTTTATCAAGGCAGCGGCGGGAACAAGGCCGCCAAGGATCGCGCAGCGGGCTCCCCGCCGCGCAACACCGGCTGGTACGGCGGCACCGTGGGCGACACCAGCCGAGGAAGCCAGTACGGCACTTGGTACAGCGAATCGGGCATCGGGACGCACGGCGGATCCAGCGGGCGGGCGCACGATTTTACCTGCTCCAAGTGCCACAGCCCACATGCTTCAGGCCTCCCGGCGCTGCTCATCACCAACTGTCTGGATGCCAATGTGTCCAACTGGAGCGCCGCGGGGGGCCTGGCCGGCCCCAATCGGACCGGCCAGGCCCCCGACGTCGCCAACACCTGCCACCGCAAGGCGAGTACCACCACCGGCTGGCACCGACTGGCACCGGCGCAATAGCATGTTCCGCTCGAAAATCGGCCGTCCTTCGGAGAAACTCAGGCTGGTGGCCTCATGGAAGGAGAAATCTGTTGAAATACGTGCTTCTGCTGCTGACCTTTTTGTTTCCGGTCAGCGCCCAGGCCCTGAGCCTCGCGACGGACACCCACTGGCAGGGCAGCTTACGCTTCGACGCAGGGGTGCGGGTGGAAAAGGGCGCAACGCTGAGCGTCGCGCCGGGCACCCGGGTGGAATTTGCCGGCGGCGCCCTGGAGGTGTTCGGCAGCCTGCACGCACGGGGCGCGCGCTTCGAGGGCGAGGACTGGCAGGGCATTGTTCTGCGCGATGGTGAAAGTCGCATGGAAGACTGCGCGGTGCTCGGCGCCCGCACCGGTGTCCTGGTGCTCGGCGCCGATCCCGGCATCATCGGCAACCAGTTCACGGGCAACGAGATCGCCATCAAGGCGCAAGGCGCGGCGCGTCCCATCCTGGTCGGCAACCAGATCAGCGGCGGCGGCACCGGAGTGCTGCTCTCGCGCCGCTCCGACGCGCGTCTTCGCCACAACCGCATCACCGGCAACCGCATCGGCGTGCAGGTGGAGCATTCCTCCTACCCGGTGATCCGCGACAACGACCTGAGCGGCAACGCCATGGCCCTGGTCCTGAGCCGGCAGTCCTCGGCCTGGGAGAAAACCCGGGGCGCGGGCGGGCGCCGCCCGGTGGCCCTCACCGGCGCGGTGGACGCGAAAAACAACTGGTGGGGCGCTGCGGCCACCGAGGAACTGGAGCGCACCGCGGGGCGCGGCAACCCTTCCTTTATCCACGACGGCCGCGATGAACCCTTTTTCACGGACGAGGGCAAGACCTACCCTCTGGATATCGTGGAATTCGCGCCCTGGCGTGCGGCTCCCTTGACCCTGGGATCAGGGCAGGGCAGATGACGGGATAGGCCCCCCCTCTCTCGTTGGTTCCTACTGTCTCGTTGATTTTTTCTTCTTGTCAATTCGGGCGCGGATTGTGCATTAGCAAGTACAAATAAGAAAATTCTTTCGATCTTGGTTCTGCGTTTCGTTCTGATTCGCCCAAGCGCAAGGGGAGAGGCCCAGGTCAGAGGGGATTTCGGCGGTAGCTTCACTGTTTCGCGTTTTCACGGATCATCCGGTTTTATTGCGGCGTTTTCTGGTTCGTGCACGAGCATCTGGGAGCGATGGTATGCAGCGATGGTTTCGATATTGGGCTTTGGCCCTGGTGCTGGCCTTGGTGGGCGTGGCTTCGGCTCATGCCACGGCGGTGCATAATTTCGACTGCAAGAACTGCCACAAGATCGGCGTCAGTTTTACCGATCTGGGACAAGGCACCACAAACATCTGCTTGCAGTGTCACAAGGACGGCGCCTCCCTGACCCTGATGCTCGACAACACCCTCAGGGCGCCGGTCGGACTTTTTGCTCCCGGCGACGCCAGCAACGCCATGGGCAGCTATCCCAACGGCATGATGCCCGGCGCCCAGACCTCGCACATGTGGGCCGGCAAGGATGTCCATGCCGCCGCGGGCGCCAAGGCCCCGACCAACCGCGTGTTTTACGGCCGCTACGGCATTTCCACGGGCAAGCTGACCTGTCAGCGCTGTCATGATCCGCATAGCACCGACGCGACCAACACCAAGATCCTGCGTCTGGGGACCGGCAGCACCGAGGCCCTGTGCGTCGAATGCCATGCGACCTGGGCGGTCGGCAGCAGTGAACGCGGCCTGCTGTCCCATCCCATGGTCAGTGACTACGCGGCGGTGGCGGCGGCCTCGCCCGATGACTATCGCCCCGCCGATCAGGTTGAAGCCTGGCCCGGTGACATCCAATTGGTCAACGGCGGAGTGGGTTGCTCGTCCTGCCACGGAGTGCACTTTGCCGATTCCTCCTCGGATACGCCCGTCGCTTCCGGTCAGGCGGGAATGGGCGACGGCAAGCTGCTGCGCGCCGATGGCTCCAATGCCGCGGACAAATCGACGCTCTGCCAGGCCTGTCATACCTACAAACCCCACGGCAGCATCGAGGAAGAAGTCGGCTGCCTGGTCTGCCACAGCGGGCACAATTACAACGGCGGCGGCGCCGTCAATTATTTCGTGCTGCGCAACCAGGCGCAGACCGCGACCTATCCGGCGCCCCTGGGCACCAATCTGCGCTATACGACGCTGCCCAGCGTGCATGGCGGCACCTCCACCGTGGCCGCCCAGTGGGCCGGCACACCCGGCGCTGCCGATGGCTATTGCGAACGCTGCCACGGCGAGCTGACCAGCATGCCGCGCAGCGCCCGCACGCATCTGGAGGGCGAGAACTGCCTGGATTGCCACAGCCACAACGGCGCGGGCATGCCCTATTCCTTCGCCGCCAACTGCAACGACTGCCATGGCTTTCCGCCCGCCGATACCAGCCAAGGCGGGCCTGGCGGGTATGCCTATGTCGCCGATCCCCTGCGCGATTATTCCGCGCAAGGTTTCTACAAACCCGAAAACCTCACCCCGCACAGCTCGCATTCCGGGGCTTCCAGCGGCTACAGCTTCAGTTGCGGAGTCTGCCACAATGCCGACGATTTCGCCGGAACCCACAATCAGGGAACTTTCCAGGATGTGCTGTTGGCGGGCAATTCCTTCGCGCCCCTCACCTCGGGCAACGGCGTCCTCAATCCCACCTACAACCCGACGGGCTCCGGTTCTTGCAGCAACGTCTACTGCCACAGCAACGGCGGACGGCGCAACGCCTCGGGCAGCAAGGTCGCCGGCGATTTCGTCGCGGTGACGGTGTCCTGGGGCGGCGGCAAGGGTGCGATTACCGGCTGCACCGCCTGCCACGGCAACGACGCCGCCTCCATGAGCGGCAAGAACTCCGCCGCCCACCAGAAGCATCTGGCCAAATACGCCTGCAACGTCTGCCATGCGGCGACCGCCGGCGGGCCCACCGCCTTGATCAGCGGAGCCAAGGGCGGCACCCATGTCAACGGCGTGGCGGATATCTCCTTCGCCGAAGGCTACAACCTGGGCGGCGCGACCCTGGGAGCCGGCACCTACAACCAGGCCAACGGCACCTGCGCGGTGTACTGTCACTCCGACGGCAAAAGCAATCTCGCCACCCCGGATTGGGATGACCTCGCCAGCGGCGCCTGCGGCAGCTGCCATGCCGTCGACGGCACCAGCCTCAGCGGCAGCCATGCCGTGCATGTCAGTCCCTCGGGCGCCAATATCGGCTGCGCGTCCTGCCACGGGGCGGGTGCAGGGGGCGGAACCCATGCCGGACACGTCAACGGCGCGGTGACCCTGCTCGCCGGTGTGTGCACCAGCTGCCACGCGGTCAACGCAGGCCAGCCCGAGCCCGCCTGGGGCAATGCCGCCAGCGCCGATTGCGTGACCTGCCACGCGGGTGCCACCACGACCTCCTACACCGACAACAGCAGCGTCGTGCGCCAGGCCGCGGCCAAGACCGCCTACCATGCCAGCGGTCACGGCAAGACCGGTGTCGAGCAGGGCTGCACGGTTTGCCATGCGACCGGTTTTGACGCCGCGCACATGGGCGCCGGAGCGACCACCCGGCTCAAGCCGGTCGAAGGGCAAAGCTACACCGCCGAAGATCCCAACGCCTTCTGCGGCGCCTGCCACAGTTTTGCCGCCAACGCGCACTTCACGACAGGGGACGGTCATGCCAGCACCGATGCCGGCCGCTGCAACGTCTGCCACGATCCCCACGGGGTGGCCGGCTACGACGCCATGGTGCGCGATGAGATCGACGGCAACGCAGTGGCGGCATTCGCCGACAGAACGGCCAGATCGAGCTACGCCAACAGCAATTTCGACGGCGTCTGCCAGGTCTGCCACGTCAGCGGCGAGGTCAACCATTTCAACCGCGCCGCCAACAACACCCTCCATGGCGGCAGCCAGGTGTGCCTCGACTGCCATTCACACACGGCGGAAACGGCCTTCGAAGTGACCTGCTACGGCTGCCATGGCGGCGGGTACACCGGCACGACAAGCGGCCGCAAGAACTTCTGGCCCGACGGCGTACGCGCGCACGGCGCCAACGACGCCGGCGCCCATCAGACCCACGTGCTCAAGATCGCCGAGCGTCTCGATCCTTCCTGGACCAGCATCAACGCCCTGCTCAACGGCGTGAGCGACGCCCAGCAGAAGCAGCTGTGCGAGTACTGTCACGCCGCGGTCGCGAACGACGACGATCACATCACCAATTCGCGAGCCGAGGTGTTCTCCACCGTCGTCGGCGGGGTTAGCCGGCGCTTCGCCAAGAAGCTCTGGGACGGCTCGGACGATGCACTCGCTTCCTTCAATCCGGCGAACAACACCTGCGCCAATATGGCCTGCCACAACGGCAAAACCACGCCCGTGGCCTATTCCTGGTATGCCGGAGCGCAGAGCCGCTGCGAGATGTGTCACATCACCGATCTGCCGACGGCCGATGCGACCCACGCGGCGCACCTGTACAACACCATCTATTACAATGCCGGCCGCATCACCTGCGCCGATTGCCACACGGGCACCAGCGCCGACAGCTGGAGCGCCAACCAGGCGCCCGCGGCCGGGCATATCGACGGCACCTTCAGCATCGCCGGCAGCCGCAACCTCAGCTACACGGGAACCTATCCCAGCACCAAGGGCGGCTGCGGCACCAACAGCTGCCACAACGACGGCAAGGGCGGCGCGCCCTATGAAAGCGTGACTTGGGGTACGTCCAACACCCAAGGCTGTGCCTCTTGCCACACCAACAGCGCCGAGGGCCATCTGTCGCACTTCCTGGCCAACAACGTGATTGTCGCCGCCGGTTTCCTTAGCGATTGCTCGAAGTGCCATCTTGCCTGGCAGTCCCCGGCGCACTTCAACGGCAGCGTCAGCCTACGGCCGGAGATGAACTACTCGGGCAACGTCGAGGTCGGCGTGGCCGACACCAGCGGCACCTGCACCACCACCGTCTGTCATCAGGACGGACGCGGCAACGCGGTCCAGACGCCGGCCTGGGATCGCGCGCCGGTCAGCGGCGACGAATGCTATCTGTGCCATTCGAACCGCCCGGCTACCGGCTCTCACGCCACCCACGTGCAGACCGTCGCCACGGCCTACACCACGGCCAAGGCCAACAACTCCAGCGCGGCGGAGTACGATTTCAACTGCGCCAACTGCCACGGCGCGACCCTGGCCAACCATATGAACGGCAACCGGACCCTGGTGGATCAGGGCTGGAACGGCACGTCCTGCACCGCCAGCTACTGCCACTCGGACGGCAAGTACAACGATCTGACCTACGCCGCCTCGCCCGCCTGGAACGGCGGCACCTTCAGCGGTGATCGCTGCGCGGGTTGCCACAAGAACTCGCCGGACACCAACGCCCATCACGAGCACGAGGTCGGGTTCCACTTCGACGCCGTCTACTCGGGTACGACGGGCTTTCTGCCGGTGCGCGACAGCGACCCGGTGCCGGGGGGGCTGACCTATGGCAACAAGGATGAGATTCGCGGCCACGGCGGGCGCCTGGCCGACGGGGTGACCTCGACCTCCACGGTCCTGACCTGCCATGTCTGCCACAACGCGACCGTCACCGTCTGGCACAACGACAAGAACACCAAGTGCGCCAGCTGTCATGACACAGGCGCGGCGCCGCCCCAGGGCGAAATGGTGATCGCCGACAAGAGCAAGCACGTCGACGGCAACCGTGATGTGCGGTTCTTCAATCAGAAGGTCAGAAGCAAGGCGCAGCTGCGCGACATCGTGCCCGATCTGCCTGGGCCCAATCCCGATTGGACGGAGATTCCCGAGCTGCAGCAGAGCTGGGTGCGCGTCAACGGTTACAAGGCCGCCGACGGCTCGAGCTACGACGAGTCGCCCGACACTCTGTACAACACCGGGATCTTCGACAACGGCGCTGGCGAGATCGGCGGGACTCCCGCCAATCCGACCTGCTTGGTGTCCTGCCACCTGACCAACAAGTTCCTGTCGGACAACAATCTCGACAAGGATCCGGTCGGCTGGTCGAGCGGCACGCGCAGTTGCATCGACTGCCATACCCGCCTGCCCAAATAGGCGAGATGCCGCCCGCGTCAAATGCGCGGCCGACGCGTCAATTTTTTGTTCGGCGATAAGGACGCGAGGGTTGCAGCCTTAAATGCGAGGGCATTGCGCAACAGCTTGAAAGGGCGAGGGAATGTTTTAGCTCTTGCGGTTCGGGACTGGCCTGGACTTTGCAAAACAAGCTCTAGATTTTCACAAGGCATCCGAACCCCGGCTTCAGGAAGCGCGACCGGGGTTCGGGTCATCGGTACGGCATGCCGCCGCCATGCCGTGCGATGCTGACAAAAGGTCGCGGATAAAAGAAGGATAGGTTTTCAGCAGAAAGGGAAC
This sequence comes from Geoalkalibacter sp., assembly GCF_030604225.1. GTDB lineage: Bacteria > Desulfobacterota > Desulfuromonadia > Desulfuromonadales > Geoalkalibacteraceae > Geoalkalibacter. The sequence goes on from NZ_JAUVWH010000047.1 coordinate 12,664, forward strand.
TTTGGTTTCACGTCGTTCACCGCGGATCGGCCGTGCCGAAGTTTTTTTTGTGCGCCACCCAGAGGATCAGGTTCAGGAAAACGGTTGAAACCGGCCTTGAATACCCCTGCTGGAGTGACCACCACGTCGCTTGGGCAATAAAGAAGTTTTATTTTTTCAAGGGGTAGGATGGGTATGAACCGGATGCGCGCCATTTTTGGGGTGGATTCTCGCCGGTATGCGGCGGTTTCCCTGTTGTTGTTCGGGATTCTGGTATTTTCGGCGGGGATCGCCTCGGCGGCGACCAACCTGGCCGTTCCCACCGGGCAGCTGGTCAACGGCAGTCCCCTGACCCTGGTCAAGGGGGCCGCGGCTTCGTCCTCGCAGATCGGCTTCACCACCGACGAAACCGACGGCAATCTCCACTGGCGGGTCCTCGGCGCGCAAAGTGACGGTTTCAACACGGAGGGAACCCCGGCCGCCAAGTGGTCGACCACGCATATCGGCGGCTCGGTGCCCTCGGCGGCGCCCTCGGTGGCCCTGTCCGGCGCCAACGGCAACGGCGTCCTCACCGTTCGCGGTCGCGGCACCGATATCCGCACGGCCAACACCAACGGCGACTCCTTCACCTATTTCTACCAGACCGGGGTCAACGGCGATTTCACCATCGACGTCAAGGTCAACGGCCTGAGCGGCACCAACCTCAGCACCTCGGCAAAAGCCGGGATCATGGCCCGCCAGAGCCTCGCCACCACCAGCCGCCACGCCTCCATCGTCATAACACCCTCCAGCGGCATCATGTTCATCCGCCGCACCACCGACGGCGGCACCGCCACCGTCACCCCGGTCACCGGGCAGGCGGCCCCCAGATGGCTGCGCCTCAAGCGCGCGGGCAACACGTTTTCCGCCTGGTATTCGACGACCGAAACGCCCACCTGGATCCAGGTCGGCGCCAACGTCAACATCACCATGAGCAATCTCAACGTCGGTCTGGCCGTCACCTCGCGCTCCACCAGCAACGACCTCGTCGCGACCTTCGACAATTTCATGTTTCGCCCCAATCTCTCGAGCATGAGCGAAACCTGGAGCGCCTTCACCAGCCCGACCATCACCGCGACCAACTGGACCAGCGGCAATTACGTGCTGGCCATGCGCGCGGCCACGCTTTCGACCGCCGTGCCCAACACCAACATCGTCATGGTGCCCTTTCAGTATCTCAATTGTTCTGACAATACGCCCTCGACCATCAGCATTCCGGCCGGACAGACGGTCAGCGGTTCGACCGTGAGCCTCACGGGGCTGTTCGAACATACCGGCAACGTCGGTTCGTTCACCTACAAGATCAACGGCGCCACGGTCAAGAGCCCCTGGAACAGCTCCTCGCGCGGCACCGTGACGCCCGAGGACGTGAGTCTGCAGGTCAGCGGCATCGATCCCGATTGCGGCCTGACCATCAGCGCCACCCAGACCCTCACCGTCGACAACACCTGCACCGATCCGACCCCCTCGACCCTCACCATCCGCACCGGGCAGAGCGTGACCGGCACCAGCGTCGACCTGACGGCGCTGTTCAGCAAGACCGGCAACGTGGCGATCGACCGCATCAGCATCGAGGGGGTCGCCATTCCCTCCAACCAGTGGACCAGCTGGAACAGTTCGTCCTACGGCACGGGGCTGGAGCCCGATTCGGTCAACCTGGAAGTCTCCGGATGGGATAATGACTGTTTTCCCCAGCACATCATCGCCAACAACTACATCGAGGTGGACAACACCGAAACCTACAATCCGCCATCGATCATATTCGCGCGCCCGACCTACTACGTCGCTTCCGGCGCGCAAATCGACATTCCCTTCACCCTGGCGAGCCACGACGGCTACAACAACAACGTCACCACCGACTACACCCTCGCCATCCAGTCGGAAAGCAACGGCACCGAGTTCGCGCCCTCGGTGATTCAGGGGCCCACGGTGTTCACCCTCGGCGGCGGGCAATCCGTCACGTCCAAGATCCGCGTGACCGCGCTTGCCGGCATGCCCGAGTGGAAGAGCAACGTCATCACCCTGCAGGTCACTTCCAGCAATCCGGGTGCGCACGGCACGGTGGCGGTCCCGGTGCAGGCGGTGATCTTTCTGGTCTCGCCCATCACCCACAACAGCGTCACCACCAACTCCTCCAAATGGGGGGGGAGCTGGGGCACCAGCCAGACCCAGGCCAACAGCGGCATCGATTCGAAATACGGCAACTTCGACTGCCTGATCTGCCATGAAAAAAATTCGCCCAACGTCAAATGGATGAAGCAGGTCATCTCCACGCCCGACGGCAGCAACTGGGAGGGCAGCGGTCTCAAGGATCTGCCCATCACCTTCAGGGACGCCCGCGACGGCTCCGACGACTGGGGCAATGATGATCCCGACGGAAACGGTTCCGGTCGCGTCGGCAGTGCACGCGCCTGCGAGGTGTGTCATTCGGCGACTCAATATCACCGCTACGACACCACGGGCCAGCCCACTTTGCAGCACTTCAACGACCGTGACTGCACCGATTGCCATCGCCACGAGGTCGGCTTTACCGCCGCCTGCGACTATTGTCACGGCAATCCGCCCATCGACGATTCCCGCCAGCTCAATGCCGCGTCCGTCGCCACCGGCCTGGCCTTCACCCCCACCACAACGGGCTCGCTGACCCCGGGTACCCATTACAAGCACGTCAACGTGCTCCAATACGAGTGCTACTACTGCCACCATGGCTATCGCGAGCCGGGCAAGATGCCCGACGGCGTCATTTCCCTGAGCTTCGATGTCTTCAATCTTCCCGATGAGGTGGCGCGGCAAGGCCATTACACCGGGCAACTGGGCGTGACCTACGAGAAGGAAGACGTGAATCATGCCTTCATTCAGTACCAGGGCGACGGCAGCCTGACCTGCCAGAACATCTACTGCCACGGCGCCACCCTGGGAGGCTCCGACGCCCAATGGAACAGCAACCTGACCTGCGCCTCCTGTCACGGCACCAGTGCCGCGGTGCCTCCGCCGGGGCTCAGCCACGCCACCCATGTCGGCCGGGGCATGACCTGCAACGAGTGCCACGGCAATCAATACGGCCATCTCGGCCATGTCAACGGCAAGGTGCGCGTCGATATCAGCGAACTGGTCGTCAATCACGCCAAGGGCGGCACGCCCAGCTATCGCGGCGTCGTCACCTGGGATTCGCCGGGCCTGCCGCCCAACAGCAGCTACGGCACCTGCAGCAACATCAACTGCCATTTCGGGCGCGAAACGCCGCCCTGGAACAACAACGAACAGCCCGCCACCTGCACCACCTGCCACAACAACGGCACCGACAACGGCGCCCTGGTGAATTCCGCGCCGAATACCGGCGCCCATGAAAAGCACTGCAACCCGGCGCCGGGCATCGACACTCTCATGGTCGAGGGCTTTATCAACCATTGCGAGAGCTGCCACGGCGCCGGGGCCAATACCGGCACCCACATCGGGCATATCAGCGTGGCCGGGGCCGCCAACGAACCCAATTTCCCCCAGGGCATGACATACAACCGCGACAACGGCAGCTGCGCCAACTACTGCCACTACGCCGACGCCGGACCCAACAACTGGTTCTCCAGCGCCCATCTGCCCTGCCATTACTGCCACATGCCGCGCTCCGACGGCGGCTCCTACATCGGTCCGACGGTGGTGTTCCCCAGCGGCAACGACGCGCCCGACGCCGCGGCCAACCCCTACGGCTCGCACCTTAAGGCGGCGAAGACCGAGACCTTTAACGCCGGCACCAACTGGGACGCCCAGTGCAAGATGTGCCATCCCTACCATCAGGGCGGGGTCGAGGTGCCCCTGCCGCCGGAGAACTGGACCGCCGCCACCGGCACCAGCAGCCCGGTCATGGGCAGCAACATGCAGGAGCGCCTCGGCATTCAGTACGCCGTGACCGGCGGCATTCATCTCGGCGGCACGGCGACCGGCAGCTCCGCGACGGAAGCCGACATGTGCTGGAACTGTCACGGCACCGACGACAGCATCAACGAGTGGGGCTACAACGCCGATACCAACGGCAGCGGCTTCCCCGCCACCATCATCCCCGACGTCAACGGACAATCGGTCGGCTCGCACAACTACGGCTGGGTCTACACCGACGCCGCCTGGACGACCCTCGCCAAGGGATGGGTGACCGCCGCCGGCAAGGGGATGTACCGCAAGGACGGCTACCAGCACGATGCAGGCAACAATCGCGCCTTGTCGCGGCGGATCTCTTCCGTCCATTCGGTCAATTTCGACCTGACCGCGGCTCAGGGCTCGAGCGTGGCCAATAATATCGACGGCGGCGGAGCCGTGATTCGCTCGGACAGCCAGATCCTCGAGACCCCGGCGCAGATCCGGTGCAGTTATTGCCACGACGTGCACGACCTGAATCGTGCCCTGGACGCCGACGGCAATCAGGAAATCGCCACCGGCCGGCCGTTCCTGCGCGGCACCTGGATGGGCAATCCCTACGCGCCCGACATGCCGCCCTTGGCCGGCTACTCCTATCCGACCACCGGAAGTGCCTATTCGGGCATGGATCACGGCCAGCGCTTCCATAGCAATGATAACGGTACGATCAGAAGCTTTGGCGCCGCCGTGCCGCGCCTCTGGCCCAACGCCCCGCTGCAGAACAAGGGTGGCTACTTCATCGACCAGAACAGCAACCGGCCGACCGACGGCCGCACCCTGGCGGAAACGGGCGGCATCTGCGTGCTCTGCCACGGCAGCAACGTGGACGCCATGGACTATTACACCGGCTCCAGCATGTGGCGCACCGGCATGGTCAACGGCCACAGCAATTCCACCCTGGGCGGCACCGGCGCCAATAGGCGCAACATCTTCGACGCCAAGCGCGGCGCGGCAAGCTGGGGTCTGATGGCCAATCAGGATGGGGTAAACTACAACAAATACGGCAACGCCAGCGGCGCCAAGAGCAATGCCCCCTGGCGGACCGCATTCAACAACCAGCCCGCCGACGGCAATGCTGCCGCATCCCCACCGCGCAACACCGGCTGGTATGGCGGCATCATCGGCAGCACGGACCGGGGCGGGCAGTACGGCGCCTGGTACAACGGCACGACCACGGCGACCACCATGGCGGCCGTCGGCACCGACGGCACGACCACTCTGGCGCACAACTTCACCTGCTCCAAGTGCCATACGCCGCACGCCGCGGGCCTGCCGGCGCTGCTCATTACCAACTGTCTGGACCTCAACGTCGCCAAATGGACGCAGACTGCCAACAACTCGGTAGTTCTCGGGCCGTCGGCGACCAACGCCTGGGCCATTCGCGCACGCAACACCTGCCATGAAAAAACCAGTGTCACGACCGGCTGGCACCGCTTGGCGCCCGGCCAGTAAAAGAACAGCGCGGGTCAGGAGAAATCCTGACCCGCGCTGTGTTGAAAATCAGGCCTTATCTTGAAGTGATTCGCAGGTGCCCCCACGGGGGCCAACATCTTCGCCCTGCTGACCCTTATCCCCCGATCTCGTCCAGTTTCTCCACCCGAATATCATCCACCTTCACCGGCGCGCGATCCGGCGTCCCCTCGCGAAACAGCACCAGATGGATCATCCGGGTTTCGGGGCCGGTGGTGAAGGTGAAGCCGTGCTCCTGCCAGTCGTGGCTCCCGGTCAGGCGCAGGCCGGGATGGTCGCCGGTGCGGTGTTTTTCGTCGAGGGATTGGGGATACTGCTCGCCGATCCAGAGAAACCTGTCGTATTCGAGAATCCCCAGCCCGGCGCTCGCGCCCTCGGGCAAGTCGGCCTTGAGGCGAAAGCTGATCCGGTAGCTGGTGGACGGCTCGACGGCCAGGGGCGAAAAGAACCCCGCCGAGTCGATACCGCGGATGCCGCGAAAACTCCAGGCGCGGTCGCCGGTGGCCGGGTCGCGTAGCGTCGGCCCCGAGGTCTTGACCAAATGTTCGATGTAGGTGTTCCAGAAGGGCAGGGCGACCTCATCGTCGTTTTCCGGTCGGTAATCGCCCAGGCGCGGAAAGAGCGAGAGGCGCGGCACCCCGTCGAAACTTTCGTGGAGCGGCGGGGTGGGGGGCGCGACTTCGGGCTGTGGGGCCGGCGGTGGCGGGGGGGCGGATTCCTGTCCCTGGCAGGCGGCCAGGGTCGCGAGCAGGGCGGCGGCCAGCAGCAGGGGTTTAGTCATCGCTGGGCTCCGGGGACGGATTGCGCGCCGCGCTGAGCATGTCGTCGATCAAGGCGGGAACCTCGGCATGATAGACGTGCGACCAGGGCAGCTCGCGCAAGGGGCTCAGCAATGCCTCGGCCTTGGCGGCTTCGCCGAGCTGCAAATACAGGTCGGCCTGATGCATGGCGATGAAGGGATTGAGGGGAAAAACCGCTTGAGCCTTTTCGAGCAGCCGCAGGGCGGCGGGCAGATTCCCGTCCACCAGGGCGATTTCCACCAGGCCGAGGTAGGCGGCGCCGTAGCCGGGATCGCGCTCCACCGCTTCGTCGAGGGCGATAAGCGCCTTGTCGAGCTGACGGGAAAAAAGATGCACCTGGAACAGATCGTAGATCACGGTTGGATCCTCCGGGGCCAGATGCGCGGCTTCGCGATACAGTTCGAGCTTTTTCGATTCGCTGAACATGTCGGCGGCATAGAGGGCCTCGGCGCGTAGCTCCCAGGACCGGGGCATGCTCTGGTCGAGCAGGGCCGGGTTTTGCAGGATCTGTCCCAGATTGCTGAGGACAAAGCGCGTATCGAGGGACAGGTCGCCCTCCAGGGTCGACCAGGAGAGGGTCGTGGCCAGCGGCTGCCAGCCGCCGGCGCGCAGACTATTCGCGGTCTGATGGATGAGGTCGTAAAGGGGGGTGCGAATTTCGTTGTCGTAGAGCCCGCGGAAAAAGCTCAGGTCGATGTGCAGGACGAGAGGTTCATCGATGCGCGGCAATTGGGCGTAATGGATGGCGGAAAAGGGAATGCCGCGCACCAGGCCGGAATAGGTGCCGTTCTCGAGAGTGATCTGTTGGGATTCCTCCGGGGTGAGAAATCCCGTTTCAATGGTCTGCTGACGAAAGCGCTCGAGTTCCAGTTGCTCGGCGCCGACCTTGGACGGAAAAACCCAATAAATTTTGGAGAAAAAATCAGCGGAGAGGGCCGCGCTGACCGTCTGGGACGACAAGATGAGGGGCTCGGGCCGCAGAATGCTGCCGTGCCGGTCCAGATCCTGGGCGTCGCCCTGGGCGGCGATCATGCGGGCGCGCTCCCTGAGCTCCTCGGGGATGGGGCGCAGAAGCGGGTCATGGCTCAACAGCACCAGGGCCGGTTTCTGTTGAGCGAATTTCGCCCAGGTCGGCAAGGCGCCGGGGGGTAGCTCGACCATGACCGGCTCCGTCGGCGCCCATGGCTGACGCGCGACCGCGGGCTGCTGCGCTTGGGGAGCGGTTTGGGAGGGCGCCGCCGCCTGCTCCTTACGCTCACAGCCGCCAAGGAAGAGAAGAAACAGGCAAAACAGAAAAAGTGAGCCGCGCATGAATTACCCCCTGTTCAGGAAATTAGAAAAACATTATAAATAAGTGATTTAAATTTTGCCAGCCTAAAAGCCTGAGAAAATTGCCTGCTCCTGGGAGTCCCATGAAGCTTTTCGACCTGCTCACCTCCGTGCGTCTCACCCTGTTTCTGCTGCTCGGGCTGGCCCTGGCGGCGGTGTTCGGTACGTTCAACCTACCGGAGCCGGGGCGCTACGAGGTTTATTTTCAAAGTCCCTGGTTTCGCCTGGCCCTGGGGCTGCTGGCGCTCAACATGGCGGCCTGCACCCTCAAGACCATCCGCCGCAACCGCAATGAGCGTCAGGTGTTTTACGAGCGGCTGGCGGCGGGCGGCGCGGCTCGGGAGCAGGCCCTGGGCGCTGGGCTGGAGGTCGAAGGGCTGGAAAAAGCCCTGCGCGGGGCGGGCTATCGTCTGCACCGCCGCGGTGAGGAACTGCTCGCCGAGAAGGGCCGCGCCGGGCGCTGGGGCTCGACGCTGGTGCACCTGTCGGTGCTGGCGATCATGGCCGGCGCCCTGGGCACCAGTCTCGGCTTCGTCGGCACCCTCAACATCTACGTCGATCATGCCTCCGACACCATCCTCGACTGGAAGACCCAGGCGGATCGCGAGCTTGGTTTCACCTTTCGCCTCGATGAGTTCGAGGCGCTCTATCATCCCATCGACCTGCAAATCACCGCCTACGAACCCGACACGCGCCGCGAGCTGCGTACCTGGACCACCCGCGAGGGCGAATTCATCGAGTTCGCCGAGCGCGGGCTGGGCGCTCGGGTGCTCAGTTTCGATCCCCACCTGGCCATTCTCACCCTGGAACTCTTTCGTGGCGCCCAATCCCTTGGCGAGTACCGCGCCTCGGCAGGCGTCAAGACCTTCCGCGAAGGCGTGGACGCGGGCGTGGTGTTCATGCCCACCGCCTTTCGCGAACCGAACCTGCGCCAGACCCGCAGCCAGGTGACGCTGCTGGAGGAAGGCCGGGTGGCGGCCCAGGGCGAAATTTCCATCAACCATCCCCTGGTGCACAACGGCATCGCCATCTACCAGACCGCCTTCGACCGC
>NZ_JAUVWH010000052.1 GCF_030604225.1 Geoalkalibacter sp.
AAGCCGTCATGTTAATGCCCAAGAAGGTTAAATATAGGAAACAACAAAAAGGTCGCATGAAGGGGGCGGCTACCCGGGGCACCGATCTGAATTTCGGCGATTTCGGTCTGCAGGCCATCGAGTGCGGGTGGTTGACCTCCCGCCAGATCGAAGCAGCCCGTCGCGCCATGACCCGGTATGTCAAACGTGGCGGCAAGATCTGGATTCGGGTTTTTCCTCACAAGCCATTGACCAAGAAGCCTGCCGAGACCCGCATGGGTAAGGGAAAGGGTTCGCCCGAGACCTGGGTCGCCGTGATTCGTCCGGGCCTGGTCCTTTACGAAATGCAGGGGGTTCGCGAGGAAGACGCGCGCGAGGCCTTTCGCCTTGCCGCGCACAAGCTCCCGATGAAAACCAAGTTCCTCGCCAGGGAGGTTGCCGCCAATGAAGGGTAAAGAATTGAGAGAGCTCGCGGTTGCCGAGCTGGAGAAAAAAAATACCGAACTCGCCCAGGAGCTTTTCAACCTGCGGTTTCAGCTTCATACCGGCCATCTGGAGAAAACCTCCCGGATTGCCCAGGTCAAGAAGGACATCGCTCGGGTCAAGACCATTCTGGCCGAGAAACAGGGATAAACGGGAGCAATACAGGTTATGACGACAGAGCGTGGAAATCGGAAAACCCGCATCGGGATTGTGGTCAGCGACAAGATGGACAAGACCGTCGTGGTTCGCGTGGATCAAGTGGTCAAGCATCCCGTTTATCAGAAATATATTCGGCGCAAGGTGACCTGCAAGGCTCATGATGAGCAGAACAGCTGCCAGGTCGGCGACAAGGTGCTCATTGTCGAGTCGCGCCCTCTTTCCAGGGATAAACGCTGGAAAGTGCGTCAGATTCTTGAAAAGACCACGAACGTCTAGGAGATACGAGCCATGATTCAGATGCAGACGATGCTTGATGTGGCGGATAATTCCGGGGCCCGGAAACTCTGCTGTATCAAAGTTATTGGTGGCTCCAAAAGGAAATACGCCGGAATCGGTGACATCATCATTTGTTCCGTGAAGGAAGCCCTGCCCAATTCGAAGGTCAAGAAGGGTGATGTCGTTCGCGCGGTCATCGTGCGTACCGCCAAGGAAGTCGGGCGCCCCGACGGTTCCTATATTCGCTTCGACAATAATTCCGCCGTGGTGGTCAACCCGGCCGGCGAGCCGGTCGGCACCCGTATTTTCGGCCCTGTCGCCCGCGAATTGCGTGCCCGCCAGTTTATGAAGATTGTTTCCCTGGCGCCGGAAGTTATCTGATCCGCCAGATCGAGAGATGGAGAGCAAAACCATGGCAACTGCTAAAATGCATGTCAAAAAAAATGACATGGTTGTGATAACGACCGGTAAGGACAGCGGGAAGTCCGGCAAGGTCCAGCGTGTTTTCCCTGAAAAGGGCAGGCTGATCATCGAGGGCCTCAATATGGTCAAGCGCCATACCCGGCCCCGACCCGGACAGAGCGAGGGCGGCATCGTCGAGAAGGAGGCCGCCATTCAAGCGGCCAACGTCATGCTTGTCTGCCCGGCTTGCTCCAAACCCACCCGCACCGGCAAGCGCTTCCTCGATGACGGCAGCAAGGTGCGGTTCTGTAAAAAATGTAACGAAATTGTGGATAAGTAAGGGAGATCTTTCCATGGCCAGGCTTAAGCAAGTATTTAACACTGAAATTGCCCCTAAGCTGATGAAGGACTTTCAATACAGCAATGTGATGGAAGTTCCCCGCATCGAGAAGGTGGTGATCAACATGGGCTTGGGTGAAGCCATCCAGAATCCCAAGATCCTGGAATCGGCCGTGGAGGAACTCACTCGCATGGCCGGCCAGAAAGCGGTCATCACCCGCGCCAAAAACTCCATCGCCGGTTTTAAGCTGCGTGAAAACATGCCCATCGGGTGCATGGTGACGCTGCGTCGTGAAAAGGCTTTCGAGTTTCTTGATCGGTTGATCAACGTGGCTCTTCCTCGCGTTCGCGACTTCAAGGGGGTCTCGCCCAAGGCGTTTGATGGTCGTGGGAACTATACCCTCGGGATTCGTGAGCAGATCATTTTTCCCGAAATCGATATCGACAAGATTGCCAAGGTAAAGGGGCTCAATATCACCATCGTGACCAGCGCCAAGTCCGACGAAGAGGCGCGGCAGCTTCTCACCGAGCTGGGGATGCCTTTCAGGAAATAAAGTTTTCGACGACCGGAGGACGTTGTGGCAAAAAAATCGATGATGATCAAGGCCGAAAGGCCAAATAAATTCAAAGTTCGCCAGTACAATCGCTGCCCGCTCTGCGGGCGCCCGCGCGCTTATTACCGCAAGTTCAAGATGTGCCGTATCTGCCTGCGCAAGCTGGCGTCCGAAGGCAAGATTCCCGGCGTCATCAAGTCCAGCTGGTAAGGGCTTCAAGGAGTATTCTCATGTCAATGACCGATCCCATTGCAGACCTGCTGACCCGGATTCGTAACGCGGGGCGGGCCAAACACCCCAAGCTCGATGTTCCCTCGTCCAACGTCAAGGTCGCTATTGCCAATACCTTGAAGGACCTCGGTTACATCAAGAATTTCAAGGTTGTCAGCGATGACAAGCAGGGTGTCCTTCGCATTTATCTCAAATACGATGAGGCGAACACCCACGTCATCCACGAAATCAAACGTGTGTCCACTCCCGGTCGCCGTGTTTATGTGGGCAATGAAGACATTCCCCGCGTCAAGAACGGTCTGGGCGCCGCGATTCTTTCGACCTCTCAGGGCGTGGTCAGTGATACGGCCGCTCGCGAGGCCAAAATCGGCGGCGAACTCATCTGTACCATCTGGTAGGGGAATTCAAGGAGTTAAATGCCATGTCACGGATTGGGAAACTGCCTGTCCAGATTCCGTCCGGGGTTAAGGTCGCCCTGGATGGTTGCGCTATCAATGTTCAAGGACCGAAGGGGCGCCTGGGCCGGAATCTTCCGGCCGATTGCAAGATCTTGGTCGAAGGTGAGGTCATTCGCGTCGAACCCTTGAGCCAGGACGCCAAGCACCGCGCCGTGCAGGGCCTGGTTCGCACTCTTATCGCCAACATGGTCGATGGCGTGACCAAGGGGTTCGAGCGCATCCTTGAGATTAACGGTGTCGGTTATCGCGCCGATCTCAAGGGCAACGTGCTCAACCTTTCCCTTGGCTATTCGCACCCCATCGAGTATAAGCTTCCCGAGGGAATCGGGGCCGAGGTCGAAAAACAGACCAAGATCACCGTTCGTGGAGTCGATAAGGAGTTGGTCGGTGCGACCGCCGCAAAGATTCGCTCGTTCCGCGGCCCCGAGCCTTATCGGGGCAAGGGCATCAAGTACGCGGACGAGAAAATCATTCGTAAAGCCGGCAAGACCGGTAAAAAATAAGGTTAACCCTACAGGCTTCAGGTATAAGGAGACAGGTTGTGAGCGTCGCACAGCAAAGAAGAAACGCGCGCCTCAAGCGCAAGGACCGGGTCCGCCGCAAGGTTGTCGGCACGCCCGGGCGGCCGCGCCTCTGCGTTTTTCGCAGCGCCCGGCACATTTATGCGCAGATCATCGAGGACACCACCGGCCAGACCCTTGCCACGGCATCCACTCTCCACAAGGACGTCATCGAAGGCGAGAGTTATACCGGCAATATCGAGGCCGCCAAGGCCGTAGGCAAGGCGATTGCCCAGGTTGCGCTGGACAAGGATATCAAGGAAGTGGTTTTTGACCGAAATGGATTTCTCTACCACGGTCGTGTCAAGGCTTTGGCGGACAGCGCGCGCGAAGCCGGTCTGGCTTTTTAGGAAAAGAAAAGGAGAACGCCCTTGCAACGCATTGATGCGAACGAAATGAATCTTACCGACAGGGTTATCCATATCAACCGCAACGCCAAGGTCGTCAAAGGCGGACGTCGTTTTAGCTTTTCCGCCTTGGTTGTCGTCGGCGACGGGCAGGGATGCGTTGGCGTCGGTCTGGGCAAGGCCAAGGAGGTTCCCGAGGCGATCCGCAAGGGTGTCGAGCGCGCCAAGAAGGATCTGATCAAGGTTCCCATGGCGGGCGGCACCATTCCGTTCGACGTGCTCGGAAAATTTGGGGCCGGCAAGGTTCTGCTCAAGCCCGCCTCTGCCGGTACGGGTGTTATCGCCGGCGGCGCCGCGCGCGCCATTCTTGAAGCTGCCGGGGTAGAAAACGTACTTTCCAAGTGCTTGGGGTCCAACAACCCGCACAATGTGGTCAAGGCCACCATCAACGCCCTTTCCCAACTCAAGAGTGCCGAAACGATTCTGGCCCGGCGCGGCATTGGCGCGGAAGAAACGGCCTAGGGGCCAAGGAAGGATTGAGCTATGGCTGTCGAATTGAAAATCACTTTGAAAAAAAGCGCCATCGGGCGCAAGCGGTATTTCGCCCAGGTTCTGCAGGGGCTTGGGCTGACTCGGCTGCATCAGACGGTGGTGCGCAAGAATACCCCGGAAATTCGCGGCATGATCAGCAAGGTCTCCCACATGGTCGTGGTGGAAGAATAAATTAAGGATAAATGGCTATGAATCTGAGTGATTTGCGGCCCGCTCTGGGCTCCACGAAAAACCGCAAGAGAATCGGTCGCGGTCATGGCTCCGGAACGGGCAAGACCTCTGGCAAGGGGCATAAGGGTCAGAAGGCGCGCGCCGGCGGCGGCGTCAAGGCCGGTTTTGAAGGCGGGCAGATGCCCCTTCAGCGCCGGTTGCCTAAACGCGGCTTCACCTCGTTGAATAAAAAGGTTTACGCCCTGGTCAATCTCGGGCAGTTGGATATCTTTGCCGCAGGCAGTGTGGTTGATGCGCAGGCTTTTATGCAGGCCGGTCTGATCAAGCAGGTCGGGGACGGCATCAAGGTGCTCGGCGATGGCGAATTGAGCGTCGCCCTGACCATTCAGGCCCATAAATTCAGCAAGTCGGCCCTGGAAAAAATCGCGGGTGCCGGCGGCAAAGCCGAGGTGATCTAAATTGATCGCGAGCCTGCAAAATATTTTCAGCATACCGGAATTGCGACGGAGAATCCTCTTCACTCTGGGCGTTCTGGTGGTTTATCGCGTCGGCTGCCATATTCCGATTCCCGGAATCGACAGCCAGGTGCTGGCAGGGTTTTTCGAGGGAACCGAGGGCACCCTCCTTGGTCTGGTCAGTGCGTTTACCGGCGGTGCCCTTGAGCGCATGACGGTCTTTGCCCTCGGGATCATGCCCTATATCAGCGCCTCGATTATTTTGCAGCTGCTGAAGGTCGTGTTCGAGCCCATTGAAAAGCTCTCCAAGGAGGGCGAGCAGGGGCAGAAAAAGATCACCCAATACACTCGATACGGCACCATCGTGCTATCGGTGATTCAGGGCGCCGGCATTGCCGTCGGTCTGCAGACCATGCGCGGACCCGCCGGCGAACTGGTTGTGTCGCAGCCCGGGATTGGTTTCATCCTGATGACCGTGCTCACCCTCACCGCCGGGACCGCCTTCATCATGTGGCTCGGCGAACAGATCACCGAACGCGGCATCGGTAACGGCATATCGCTGATCATCTTCGCCGGGATCGTGGCAACCATCCCCTCCGCCCTGGTCAACACCCTGCGCCTGCTGCGGACCGGAGCCTTGTCTCCCATGGCGATGATTTTCATCGGGTTGGTCATGGTGGCGGTCATCTGGGCCATCGTGTTCATGGAGCGCGGCCAGCGCAGGGTGCCCATCCATTACGCGCGGCGCGTCGTGGGGATGCGCAACTACGGCGGCCAGACCAGCCATCTGCCGTTGAAGGTCAATATGAGCGGCGTCATTCCGCCGATCTTCGCCAGCTCCATCATTATGTTTCCAGCCACGGTGGCCAGTCTTGTCGACTTGCCCTGGGTGCAGAAACTGGCCTCGGTGATGAGCCCGGATCACATTGTGTACAACCTTTTTTATGTTGCATTTATCATTTTCTTCTGCTATTTCTACACGGCTGTCACTTTTAATCCGGTAGATGTCGCAGACAACGTGAGGAAGCAGGGTGGCTATGTTCCTGGGATTCGGCCGGGAAAGGAAACCGCCGACTTTCTTGACACGGTATTGTCGCGCCTTACTTTTGCTGGCGCCATGTATATCTCGGCGGTCTGCGTGCTGCCCACGGTCCTGATTGGGCAGTTCAATGTGCCTTTCTTTTTTGGCGGAACCTCGCTGTTGATTGTTGTCGCGGTTGGTCTGGATACCGCGGCGCAGATCGAGGCCCACCTGGTCAGCCGTTCCTACGAGGGCTTCATGAAGGGCGTGACTCTCAAGGGGCGTCGCGGATAGGGGGATGAAGTGAAGTTGATTCTGCTCGGACCTCCAGGCGCCGGCAAGGGCACCCAGGCCAAGATGCTGATGGATCGTTTCCGGATTCCTCAGGTTTCCACGGGTGATATCTTGCGCGCGGCCGTCGCCAATCGCACCGCGATGGGGCTTAAGGCCAAGGAATACATGGACGCGGGGGCATTGGTGCCCGACGAGGTTGTCATCGGGATTGTGCGTGACCGTCTGCAGGAAAGTGATTGTGTCCTGGGTTTTATTCTTGATGGGTTTCCCCGGACGGTTCCCCAGGCCGATGCCCTGCGGGAGGTGCTGGCGGGGCTTGGCAAGGATCTTGATGCGGTGGTGAGTCTCGAGGTCGACGCCGATGTGCTCGTTGAGCGTCTCACCGGGAGGCGTACCTGTGGCGGTTGTGGGCGTGGCTTTCACGTTCGTTTTGATCCGCCGGGTGTCGCTGGTGTCTGTGATGCTTGCGGCGGCGTGCTGATCCAGCGCGACGACGATCGTGAGGAGACCATCCGGCAGCGCTTGCAGGTCTATGGCGCGCAAACCTCCCCGCTCGTTGATTATTATCGTCGCCAGGAATTGTTGCGGACCGTGGACGGCATGGCGCCCATGGATGAGGTGCAGAGGCAGATTCTGCATTGCCTTTCGGTGCAGTGATCGTCCTTAAGTCGCCCCGAGAAATAGAATGCATGCGGCAAGCCGGCCGTGTGGTTGCTGAAGTCCTGGAATTGCTGCGGGAAAAAATCGTACCTGGGGTGACCACTCTGGAGTTGGACCGGCTGGCCGAGAAAGAGTGTGCCAAAAGGAAAGCCCGCCCCGCATTCAAGGGGTACGGCGGTTTTCCTTTTACTATTTGCGCCTCGCCCAATGAAAAGGTGGTGCACGGCTTTCCCGACGCCACGCCATTGCGCGAAGGCGATATTCTCAGTGTCGATTTCGGCGTGGTCCTGGAGGATTTCTTCGGCGACGCGGCAATCACGGTGCCGGTGGGTCGGGTTGACGAGGGTCGGCGGCGGCTTATCGATGTGGCTTCCGAGGCTTTGCGGCAAGGCATTGCTCGGGCCGTCGCCGGCGGCCGGCTCTCGGATGTATCCCACGCGGTACAGGCGCATGTTGAGGCCCAAGGTTTCAGCATCGTTCGAGAATTCGTCGGGCACGGGATCGGCCGGCAACTTCATGAGTCGCCGCAATTGCCTAATTTCGGACCGCCTGGGCAGGGGCCGCGACTCAAGGCAGGGATGACCCTGGCCATTGAGCCCATGATTAATGCGGGTGGTCCCGCTGTTGCTATTTTGCAAGATGGATGGACTGCGGTGACGGTTGACGGACTGCCCTCAGCCCACTTTGAGCACACGGTAGCGATTACCGATCAGGGCGTTGAAATTCTTACAATGCTTTAATCTCTGCCGGGTCTGGGTCGCAATTTTAAATATCAATCCAGAGTTGAGGAAAAAACCATGAAAGTTCGAGCTTCGGTGAAGCGCATGTGCGACAAATGCAAGGTGATTCGGCGCAAGGGTGTCATCCGTATCATCTGCGAAAATCCTAAGCACAAACAGAGACAAGGTTAACAGGACCAGGAGGATCTGACATTGGCACGCATCGCTGGAATAGATTTGCCCCGCAACAAGCGCATGGAGGTCGCCTTGACCTACATCTACGGCATTGGCAGAACCGTTGCCAATGACATCCTGGCCAAGGCTGGAGTGGATCCCAATAGCCGTTCCGACGATCTGGCCGAAGCCGAGGTCGCCAAGATTCGCGAGATCATCGACCGGGAGTACAAGGTCGAAGGCGATCTGCGCCGCGAGGTCACCATGAACATCAAGCGTCTCATGGATCTTGGTTGCTATCGTGGCCTGCGTCATCGGCGCGGTCTCCCCGCTCGTGGGCAAAGAACCAAAACCAATGCCAGGACCCGCAAGGGCCCCCGGAAAACGGTTGCCGGTAAGAAGAAATAATTGGAGGAACCATGGCTAAGCCTGGCAAGAAGACGATCAAGAAGAAGGTCGAGAAAAAGAATATTGCCAAAGGTGTCGCCCATATTCAGGCCACCTTTAACAATACGATCGTGACGATCACCGATATGGCTGGGAACGTGATTTCCTGGGCAACCGCCGGCGGCATGGGCTTCAAGGGTTCGCGCAAGAGCACTCCCTTTGCTGCCCAGATTGCTGCGGAAACGGCGGCGAAAAAGGCGCAGGAGCACGGGATGCGTTCCGTCGAAGTCTATGTCAAGGGCCCTGGTTCGGGCCGTGAGTCGGCGGTGCGTGCCCTGCAGGCGGCCGGGTTCAGCGTCGCCCTGATCAAGGATGTGACTCCGATTCCGCACAACGGATGCCGTCCCCCCAAACGTCGAAGAGTTTAAACCGAGAAGGAGGAAGACCCTTGGCCAGATATACCGGTGCAGTCTGCCGCTATTGCCGTCGCGAAGCGACCAAACTGTTCCTCAAAGGGGACAGATGTCATACCGATAAGTGCGCTGTTGAGCGCCGCAACTATGCTCCCGGCCAGCATGGCCAAGGACGCGTCAAGGTGTCCAACTACGGCATTCAGTTGCGCGAAAAACAAAAAGTCAAACGTTCCTACGGGCTGCTCGAGGGCCAGTTCCGCTCTTACTTCGATAAGGCCGACCGCATGAAGGGGATCACCGGGGAAAACCTCCTGGCGCTTCTCGAGCGGCGCCTCGACAGCGTGGTTTACCGACTGGGCTTCGCCACCTCGCGCAATGAGGCCCGGCAACTGGTGCGGCACAACCATTTCCTGGTCAACGGCCGCAAGGTGAATATTCCGTCCTTCTTGGTCCGTCCCGGCGATGTCGTCGAGTTGCGTGAAAAGAGCCGGCAGGTCGCGCGGATCAACGAAGCCCTTGACGGTGTCATGCGCCGAGGGGTGCCCTCTTGGCTCGAACTGGATCGCGCTGCCTGCAAGGGCATTCTCAAGACGCTTCCGGTTCGCGAAGAGCTGACCACTCCTGCCTTTCAGGAGAAGCTGGTCGTTGAGCTCTATTCCAAGTAATGGCCGCTGGTTTGCTCGGGTATAACCGCGCAAGGGAGGTTTGGAATGTATAAAAACTGGAGAGACCTGATCAGACCCAAGCGGTTGCAGGTCGAATCTGACACCCTGACCGACTGCTACGGCAAGTTCACCGCCGAGCCGTTCGAGCGGGGCTTCGGCACCACTTTGGGCAATGCGCTACGCCGCGTTCTGCTTTCTTCGCTCCAGGGGGCGGCGATCGCATCCGTGCGCATCAAGGGCGTTTTGCACGAATTCTCCGCGGCGCCCGGCGTCACCGAGGACGTTTCGGAAATCATCCTCAACCTCAAGGGCGTAAGGCTGCGCCTGCACGGTAGCGAGTCCCGCAATATCCGCATCGTGAAAAAGGGGGCCGGCATCGTGACCGCCGGCGACATCATCACCGACTCCAACGTCGAGATCATGAACCCCGAGCATCACATCGCCACCTGTGGCGCCGACGCGGATCTGGAAATCGACATGGTGGTCAAGCTCGGCAAGGGGTATGTGCCCGCCGACCGCAATCGCGACGAGAAGTCGCCCGTGGGCACCATTCCCATCGACTCGATTTTCACGCCGATTCGCAAAGTCAATTTCAACGTCAGCAATGCGCGCGTCGGCCAGATCACCGATTACGATAAGTTGGTGCTGGACGTTCATACCGACGGCAGTGTGCGACCCGACGACGCGGTGGCCTTTGCCGCCAAGATCCTCAAGGAGCAGTTGCAGCTTTTCATCAACTTCGATGAGGATCATGAGCCGCCCGTGGAGCTGGCCGAAGAAGAAAGCAAGAAAATAAACGAGAATCTCTATCGCAGCGTCGATGAGCTCGAACTCTCCGTACGCGCCGCCAACTGTCTGAAGAATGCCAATATCCAGCTGATCGGTGATCTGGTGCAGAGAAGCGAAGCCGAAATGCTCAAAACCCAGAATTTTGGGCGCAAGTCTCTTAACGAGATCAAGGATATCCTGGCCGACATGGGTCTTTCCTTGGGCATGAAGCTGGAAAATTTCCCGGATCCCGAATATCTGCGCATGATTCAGAAGGGTGAAGAGGAAGATTGATCGTACCGCAACCATGAAAGTGAGGATTTTGGGAAATGCGTCACAATAAAGCAGGAAGAACGCTGGGCCGTAACTCCAGCCATCGCCGGGCGATGCTGCGCAACATGGTGACCTCTTTGCTGGATCATGATCGGATCACCACCACCGACGCGCGCGCCAAGGAATTGCGTAAGCTCGCCGACAAGATGATCACCCTGGGCAAGCGCGGCGACCTTCATGCCCGGCGCCAAGCCCTGCAGGTCATTCAGGACAAAAAGGTCGTGGCCAAGCTCTTCGACCGCATCGCGCCGCGTTATCAGGAACGCCCCGGCGGCTACACCCGGATCATCAAGCTGGGCGCGCGTGCCGGTGACAATGCATCACTGGCCATCATCGAACTGGTCGAGGAGGAATTCACTCCGCGTCCGCGCAAGGCGGCTCCCGCCGTAGCGGCGCTGGGCGCTCCCGTTGCCGCAAGCATCGCTGCCGAGGCAGGCAGCGTCGAGGACCTCCCCGCGGAAGGCGTTATCGAGGCCGGAGAGGCTGAGAGCGAAGAGAAGAAAGACGCCTGATCGAAACACTGCGCGGCAAATGCAAAAAGGCAAGGGATTTCCCTTGCCTTTTTGCATTTGCCGCGGGCTGCCGGCCTGGGACGCGTGCTTGACCGAGGTTTGACATGCGTGCTAATGTGCTCTGATTTTCTTCGGGAGTTTTCATGTACCATCCCAGTCTCTCAGCGTTTCGTGCCCTCGCCCGGGAAGGCAATCTGATCCCCATCTATCGCGAAATTTTTGCCGACATGGAAACGCCTGTCTCGGCTTTTCGCAAGATTGATGACGGCGTTGCCGCTTTTCTGCTGGAGAGCGTGGAGGGCGGGGAGAAGTGGGCCCGTTACTCCTTTCTCGGCAGCGGCGGGGGCCGAATGTTCCGTTCCCGCGATCGCGCCTATGAAATTCTTGAGAACGGGGTGGTCGTGGAGTGCGGCGACTGCGCCGACCCCCTGGAGCGCCTGCGCGATCTACTTGCGCCCTATCGCCCTGTCGAATTGCCTGGGCTGCCCCGTTTCTGCGGCGGCGCCGTCGGCTATCTTGGGTACGACATGGTGCGGTTCATCGAGGAGCTACCCGCACGCTGCTCAAGGGAGATCGGCACCTACGACAGCTGTTTTCTTCTGACCGATGAGTTGCTGATTTTTGACAACATGAGCCACAAGATCAAGGTTGTGGCCAATGTCAGCCTCGCCCCCGGTGAGGACGTGGAGGCCGCGTACCATGCGGGCTGCGAGCGCATCGAGGCGCAGATCGCTCGGCTGCGCACCCCCTTTGCTCCCGCCTACCCTCAGGGCGAGCCCCGGCCGCCCCTGGATTTGGTTCCCAATTTTAGTCGCCATGAGTTTCTGGCCGCCGTCGAGCGTTGCAAGGAATACGTTCGCGCCGGCGATGTCATTCAGGTGGTGCTGTCCCAGCGGTTCTCCGGCGCCCTGGATGTTGATCCTTTCGATATCTACCGCGCCCTGCGCACCATCAATCCCTCCCCCTACATGTTTTTTCTGCGGTTTGGCGAAACCCTGGTGGTGGGCGCCTCGCCGGAAGTTTTGGTGCGCAAGGAAGGGATGGGCGCCGAGGTGCGCCCCATCGCCGGAACCCGTCCCCGGGGCGGCGACGCCGAGGAGGATCTCCGTCTGGCCGAGGCGCTTCTGGCCGATCCCAAGGAGCGTGCCGAGCACATCATGCTGGTTGATCTGGCGCGCAATGATCTGGGTCGCGTCTGTCGCACCGGGAGTATTGAGGTTAGCGAATTGATGCTTATCGAGCGCTATTCTCATGTTATGCACATTGTTTCCAATGTGCGAGGAACCCTGGAAGAGGGGCGCGACGCCTTCGATGTGTTTCGCGCGACTTTCCCGGCGGGCACCCTGAGCGGAGCGCCGAAGATCCGCGCCATGGAAATCATCGAGGAACTCGAGCCCGCGCGCCGTGAGATTTACGGAGGCGCGGTGGGCTATTTTTCCTTTTCCGGCAACATGGACATGGCGATCGCCATCCGCACCCTCGTCGTGCAGGGCGATCGCCTGCACTTGCAGGCAGGCGCCGGGATCGTCGCCGATTCCTGTCCGCAGTCCGAGTACCAGGAGACGATCAACAAGGCGCAAGGAGTGATCAAGAGCATCGAAACCGCGCGGCAAGGACTGGACTGACATGCTGTTGATGATCGACAACTACGATTCCTTCACCTACAACCTGGTGCAATATTTTCGCGAACTCGGCGAAGAGGTCGAGGTCTATCGCAATGATCGCATCCGAATCGACGAGATTCGGCGCAAAAAACCACGCCGTCTGGTGATTTCGCCCGGACCCTGCTCGCCTGCGGAAGCGGGGATTTCGGTCGCCGCCATTCAGGAGCTGGCGGGGCATTTGCCGATTCTTGGCGTCTGCCTGGGTCATCAATGCCTGGGCCAGGCGTTCGGCGGTCGCGTGGTGCGCGCCGCGCGCCTCATGCACGGCAAGACCAGTCCGGTCTATCACCAAGGGCGTGGATTGTTCGCCGGGGTGTCCAATCCTTTCGACGCGACGCGCTATCATAGTTTGCTGGTCGAGCGGGAGAGCCTGCCGGCCTGTCTGGAGATCACGGCCTGGACGCAGGAGCAGGAAATCATGGGCCTGGCCCATCGCGATCTGCCGCTGTGGGGCATCCAGTATCATCCTGAGTCGATCCTCACCGTCGAAGGCAAAAAACAGCTGAAGAATTTTCTGGAGATGACCTGAGAGGCCCTGCATGATCAAGGAAGCCATAGGCCGCGTGGTGGAAGGCCAGAGCCTCAGCGAAGGCGAGATGGTCGAGGTGATGGGTGAAATCATGGGCGGCGAGGCGACTCCCGCGCAGATCGCCGCCTTCATCACCGCTTTGCGCATGAAGGGCGAAACCATTGCCGAAATCACCGGCGCGGCGCGGGTGATGCGGGCCCATGCCACGCCGATTCGCGCCGGGGCGGCCCTGGACATCGATCGCGACGATATCAATATCGACCGCGAAAGTATTCTCGATACCTGCGGCACCGGCGGCAGTGGCACCAAGAGTTTCAACGTGTCGACCACCGTCGCTCTGGTCGTGGCGGCGTGCGGCGTCAAGGTCGCCAAGCACGGCAACCGCAGCATTTCCTCGGCCTGTGGCAGTGCCGACGTGCTCGAAGCCCTCGGCGTCAACCTCGATGTGGCGCCGGCGGTGGTGGAAAAATGCATTGCCGAACTGGGTGTCGGCTTTCTCTTCGCGCCGGCCCTGCACGGCGCGATGAAGCATGCCATCGGACCGCGCCGGGAAATCGGCGTTCGCACGATCTTCAACATCCTGGGGCCGCTGACCAATCCAGCACGGGCCAACCGCCAGGTACTGGGGGTCTACCGCCGGGATCTGGTCGCGCCTCTCGCCCAGGTGCTGGTCAATCTTGGTTGCCGTCGCGGCTTTGTCGTGCATGGCGCCGACGGCATGGACGAGGTGACCCTCACCGGGCCGACCTCTGTCGCCGAAATTCAGTCCGGTGGGGTGCGGGAATACGAAGTGGCGCCGGAAGATTTCGGCATGCAGCGTTGTGCCCTGGAGGCCCTGCAGGGCGGCGACGCCCAGGTCAACGCGCGCATCGTGCGGGCCATCCTGGAGGGCGAGAGTGGTCCGCGGCGCGATATCGTGGTTCTCAACGCGGCCTTTGCCCTGGCGGCGGCGGAAGTGACCAGGGAGATCGGCGCGGCCTTGTCCCTGGCGCGCCACGCCTTGGACAGCGGCGCGGCGCTGCAGCGCCTGGAAGGTTTGGTGCGGCTGACCCAGGCCGCCGCAGCGGAGGGGCGCACGGCGTGATTCTGCAAAGGATTCTGCAACGCAAGCAGGAGGAGGTCGCCGTGGCGCGGCACAGGCTGCCGCTGGTTGATTTGCGCGCGCGCTGCGCTGACCTGCCGGCCACGCGACCCTTCGGGGCACGGTTGCGCACCTGTGCGCGAAGCGGCATGGCGATCATCGCGGAGGTCAAGAAGGGCTCGCCGTCGAAGGGCGTCATTCGTGCCGATTTTCACCCCGTCGCCATCGCCGAGGCCTACGCACGCGGCGGTGCCGCCTGTTTGTCGGTGCTCACCGACCGGGATTTTTTCTACGGTGATCTCGCTTATCTCGGGATAATTCGCGACCGGGTGGCGCTGCCCTTGCTGCGCAAGGATTTTCTCGTCGATGCCTATCAGCTCTATGAAGCGCGGGTCGCCGGCGCCGATGCGGTGCTGCTCATCGCTGCCGCGCTGGATGATGGACGCCTTGGCGAATATTGCCATCTCGCCGCGGAACTGGGTCTTGAGGTGTTACTCGAAATCCACGACGAGGACGAGTTGGCGCGCGCCTTGGCGACCCCGGCGGCGCTCATCGGCATCAACAACCGCAATCTGTCGACCTTCGTCACCGATTTGGGCATTTCGGAGCGCCTGCTGCCGTTGATTCCCGGTGAGCGGCTGCGCGTGGCCGAAAGCGGCCTGCACGAGCGCGCCGACCTGGAGCGGCTCCAGACGGCCGGCGCCGACGCTTTTCTCATCGGCGAGAGCCTCATGCGCGAAACGGACATCGAAGCCAAGCTTCGCTGTCTGATCGGTTGAAATTTTTGAGTGGAGGACCCGCGGTGCAGACTAAAATTTTGCTCAACGACAGCCAGATTCCCAAGCGCTGGTACAATGTAATTCCCGACATGCCGGGAGTTATGGCGCCGGTGATCCATCCCCAGACCGGACAGCCGGCCCGTCCCGAGGATCTCTCGCCCATTTTTCCCATGGCGCTCATCGAGCAGGAGGTCAGCCGCGAGCGCTGGATCGACATTCCCGAGGAGGTGCTCAAGGCCTATCAATTGTGGCGTCCCGCGCCCCTCTACCGGGCGCATCGCCTGGAGGCGGCGCTGAAAACGCCGGCCAAGATCTATTATAAGTACGAGGGCGTTTCCCCCGCCGGTTCCCACAAACCCAACACCGCCATCCCCCAGGCCTGGTACAATAAGCAAGCCGGTATCCGGCGCCTGGCCACGGAAACGGGCGCCGGCCAGTGGGGCAGTTCCATGGCCCTGGCGGCGAGCTTTTTCGGGCTGGAGGTCACGGTTTACATGGTGCGGGTGAGCTGCGAGCAAAAGCCCTACCGTAAAAGTCTGATGGAGGTATGGGGCGCCCAGGTCATCCCCTCGCCGAGCCGCTTGACCGAAGTGGGTCGCAAGATTCTCGACCAAACGCCCGATACGCCGGGGTCCCTGGGCATTGCCATCAGTGAGGCGGTGGAAGACGCGGCCGGCCACGCGGACACCAACTACGCCCTGGGCAGCGTGCTCAATCACGTGTGTCTGCATCAGACCGTGATCGGTCTCGAAGCCATGGAGCAGTTGCGCCTGGTCGGCGATTATCCCGATGTGGTGCTGGGCGCCTGCGGCGGCGGCAGCAACTTTGCCGGCATTGCCTTTCCCTTCGTGCGCGACAAGGTCAACGGCAAGGAGATTCGCCTGGTCGGGGTGGAGCCGGCCTCCTGCCCGACCCTGACCAAGGGCGTGTACGCGTTTGATTACGGCGATACGGCCAAGCTTACGCCCATCACCAAGATGTACACCCTGGGCCATGATTTCGTGCCGCCGGGTATTCATGCGGGCGGGCTGCGCTATCATGGGCAGAGCGCCCTGGTCAGTCAGCTGCTCCACGAAGGCGTGATCGAAGCGGTCGCCTACCCGCAGAATGCCTGCTTCGAGGCGGCCTTGCTGTTTGCCCGCCAAGAGGGGATCGTGCCCGCGCCTGAGTCTTCCCATGCCATTCGCGGCGCGGTGGACGAGGCCATCAAGGCGCGTGAGGAAGGGCGCGGCCGCACCATCCTGTTTTGCCTCTCGGGCCACGGTCACTTCGACATGTCGGCCTATGATGCCTACCTCGCCGGGCAACTGCAGGACTATGCCTATCCTGAGGAGAACATCCGGGCATCGCTGGCGAACCTGCCGCGGGTTGAGCTCTAGGGCGGGCCATGGATGGCGTGCGGGTCAAGATCTGCGGTCTGACGCGCCTTGATGAGGCCCTGCACGCCGTTGCCTGCGGCGCCGACGCCCTGGGCTTCGTCTTTTACCCGGGCAGTTTGCGCTGCGTCAGTCCGGAGCAGGCCGCCGCGATCATCGACGCGCTGCCGCCCTTTGTCAGCACTGTCGGCCTGTTTGTCAACGAAGCGCCGCGCCGCATCGCCGAAATCGCCCAGCAGTGTCGCCTGGATCTGGTCCAGCTGCATGGCGACGAATCGCCCGCGGACTGTCTTGTGCCCGGACGCCGGGTGATCAAGGCGCTGCGGGTGCGCGACAGGGCGAGCCTGGCACAAGCGGCGGAATACCCGGTCGCGGCCTTGCTTCTCGATGCCTGGGTGGCGGGACACTACGGCGGCACCGGCGCGACCTTCAACTGGGATTTAGCCGCAGACCAGGCGCGGCGCGCACCGGTGGTTCTTGCCGGGGGGCTGACGCCGGACAACGTGGCGGACGCGGTGCGCAGGGTGCTCCCCTTCGCCGTGGATGTCTCAAGCGGTGTGGAAAGCGCCCCGGGGCGCAAGGATCCGGGCAGGGTGGCCGCCTTTATCCGCAACGCCAAGGCGGCGCACCGCAATCACTGACTCCACTGCAATCCCTCCGGCATGCCGCCGGGTGCGGAGCGACAAGGACATTTCCATGACGGACACTCCTGACCAGCGCGGCCATTTCGGCCAGTTCGGCGGGCGCTATGTCGCCGAGACTCTCATGCCGGCCCTGATCGAGCTGGAAGAAGCCTACGCGGCCGCGCGTCTTGATCCCGACTTCACGGCGGAATTCAACCATTACCTTGCGCACTACGTCGGGCGTCCCTCGCCCCTCTATCACGCCCGGCGGCTCAGTGAGCACCTGGGGGGAGCGCAGATCTATCTCAAGCGCGAGGATCTCAATCATACCGGCGCCCACAAGGTCAACAACACCGTCGGGCAGATCCTGCTGGCGCGGCGCATGGGCAAGAAGCGGGTGATCGCCGAAACCGGCGCGGGTCAGCACGGCGTGGCGACCGCGACGGTGGCCGCGCTGTTCGGTCTGGAATGCGAAATTTTCATGGGCAAGGAGGATATCCGCCGCCAGGCCCTCAACGTCTTTCGCATGAAGCTGCTCGGCGCACGCGTCCATCCGGTGGTCAGCGGAACCGCCACCCTCAAGGATGCCATGAACGAGGCCCTGCGCTACTGGGTCACCCATGTGCGTGACACCTTCTATGTCATCGGCACCGTGGCCGGCCCTCATCCCTATCCGCAAATGGTGCGCGATTTTCAAGCGGTGATCGGCCGCGAAACCCGTGAACAGGTGCTTCAGGCCGCAGGGCGTCTGCCCGATGTGGCGCTGGCCTGCATCGGCGGCGGTTCCAACGCCATGGGCATGTTCCATCCCTTTCTGGAGGATGCCGGGGTGCGGCTGATTGGCGTCGAGGCGGCGGGGCTAGGCATCGGCAGCGGCAAGCACGCGGCCTCCATCAGCGCCGGACAGGTGGGGGTGCTGCACGGCAACAAAACTTTTCTGCTGCAGGACGAGGAAGGGCAGATCCTCAATGCCCATTCCATTTCCGCCGGCCTCGACTATCCGGGGGTCGGCCCCGAGCACGCCTTCCTGCATGAGATCAAGCGCGCCGAATATGTGGCGGTCACCGACGACGAGGCCCTGGAGGCTTTTCAATTGATCACCCGCCTCGAAGGGATCATTCCGGCCCTGGAGAGCGCCCATGCCCTGGCCTACCTCAAGCATCTCGCGCCGAGTCTGCCGCGCGAAGCGATCATCGCCCTGTGCCTGTCGGGGCGCGGGGACAAGGACATGCATACGGTGGCGGACGCCATCGGTGTTGAACTTTAATTTCCGGCGGCAAACGCTTGGGCGAATGCCTTTCGCCGTTTGCGCCCCTTCAGGAGTCTCATGAAATTCACCGAGCTCAACCTGCCGGCCGAAGTGCTCCAGGGCATCGCGCAAGTCGGCTTCACCGACCTGACTCCGGTGCAGGAGGAATCCATTCCCCTGGCCCTGGCCGGTCGCGACGTCACCGGCCAGGCGCAGACCGGCACCGGCAAGACCGCGGCTTTTCTCATTTCCCTGTTCACCCGCATGCTGCGCAATCCCCAGGAGACCGGCAGCGACCCGCGCGCCCTGATCCTCGCCCCGACGCGCGAACTGGTGGCGCAGATTTGCGAGGACGCCAAGGGGTTGGGCGCCTTCTGCCCCTTCAAGGTGCAGCCAATTTTCGGCGGCATCGACTACCAGAAACAACGCGATGCCCTGCGCGGCGGGGTCGATGTCATCGTGGCCACGCCGGGGCGGCTTATCGATTACGCCAAGCAGAAGGTGTTTAGTTTCGCGCGCATTGAATTTCTGGTCATCGACGAAGCCGACCGCATGTTCGACATGGGATTCATCCGTGATCTGCGCTTTATTCTGCGGCGTCTGCCGCCCTTTGAAAAGCGCCAGACCATGCTGTTTTCCGCCACCCTGTCGCACCGGGTGCGGGAACTCGCCTATGAATTCATGAACCTCGCCGAGCGGGTGGAAGTCGAACCCGAGCAGGTGACCGCCGAGCGCGTCGAGCAGATTCTTTTTCATGTCTCGCGGCGCGAGAAGTTTCCCCTATTGCTCGGGCTGCTCGCCAAGGAATCCGCGGCCACCCGGGTTCTGATCTTCGTCAATACCAAGCGTGAGGCGGAGCATCTCACCGAGCGCCTGCGCGCCAACGAATTCCGCGCGGCGGTGATTTCCGGCGACATTCCGCAACAAAAGCGCATGCGTATTCTCGCTGAGTTCAAAAGTGGGCAGTTGCGTTTCCTGGTGGCCACCGACGTGGCTTCGCGCGGCATCCATGTGGATGACGTCACCCACGTCATCAACTATGACCTGCCCCAGGACCCTGAGGATTATGTGCATCGCATCGGCCGCACGGCGC
Organism: Geoalkalibacter sp.; assembly: GCF_030604225.1. Lineage (GTDB taxonomy): Bacteria > Desulfobacterota > Desulfuromonadia > Desulfuromonadales > Geoalkalibacteraceae > Geoalkalibacter. Next base: position 19,307 of record NZ_JAUVWH010000052.1, read on the forward strand.
GCGCCGGGGCGCTGGGCAAGGCCATTTCCCTGGCCGACGAGGATCTGGTGCTGCACCTCGACGATATCGAGGCGTACATCAGCCGGCGCATTCCCAGCGCGGTTCCCGGCGAGGATGATTTTATCTGGGATTACAAGCGCCCTCATCCCCGCAAGAAGGCCCCGGTTCCCGAGAAGGCGGCGCCGAGCGGCGAGCGCAAGCGCCCCGCGCGCCGACGCCGTGCGCAGCGCAAACCTTCCGACGGCGGCGCGACCTCGACCTGAGGCGGGGGGCAAAAGGGGCGGGGATGTTGCGCAAGCTGTTGATACTCGGAAGCCTGGTGCTGGTCGCTTTTGCCCTGATGATGGCCACCACCGCGCAGGTGGAATTTGCCGTGGAGCAGGAAACGCGCCTCGCGGCGGCGCCCGCCCGGGTCTGGACGGAGTTGGTCGCGGTCGAGCAATGGCCCCAATGGTGGCCGGGTTTCCGTGCCGCGCGCGTTACGCCCGCTCTGCACGCCGGCGCGCGTCTGGATCTGTCCCTGCAAGGGGATCCGGGCAAGAAGCCGGCCATCATCGAGACGGTGGTGGCCGAGCGCAAGCTCAGTTGGGTGCGCGACGGGGTGCTGGGCAGCACCACCCGCACCAGCCTGCGCCTGACGCC
>NZ_JAUVWH010000109.1 GCF_030604225.1 Geoalkalibacter sp.
CCTCCGGGGGCGCGCAGGCCCGCGACCAGGAGTAGGGATCGGCCAGCAGCAGCGTGCTCCCGGTCAGGGTCGCCACCCGGTCGAGCTCGGCCAGGTGACGGCGCGGCGCGGGCAGCTTGTCGATCAGATTGAGGGACGCGACACGGGTGAAAAAACTTCGCGGAAACGGCAAGGCCTGGGCATCGGCCACGAGAAATTCGACGTCCAGATTGCGCAGGCGCTCGGGCAGACTGATGTGGCGCGGTTCCTCGAGCAGGCCCTCGACGGTCAGGCCGAATTCGAGGGCGCCGGTGCGCGCCAGGCGACGCGCCAAGCGGACAAAGGGCAAGGACCGGTCGATGCCCAGAGCCGGGGCGCCGCTTGCGGCCAGCTCCAGGGTCAGGCGGCCCACCGCGCAGCCCGCATCGAGGGCCAGGCCCGGCGCTTGGTTCAACAGGGCCGCCCAGCGCCCATAGGCATCGCCCGCGTCGGTATCGTCCCAGAGGTCGGCGAAATGGCTCCACAGATAGGCGGACAAGGCCTGCGGGCGGCTGTAGGAATCCTCACCGCCCTCCCCGTCGGCTTCGGGAAGCAGCACCGCAATGCCCTGGCGGATCGGATGGACACGGCGGCAGCCCGCGCACAGGAGTTCACCCTGCGCCACCTCCTCGCCTTGCCCCTCGTGCACCTCCAGGCGCAGCGAAATCTCGCGCGGCAGACAAGCGGGGCAGATCAGGGATTGAGCCAGACGCTGGTACATGAAGGTCGCGGTGCCTCGACGGAAAAAACCGGGGGAGCGGATCTACCCGCTCCCCCGTGGGGTACCCCTAGGCGGGGCCGTGGCAGGCCGGGGCGTGACAGGCCGGTGCATGGCAAGCGGGGGCATGACAGGCCGGCGCATGGCAAGCCGGGGCGTGACAAGCCGGGGCGTGACAGGCGGGCGCATGGCAGCTTGCCGCCTGGATCGCCTGCTTCTTCTCGACATCGCGGATTTCCAGCATGGGATTCACCTCCTTTCGACCAGTCAGGGGTTGGGACCAGGGATGAGCCAGTCCAGGGACTGCAACTGCCGCACGGCCGCGCGGCAGCATGCGTGAAAGTCTTCCGCGTCGCGCCCGTCGCCGTGGCGCGGATAGAGCGCGCGGGCAATCTCCTCCACCGCTGACACACCATCGCAATGGCGCAGCAGGTCATGGGCGAAGGCATTGACCGCCGCCACATCCAGGCGCCCCGCCACCTGGCGAAACACCAGGGTGCAGGGCTGCTCGGCATAATCCGTCCGCAGCCTGCCGGCCCGCAAATCCGCGACAATGCCCGGCATATCGAAGGCAAATTCGGCCAGGGCCAGATTGCGCGCCGTGGCGGGTCGCCAGGCCGCGGCGCCGCTCACATCGGCATTGCCCGCCGCGGGCGGTCCGCCGGGGCGCGCCACTTCGATGGCGCGGGTTTCATAGGCGGCCAGGGCGTGAACATGGCGCCAGGCGGCGGGAATCTCAGCCTGCACGGCATCGACAAACCCGGCAAAGCGCGCGAAACACAGGGCGGGAGTCAGGCACGGCGCCGCCTGGTCCGTTTCCAGCCAGCGGCAAAAACGCCGAAACAGATGGCTGGGTGAGGTCTCAAGGGCCGCGCACAGAACGCGGAAGGTCTTGGGATACAGATGCACGATCAAGGGAAATTCCGCCGCGAGCCGCTGCAACTCAGTCAGCTCCATGCCGCGGCAGGGCAGATTGTAAAAGCTGCTGAACAGCCGGGGGTCGCCCGCGATCAACGCCTCGTCCCCGGCCAGGCGCCGCCCATTGCCATCGAACTCGATGCCCTGGGCGAAATAGGAATCGACCTTCCGCACCAGGGTGCTTGCGTAGCGGGCATGGAGTTCCGTGCCCGGCAGCACCGTGGGAATCTGCATGAGGGGATTGCTGTTGCCCTCGATGCCGGTTTGCAGGGCGAGCAGCAGGGTCGCGTCGATGTCGGCGCGCTCCTCCTCGGGAAAACCGATGACGAAGCTCAGGGTCGGCGTGATCCCGGCGGCGGTGGTCTCCGCCACGCGCGGCCCGAGCTTGTCCGCCTCCACCTGCTTGCGGATGAAGGCCAGGGTACGCGCCGAGCCCGAGTCGATGCCATAGCACAGCGACTCGCAACCCGCCGCGCGCATCAGGCGCAGCAACTCGTCATCCACCGTGTCTAACCGCGAGATGCAATACCAGCCCAGGCGATGCAGACCGGCGGCGATCACCCGGCGGCAGAAATCTTCAACGAACCGGCGATCGGCGGTGAATTGATCGTAGGCGAGGAGAAAACACTCGGCCCCCTGGTCGTCGCGCAGACGCGTCATCTCCTCGATCAGCCGCTCCACCGCGAAGGTGCGGCAGCGCCGCCGCCACAGGGCCGATTCGGAGCAGTACACGCATTGGTGGGGACAGCCGCGCCCCACTTCCAGGATGGCGATGGAACGCGTCAGCCCGCAGGCACGACGATAGCGCTCCAAGGCGGGCGCCAGGGAATAATCGGGCAGGGGCAGGGCATCGAGGTCGGCGAGCAGGGCGCGGTCGGGATTGTCCACCACCCGGTTTCCATCGCGCCAGCTCAGCCCCGCGACGCCTTGCGGAGCCCAGCCCCGCGCCCAGGTATCCAGCAGTTCGCGAAAGGTTTCCTCGCCCTCCCCGCGCACCACGGCATCGACCCAGGGAAAACGCTCCAGGGTTTCCCGCGCGACGAAGGAGGCGTTATGCCCACCCACCAGAATCCGCGCCGCCGGCAGCAGGCGCCGCACTTCCTGGGCGATGCGCAGGGTCGGCGGATAGGTGGTGCACTGGGCGCCGAAAGCCACCACCTCGGGGCGCGCGGCGGCGATGCGCTCGGCGCAGGCCCGATAAAGCCCCTCGCCCCAGGGCAGCTCCCCCTCGCGCAAAGCGAGAATCTGGTCCTCCACCCGCGCCTCGTGGCCCGCCCGACAGGCTACCGTGGCCAGATTGATCAAGCCCAGGGGCGGCAGGTTGTAGAGGTCGGGATGATGAAAGGGTGGAAAAACCAGCGAAACTCTCATGCATACTCCAGGTCATTCCTGCACGACGAACAAGTACCAGAAAGGATAGCAGACCTGGCGCAAATGCAACGGGGACCGCGCATTTTCCCTTCAAGCCACGGATTTCATTTGGCCATTGGCGCCATGGGGCCGCTGGTGCTAAGCTGGAAACCCCCTATAAAAGCCGGGGACACGGATCACATCCGATCACAGCGGATTATGAACAAAGGCTTGGCATAAGATGGGATTCGAAGTCTTTGGCTATTGACCCTCATCCTGAAGCGGAGAGCATCCATGAGCGAGCGTAACGCAAAAGATCTCCAATGCACCACCTGCAGTCCCCTGTGGAAAAAACAGGGCACCACCTACTGCTGGAGCGATCCGCAGGCCAAGCCGGGCATGCCGGGCTACTGCCCCTCGCAAAGCGAAGCCGAACTCATCGAGGAATCCTTTAGAAAATACACAGGAGATGACGAGGACGCGCGCCTCGCCAAGGTGGCGGCGGTGGTGGAGGGTCTGTGCTATCAGCCGGTGCCCGGCAGCGACGCGGTCAACGCACGCTGGACGCGGGTCGAGGACACCCTCGCCCTGGCGGGCCTCATGGGCTGGAAGAAAATCGGCATCGCCAGTTGCATCGGCCTGCTCGATGAAAGCGAGCGCCTCGCCGACATTCTGCGCGCCCAGGGCTTCGAGCCGCTTTCCGTCTGTTGCAAGGCAGGGAGCATCGACAAGCTCGAACTCGGCCTCAAGGAAGAAAACAAGGTGCGCCCCGGCACTTTCGAGCCGGCCTGCAACCCTATTGCCCAGGCCAGAATGCTCGATGCCGCGGGCGCGGAGATGAACATCATCGTCGGCCTGTGCGTGGGCCACGACATGCTCTTTGCCCGCCACTCCAAGGCGCCCGTCACCACCCTGGTGGCCAAGGATCGCGTCACCGGCCACAACCCGGTCGCGGTGCTCTACGGACAGAATTTCTATTACAAGCGCCTGCAAAAACAGAAGGTGCTGCCCCAGGGCCTGGGCGAGGATCAAATCACGGAGAAATAAATCGCGGCGGGAAAAGGGTCAGGAAATCTGCTTTGCCAGGGGTGACGGGCCCTGGAACCAGCGGGGATGAAAGGGTTGCAGGGCGCAGACATCCATGCCGCCCTCAAGAGGATAGGGTTGGCCTTGCAGGTGGATGTGGCGCACCACCCCCGTCACCTGCAAGCGGCCATGGCTGCCGCGCTGCTCCTGCAGGCCGCAGGTGAACGTCACCGGACAATCGGCCAGGCGCGGCACGTCGAAGGCTGAATCCTCGACAAAGGTGAATTCCCGGGGCAAGGCGGCGCCCCTGCCCCTTGCCCCCGCGCACAGGCTGCGCAGTCGGCAGAGACGATCATCCTCGGGCAAGCTCAAGGCGAATTCACCGGCCTGGGCCAGACCGGCTCGCAAACCACCCTCATCGACCAGACTGAAGCTCAGCCGCGAAGGTCGACCGCACACCACGCCCACCCACTCCACCACTTCCCAGCCTAGCCGGCCCTGGGGCTCGCGCCAGGACACCAACGCCAGGGGACAGGCCATGAGCTGGGGATACAGAGAAAACAGCGATTTCATCGACATTTCCCGCCTCCCGCCTTTCTCGAAAATATACCACAAATCGCGCAACGAACAAGGGGTGAATATGGTTTCATTCTACGAAACTAATTCTTGACACAGCCAATAAGGTTTACTAGGATTTTAATTTGCATATTACGGAGGATATAGCCGATGAAACTTTCAACCAAAAGCCGCTATGGGGTGCGGGCACTCTTTGACATGGCCTATCACGCGGGAACCCTGCCCGTGCAGATCAAGGACATCTCCCGCCGTCAGAAAATCTCTCCCCGCTACCTCGAGCAGATCTTTCAGGATCTCAAGAAGGCGGGCCTGCTCAAGAGCCGCCGCGGTCCCCAGGGCGGCTATTTTCTCGCGCGCAAGCCCGAGGACATTACCGCCAAGGAAATCATCCTCGCCGCCGAGGGCGACCTGTCCCTGGTCTCCTGCGTCAAGGAAGAAGAGGGCGAGTGCCAGGGATCCTGCGAGTTCGACAACATCTGCGTCACCCAGGGGCTTTGGGAGGAAGCGACGCGGCGGTTGCACGAATACTTCGATTCCGTGACCCTCAAGGATCTCTGCGACCGGGGCAAGGAATTGGGCCTGGAAAAGGAACTCGATCATCGCTTCATGTATTTCATCTGACCCTATGCAATTTCGACAGGAGGAATCATGCCGACCCTGATCAGCGACAATCCCCTCGGCCAGATTGGCAACACCCCGCTAGTGCGCATCTCCCGCCTGCCCGGAGCCGACAGCGCTGCCCTCTGGGGCAAGCTCGAGGCCGCCAATCCCGGCGGCAGCGTCAAGGACCGCATCGCCCTGGCCATGATCGAGAAGGCCGAGCAGGACGGCTGCATCAAGCCCGGCGACACCATTGTCGAGCCGACCAGCGGCAATACCGGCATCGGCCTGTCCCTGGTGTGCGCCGTCAAGGGTTACCGGTTGGTACTGACCATGCCCGACACCATGAGCCTGGAACGCCGCCGCCTGCTCGGCGCCTACGGCGCGGAACTCATCCTCACTCCCGGCGCCCAGGGCATGCGCGGCGCCATCGAAAAAGCCGAGGAGGTCCAGGCCGAGCGCAAGGCCTTCATGCCCCAGCAGTTCCGCAACCCGGCCAACCCGCGGGTCCATGAACAAACCACCGGGCCGGAAATTCTCAAGGCCCTCGACGGCAAGGTCGACGCCTTCGTGGCCGGGGTAGGCACCGGCGGCACCATCACCGGCGTCGGCCATGTCCTGCGCAAGCACAATCCCCAGACCCTCATCGTCGCGGTGGAACCCGCCGACTCCCCGGTGCTCTCCGGCGGCGACCCGGGCCCGCACCGCATTCAGGGCATCGGCGCGGGTTTCGTGCCCGACGTTCTCGACACCAAGGTGTTCGAGGAAATCATCACCGTGAGCAACAACGACGCCATCGCCACCGCCGTGCGCCTGGCCCGCGAGGAAGGGGTGTTCGTCGGCATCTCCTCCGGCGCCAACGTGTTTGCCGCCCTCCAGGTGGCCAAGCGCCTTGGGCCGGGCAAGAACGTCGTGACCATGCTTTGCGACACGGGCGAGCGCTATCTCTCCACGGCGATTTTCGACTAAGCGCCGCGCGAACGATTCTTCTCATGACCCTCGACGAAAAACTCTCCCGGCTCAAGGATCTCCTCCGCCCGTGCGGCAGCGCCCTGGTGGCTTTTTCCGGCGGCGTCGACTCGACCTTTCTGCTGCGCGTGGCCCGTGATGTGCTCGGCGCCGAGAACGTCATCGCCCTCACCGCCACCTCGCCCACCTACCCGCGTTACGAATTCGAGCAGAGCTGCCGCCTGGCGGCCGAGCTGGGCGTGCGACAGATCGTTGTGGAGAGCAACGAACTGGAGATCGAGGGTTTTGCCCAGAATCCTCCCGACCGCTGCTATCACTGCAAGCACGAACTCTTCAGCCTATGCCGCGACAAGGCAAAAAGCCTCGGATTCCATGTCATTTTCGACGGCAGCAATTGCGACGACCTGCAGGATCATCGCCCCGGCCGCCGCGCCGGCGCCGAGTTGCAGGTGCGCTCGCCCCTGGTGGAAGCCGGTCTGAACAAGGCCGACATCCGCGCCCTGAGCCGCGAGCTGGGCCTGGACACCTGGGACAAGCAGCCCTTCGCCTGCCTCTCCTCGCGCTTTCCCTACGGCGTGGAAATCACCGCCGCGCGCCTGGCGCAGGTCGATCGCTGCGAAACCCATCTTCGGGATTGCGGCTTTCGCACCTACCGTGTACGCTATCACGGCGACACCGCCCGCATCGAGCTGGCGGCCGACGAACTGCCGCGCCTGCTCGACGCGCCGCTGCGGGAAAAAATCGTCGCGGAATTCAAGGCGGCCGGCTTCACCTACGTGGCCCTGGATCTGCAGGGCTACCGCTCGGGCAGCATGAACGAAGTCCTGACCTGATCCTCGCCGAGGAGCTTTCATGGAACGCAAGGGCGCATTGCTGGCAACCTGTTTCTGCGCCGGACTGCTGGGCGCCCTGTGCAACAGCCTGGCCCTCGCGGCGGCGGGCTCCTGGGGCCTCATGGCCGCCGCCGGCGTCAATCTCGCGCCCGCCCTCACCCTCTCCTGGCTCTACCCGCGCCTGGTGTGGGGCGGTCTCTGGGGCCTGCTGTTCTTTTTCGCCGTCGGCGCTCCCCGTTACCGCCGCCATTGGATCCGCAAGGGCCTGTGGCTCAGCCTGCTGCCCTCGCTTTATCAACTGCTCTACGTCTTTCCCCACCTTGAGCAAAAAGGCCTGATGGGCCTGGAACTCGGACAACTCACCCCGCTGTTCGTGCTGCTGTTCAATTTTCTCTGGGGCGCCGTCACCGGCATGCTGACCCGCATTCTCTGGGGCCGGGGCTGATGCGCCAAGCCCTGCGCCTGCCCCTGGCCTTGCTGCTGCTTCTGCTGCTCGGCTCGGCGCTCAGTGCCTGCGGCGCCGAAGCCCGCGGTCGGGTGAGCTGGATTCACGACGGCGACACCCTTGAGGTCGAAGGCCTCGGGCGGGTGCGCCTGCTCGGCATCGATGCCCCCGAAGCCAAGGACTCGGCGCGCGATCGCTTCTACCAGGAGCGTTTCGGCATCGCCCCGCCACGCCTGCGCCAGACAGCTGGAGACGCCCTGCGGTTCAACATCCGCCACGCCAAGGGCCAGGTCGTCAGCCTGCGTTTCGACGGCGAGCGGCGCGACCGCCACGGCCGCCTGCTCGCCTACGTCATTCTGCCCGACGGCCGCAACCTCAACCTCCTGCTCGTCGAGGAAGGCCTGGCCGGCGTCTATCGCCGTTTCGATTTCAGCCTCAAGGATGATTTCCTGCGCGCCGAGGAGCAGGCGCGGCAACGACAAAAAGGCCTGTGGGCCAAATAACAAGGGCGCCCCGCGATGCACCGGGCGCCCTTGATGTTTGCGACTATCAGATGACCTATCGATTCCCCCCCTGTTTGACGTAGTTGAGGGTGCCCCCCGCGATCAGATGGTCGCGCTGACGATCCGAGACATCGAGCAGCGTGACGATCGTCCGCCCGTCCACCTCCACGGGAATTTCCCGCGCCCCGTCGCGTAGATGCTTCCTCACCTCGGGGAAAACCACCCGCTTGCCCTGGGCACACAGGGCGTAATCCTCGGGAGTCTTGAAGGTCAGCGGCAGGATGCCGAAGTTGCACAGGTTGGCCTTGTGGATGCGGGCGAAGCTCTTGACGATCTTGGCGCGCACGCCGAGAAAGCGCGGCGCCAGGGCGGCATGCTCGCGCGAGGAGCCCTGCCCGTAGTTGTCGCCGCCGATGACCACGGCGTTGTCCAACTGCTTGATGCGCTCGACGAACTCCGGGTCGACCAGGTGAAACACGAATTCGCTGATGGCGGCGATGTTGGAGCGCAGGGGCAGGATCTTGCTGCCCGCGGGCATGATGCCGTCGGTGGAGATATTGTCCTCGACGCGGATCGCCACCCGCGCCTCCAACGTTTCGGGCAAGGCGTCGAATTCGGGCAGCTTCATGATGTTGGGACCGCGCGCTACCTCGGTTTGCGCCAGCTCCGGGGCGGGAAAGATGATGGAGGATTCATCCACCAGGTATTTCTCCGGATCCTCGATGCGCGGATAGCTCATCTCCTTGCCGAGGTCGCGGGGATCGGTGATAACGCCCTTGAGGGCGGCCGCGGCGGCGGTTTCCGGCGAGCAGAGATAGACTTTGTCGTCCTTGGTGCCCGAGCGGCCGGGAAAATTGCGCGGGAAGGTGCGCAGGCTCACCTGCCCGGTGCCCGGTGCCTGGCCCATGCCGATGCAGCCCAGACAGCCGCTCTGGTGAATGCGCGCCCCGGCCAGCAGCAACGCCATGACGCCGCCGGCCTCGGCCACGTTTTCCAGCACCTGACGGCTGCCGGGGTTGACGTGAAAAGCCGTGTCGGGATGGCTGTGCCGCCCCTCGACGATCCTTGCCGTCACCATGAGGTCGCGATAGGAGGAATTGACGCTCGAACCGACGATCACCTGATCGACCTTGAGGCCGGCCACCTCCGCCACTGCCTTGACGTTGCCCGGCGAGGACGGGCAGGCGATGAGGGGCTCGATGGTCGCCAGGTCGATCTCGGCATGCTCGTCGTAGTCGCAGCCTGGGTCGGCGGCGAGCTCCCGCCAGGCCGCGCCGCGCCCCTGGGCTTCCAGGTACTGGCGGGTGCGCGCGTCGGAGGGGAAGATGCTGCTGGTGGCGCCCAACTCCGTGCCCATGTTGCCGATGGTTTCGCGGTCGGTGGCGGAGAGGGTCGCCACCCCCGGTCCGTAATACTCCACCACCTTGCCCACGCAACCCTTGACGTCGTAGCGACGCAGCATCTCGAGGATCAGATCCTTGGCGCTGCACCAGTCGGGCAGACGACCGGTAAGCCGCACACCCAGCACCTTGGGACAGGGAAAATAATAGGGATGTCCGGCCATGGCCAGGGCCACGTCCAGGCCGCCCGCGCCGATCGCCAGCATGGAGACGCCGGCGGCGCCCGGCGTGTGGCTGTCGGCGCCGATCATGGTCAGCCCCGGACGGCCGAAGCGCTCCATGTGCACCTGATGGGAGATGCCGTTGCCCGGACGGCTGAAGTGAATGCCGTAGCGCGCGCAGGCGGTTTGCAGGTACTTGTGATCGTCGGCGTTCTTGAAGTCGGTCTGCAGCAGATTGTGATCGACGTATTGGGCGGCCAGCTCGACCTTGACGCGCTCCAGCCCCATGGCCTCGAATTCCAGCATGGCCATGGTGCCCGTGGCGTCCTGCAGCAGGGTGTGGTCGATCTTGATGCCGATTTCCTCGCCCGGCACCAGCCGGCCGGAAACCAGATGATCGTCGAGAATCTTGCGGGTGAGATTTCTTGCCATGATAACCCCCAGTGGAAAATGATGTGGCCTGTCCATTACTTTAGCAGACAGACCGCCGGGGTCCAGGCGGGGGTCGCGACAAAACCGGGCGTCAGGATTCGCTCAGGGCCGCAGGCCCCGGCGACGCGCACGGGCGTTTGGGCAGGATGAGGGTCAACTCGCCCAGATGGCAGCGCGCCTGGACCCGCGTGCGATCCACCCTGTCGGGCAAGGCGAAGGTCCGGCAAAAAGAGCCCTGGGGACGCTCCATGCGCTGGTACTGCCGTCCCGGCAGGGTCTCGGCCGCCGGCCGGGTGCCGCGAATGACCAGGACGTCCTCGCCGCACTCCAGCTCCAGATCCTTCTCGGCGACACCGGGCAGATCCATGATCAGGACCACCGCCTCGGCGTCCTCGAACACATCCACCGGCGGGTTCCAACTCCCGGCCCTGCCCTCCTCCCCCGGCTCAAGGCTGCTGGTGCGATCGAATATCCGTACCATCAACTTCTGGATGTCCTGAAATTCCGCGAAAGGATTGGTTTTTTCTGCCGCCATCGGCGTATCTCTCCTTGGCTTCTCGGCGTTCTTAATGAAATCAGCACCTTCCCAGCCGGAGAAAGTGCTGGCCTCGGACCCGGGAAAGGATATATCATCAGGCCCTTGCAATGCCCAAATTTTGTAGAACCCGACAGGAGCTCGTCAATGGAAAAGGAGCTGTTGCAGCTTTTTCACGAACAGGGGCAGGACGATGACGCCCTGGTGGACGGGATCGCCCGCCTGGCGACGCGCAAGGGGCCCCAGGTCTACCAGAAAGCCTTACAAATCCTCGCCGGCAAGGATTTTTCTCCGGAACTGGCCCAGCAGCACTGGCAGGCGATTCTCGCCCATTGCCGCCGGCTGTTTCCCGACCAGAACCAGGGCTGCCTGCGCGCCGCCCTGGTCGACTACC
>NZ_JAUVWH010000055.1 GCF_030604225.1 Geoalkalibacter sp.
ATTCTCGAACCGACCTCGGGCAACACCGGCATCGCCCTGGCGATGATCGCCGCGGCCCGCGCCTACCGCATCAAGCTGGTCATGCCGGCCTGCGTGAGCATGGAGCGGCGCCAGATTCTCGAAGCCTTCGGCGCCGAGCTGGTGCTCTCGCCCGCCGAGGAGGGCACCGACGGCGCCATCCGCCTCGCCCACCGGATTCTCGCCGAGGATCCCGAGCGCTACTACATGCCCAACCAGTACGCCAATCCCAACAACGTGCTGGCCCACTACGAAACCACCGGGCCGGAGATCTGGCGGCAGACCGGCGGGGCCGTGGATGTGTTCGTCGCGGGGATGGGCACCTCGGGCACGCTCATGGGCACCGGACGCTTCCTGCACGAGCATAAGGCCAAGGCGCGCATCGTCGGGGTCGAACCCATGCTCGGCCACAAGGTGCAGGGCCTCAAGAACATGCGCGAAGCCATCGTGCCCGAGATTTACGACGAAGGGCGTCTCGACCGCAAAATCAACGTGGAGGACGAGGACGCCTTTGAGATGGCCCGGCAGCTGGCCCTCAAGGAAGGCATCCTGGCCGGGATGTCGGGCGGCGCGGCGGTGGTCGGCGCCCTGCGCGCGGCCGCCGACCTGGAGGCCGGCACCATCGTGACCCTGCTGCCCGATCGCGGCGATCGCTATCTGAGCACCACCCTGTTTCGTCCGCGCTGCGCGAAGTGCCTGCCCTGAGCGCCCGGCGAACCCGCGGAGGCCGACCCATGGAACTGCCCGAACTGCTGCGCAAGAGCGCGGAAAAGGAATTCGCCCGCTACTGCGAAGGCAAGGTTCCACCTTGTTTTCGCAACGAGGTGCGGGTGAGTTTCCGCATCGACGGGGACAGTGTCACGCTGTTCGAGGAACGCATCACCCTGTCCAACCCTTCCGGCTGGAGCGGACGCCGCATCGCCCAGTTTCGCTACCAGCCCGACCTCAACCAGTGGTCCCTGCATTACCCCGTGGCCCGCGATGCCTGGAGTCTCTACCTCAACGCCGGCCCCACCTTGAATCTCAAACGCCTCCTGCAAGCCCTCGACGACGACCCCTTTCATTCCTTCTGGCAGTAATTTCCCGGCTATACTTGCAAGGAAGCCATGCCGCCCGGGGCTTGGCCGGGCCGGGTCGCGCTCCCGGCGGTCCCGATCCGGGGAGCGCCGGACGCTGTGGCCCAGAATTCGCGCCGCGTCGAGGAGAAGGCCGTGTCTGGAGTGTCGCCGGATCGCGCCGAGGTGGTGTTTCACGCCGAGGGCCTGACCAAGATCTATCCCATGGGCGAGGTGGAGGTGGCCGCCCTGCGCGGGGTCGATCTGGATCTGTATCGCGGCGAATTCGTCGTGCTGCTGGGGCCCTCGGGCAGCGGCAAGTCGACCCTGCTCAACATTCTCGGCGGCCTCGATGCTCCCACGGCGGGACGGGTGCTCTGCGGCGGCCGTGACCTGGTCCGGGCCGGCGAGGCTGAGTTGACGGAATTCCGGCGGCATGCCGTGGGCTTTGTTTTTCAGTTCTACAATCTGATTCCGAGCCTCACGGCGCGGGAAAATGTCGCCATCGTCACCGACATCGCCCGTCATCCCATGACGCCGGAGGAGGCCCTGGCGCTGGTGGGGCTGGGCGAGCGCCTCGATCATTTTCCCGCGCAGCTCTCCGGCGGCGAGCAGCAGCGCGTGGCCATCGCCCGCGCCATCGCCAAGCGTCCCGAGGTGCTGCTCTGCGATGAACCCACCGGGGCGCTGGATTCGCGCACCGGCGTGGTGGTGCTGGAGGTGCTCGAGCGCATCAATGCCGAGCTGGGCACCACCACCGTGGTCATCACCCACAACGCCGACATCGCCCGCATGGCCCATCGCATAATTCACCTGAGCGACGGGCGCATCGGCAAAATCGAGCGCAACGCCGAGCGCTGTCCGGCGCGGGAGCTGCACTGGTGAGGGCGCTGCAGCGCAAACTGTGGCGCGAGCTCTGGCAGTTGCGCAGCCAGGCCCTGGCCATCGCCGTGGTGATCGCCGGCGGCGTGGCGACCCTGGTGATGTCCCTGGCGACCCTCGATGCCCTGCGCGCCGGCCGCGATGCCTATTACCGCGACTACCGTTTTGCCGAGGTGTTCGCCAGCCTCAAGCGCGCCCCGCGGGATCTGCTCCCGCGGGTGGCGGCCCTTGGCGGGGTGCGGGAGGTGGAAAGCCGCGTGGTGGCCGCGGCGCGCCTGGAGGTGGAGGGTTTCGGCGATCCGGCGACCGCGTTGCTGACGTCTCTGCCCGATGGTCGCAACGCCGAGCTCAACCGGCTGTTTCTGCGTCTGGGGCGGCTGCCCGAGGCGGGGCGCGACGCCGAGGCGGTGATTTCGGAGCCCTTCGCCGAGGCCCACGGCCTGCGCCCCGGCGATGCCCTGACGGCGGTCATCAACGGCCGACGCCAGGAACTGCGCATCGTCGGCATTGGGTTGAGCCCCGAGCATGTTTATCAGCTCAAGCCCGGCGATCTCTTTCCCGATCCGTTGCGCTACGCCCTGGTGTGGATGAACCGCGCGCCCCTGGAGGCGGCCTTGGACATGGAGGGCGCCTTCAACAGCCTGGTGCTGACCCTGGAGCCCGACGCCCGGCAAGGCGAGGTGCTCGCCGCCCTTGACCGCCTGCTGACGCCCTACGGCAGCACCGGCGCCATCGGCCGCGCCGATCAGACCTCCCACAACTACCTGGAGGCCGAATTCGCCCAACTGGCCACCATGGCGCGGGTGTTTCCCGTGATTTTTCTCGGCGTGGCGGCGTTTTTGCTGCATGTGGTCACGGCGCGTCTCATCGCCACCCAGCGCGACCAGATCGCGATCCTCAAGGCCTTTGGTTACGGCAATCCGGCGGTGGGGGGACATTACGCGCAACTGGTGCTGTGGATGACGGCCGGCGGGCTGCTCTTGGGGATCGGCGGCGGGTATGTCTTCGGCCAGGCCCTGACGCGGCTCTACATGGATTATTTTCGCTTCCCCCTGCTCGATTTTCGCCTTGGGCCCCGCGAGCTGGCGATCGCCGCCCTGGTGACCCTGGGCGCGGCGCTGCTCGGCACCCTGGGCGCGGTGCGCCGCGCGGTGTGCCTGCCGCCCGCCGAAGCCATGCGCCCCGAACCGCCCGCCCATTTTCGGCCCACCCTGGTCGAGCGTTTCGGGCTGCAACCCTATCTGAGCCAGCCGCTGCGCATGATTCTGCGCGAATTCGAGCGGCGGCCGCTCAAGGCCCTGCTCTCGGTGGTCGGCATCGCCCTGTCCTGCGCGATCCTGACCGTCGGCACCTTTCAGCAAGGCGCGGTGACATACATGCTGGCGGTGCAGTTTACCCTCGCGCAGCGTTATGATTTGGCGGTCAGCTTCGTCGAGCCCACCTCGCGTCGCGTCCTGCACGAGTTGGCGGCGCTGCCGGGCGTGCGTCAGGTGGAGCCGCTGCGCAGCGCCGCCGTCGAGGTGCGTCACGGCCATCGCCGCTTTCGCACCAGCCTGCAGGGAATCCTGCCCGACGGCGATCTGCAGCGGGTGCTCGACGCGCGGCTGCAAGTGCTCGCGCCGCCCCGGCAGGGGGTGGTGCTGACGGATTTTCTCGCCGAGATTCTCGCCGTCGAGCCCGGCGGGCGCATTCAGGTGGAGATCCTGGAGGGGCGTCGGCGCAGCCTTGAGCTGTGGGTGGAAGGGTTGGTCAGCGAATACGTGGGCGTGGCCGCCTACATGGATCTGGAGACCCTGGATCGCCTGCTCGGCGAGGGCCAGGCCCTCTCCGGCGCGCTGCTCGCCCTGGAGCCGGGGGCGCGTGACGGAGTGGTCGCGAGGCTGCGGGAGAGTCCGCGCGTGGCGGCCATCGGCGACCGCCTGGCCGCCATGCGCAGTTTTTACGAAACTCTTGACCGGACGGTGCTGGTGTTCAGCTTCATCAGCACCCTGCTCGCCGCGAGCATCGCCTTCGGGGTGGTCTACAACAGCGCGCGCATCGCCCTTTCCGAGCGTAGCCGCGAACTGGCGAGCCTGCGGGTGCTGGGCCTGCGGCGCGGCGAGGTGAGTGCCATCCTGCTGGGGGAACTGACCCTGCTCACCCTCGCCGGCATTCCCCTGGGATTCGTCGTCGGGCGCTTTTTGTGCTGGTATCTGACCCTCGGCATGCGCTCGGATTTCTATCGCGTGCCCCTGGTGCTGGAGCCCGCGACCTATGCCTTCGCCGCCCTGGTGGTGGCGGCCTCGGCGGTGGTTTCCGGGTTGATCGTGCACCGGCGGCTGCAGCACCTCGATCTGGTGGCGGTGCTCAAGACCCGCGAGTGAGAACCGCGGACAGCTGTAGGCCGGCAGGCAGCCGCGACGTTTCGCGCGGCCGGCGGGCAGCGCGGAGGAAGGGTCGCGAAGGACGAAGGTAAAGAGGAAGGAGTCATGGGCTTGCGTCGTTATGTGGTTTATGGATTGCTCGTGGCCGGCGTTGCCCTGCTGCTGTTTCTCGGATTTCGGCCGCAGCCGTTGCTGGTCGATACGGAGGCGGTGAGCCGCGGCCCCATGGCGCGCACCATCGAGGAGGAAGGGCGCACCCGCGTCATGCATGCTTATCGGGTGTCCGCGCCCCTGGCCGGGCAGGTGCGGCGCATCGCCCTGGAGCCGGGCGACCCGGTGGAAGCCGGGCAGATCGTCGCGGTGCTCGATGCCCAGGCGGCGCCGGTGCTCGACGTGCGCACCATCAAGGCGGCCGAGGCGCGGGTGGAGGCCGCGACCGCGGCGTTGGAGGCGGCGCGGCGCGAAGGAGAAGCGGCGCTGGCCGCCGCCTTGTTCGCCGAGGCGGAGCATGGGCGCATGCGCACCCTGGGTGAGCAGCGGTTGGTGGCGCTCAACGAGGTCGAGGCCGCCGCGGCAAACGCCGCCGCGGCACAAGCTCTGCGGCGGGCGGCCGAGGCGCGCGTGGCCGGTGCCCGCCATGAACTGGCCGCCGCGCGCACCGCCCTGGCCTTCAGCGGCGGCCAGGATCCGGCGGCGAGCGGCGTGGTCGCGCTTGCGGCCCCGGTTTCCGGCCGGGTGCTGCGGCGCTTCTTTGAGAGCGCGCGGGTGGTGGCGGCGGGCGAACCCATTCTGGATATCGGCGACCCCGCCCTGCTGGAAGTCGAGGTGGATGTCTTGTCCGCCGATGCCGTGCGCATCGCGCCGGGCATGAAAGTCCTGTTCGAGCGCTGGGGCGAGGCCGAGCCCCTGGAGGGCCGCGTGCGGCGCGTGGAGCCGGGCGGCTTCACCAAGGTGTCCGCCCTGGGCGTGGAGGAGCAGCGGGTTTTGGTCATCGCCGATTTCATTGCGCCGGCGCAGCGCTGGGCGCGCCTCGGTGACGCTTACCGGGTCAATGCCCGCTTCATCCTCTGGGAGACGCAGGAGACCCTGCGGGTGCCCCTCAGCGCCCTGTTTCGCCACGGCGAGGGCTGGGCGCTGTTTGTCGTCGAGGAAAGCCGCGCGCGGCTGCGCGAGGTGGAGGTCGGTGAGCGCGGCGGGCGCTTCGCCGAGGTGCGCGAGGGGGTTGCGTCCGGCGCGCGGGTCATTCTGCATCCCGACCGGCAGTTGGAGGACGGTCGGCGGGTGCGCCCCCGTCCGGGCCGCGATGGCATCGCAGCGCGATAGGGCCTGGTATACTGATGTTCATGTCTGTTTTTCTGCGATCGATCCTTCTGCTGCTGGTGGTGACCCTCATGCTCGCCTGCTCGCCGCGCCGCGGCTATGAAGCCTTGTTGCTGCTCGGCGATGTGGCTTCCGGGGACGGACCGAGCCGCCTCAAGGCCGCAAGCCTCGAACCCGAGCGCTTAAAGTTGCGCTTTCCCATTTCCGGCGGTTTCATCGGCGGCGATCTCTACCTGCCGGGCAGCGCTCCCGCCGCCGGTATCCTGCTGGTGCCCGGCGCCGCCGAGGCGGGCAAGGACGATCCGCGTCTCATGGCCTTCGCCCGCTCCCTGGCGCGGGCGCGCTTCGTCGTGCTGGTGCCCGATCTGGAAAGCATCCGCCTGCTGGAAGTGCGCGGGGAAAACGCCGACGAGATCGCGGCGGCCTTTCGCTGGTTTCGCGGTCGCTCCGATCTGGTGCCGCACGAGCGCTTCGGCATGATGGCCTTCAGCTACGCCGTGGGGCCGACCCTCATCGCCGCCATGCAGCCGGCGCCGGCCGAGGAGGTCGATTTTGTCGTGGGCGTCGGCGGCTATTACGACCTGCGCGCGGTGATGACCTTTTTCACCACGGGCTGGTTTCGCGATGGTGATGCCTGGCGTCAGCGCGCGCCCAATCTCTACGGGAAATGGGTGTTCATCGAAGGCAATCTGCATCGCCTTGCCGAACCCGGCGACCGCACCCGCCTGGCCGCCATGGCGCAGCGGCGCAAGGCCGATCCGGCCGCGCCCATCGAGGATCTGGCCGCGGGCCTCACGGCCGAGGGCGCGGCGCTCTATCGCTTCATCGTCAACACCGACCGCGAGCGGGCGCCGGAGTTGATCGACGGCCTGCCCGAATTCCTGCGGCGGGAGATCGCGGCCCTCGATCTGGCCGACAAGGATCTGGGCCGGCTGCGCGCCCGGTTGATCCTGGTGCACGGCCTCGACGATCCCATCATCCCCTACACGGAAAGCCGCAATCTCAAGGCGGCCCTGCGTCCCGACCAGGCCGAGCTGTTTCTGGTGCGCGGCCTCATGCACGTCGATGTGACGCCGGGGTTGGTGGGCTCCTGGCGCATGTGGCGCGCGGTGGTGACCCTGCTCCGGGAAAGGGACGCTGGGGCTTGATCGAAGGCGATTTTCCCGTTTGACAGCATCCCCGCCCCTGGGATATTTTTTGCTCCGCACGCGGCCTGCCCGTCGCCGCGTGACGACAGAACTCAGGTGCGCGAATCCTCGATGAACCCTTGGTCCAATCCCTCTCCCTGGTTGCTTGCCGGTGCCGTCGTGGCGCCGGGCCTGGTCGCGCTCTCCACTTGGGGCCTGGTGACCCGCTGGCGGCGGCGGCGCTTCAGGCGCTTTTTCCAGATTCTCTGGGATCGCAAGTTGCGGCCCCATTGTCCCCGTTGCCGACATCTGCTCGGCGACTGGCAAATGCGCGAGGGGCTCAAGTTCGAACGCCAGGGCGATCAGCTGGAGCGCATTCCCATCCGGTTCGGCGCTTTTTTTTGCGCCACCTGCGCCAAGCCGGTGCGCCTGATCGATGAGGACGGCTTCGAGATGACCCATGAGCAGGCCCTGGAACGCCTGCGCGAGCCCACTGTGCATTCCTGAGCTGTCGCGAATCCTTCCGCTGTGCTATAGTCCCCCGCTATGCCAAAAATTCGCTATTACATCAGCGGCCATGGCCTGGGCCATGCCAGCCGCTCCTGCCAGATCATCAACACCCTGCGGCGGCGCCATGCCGAGGTGGCCGTCGAGGTGGTGTCCGACGCCCATCCCTGGTTTTTCGCGGGCTTTCTCGACGCGAGCGTGCCGGTGCGGGCGCGGCGGCTGGATATCGGTGTTCTGCAGCGCGACAGCCTGCATATGGACGAAGGCGCCACCCTGCGCGCTTATCGCCGGCTGCTCGCGGAGCGCGAGGCGCTGCTCGCCGAGGAGACGGCGTCCCTGCGCGCGGCGGGCGTCACCCTGGTGGTCGCCGACATCGCGCCCCTCGCCTTCGCCGTCGCGGCAGCCGCGGGCATCGCGGGGGTGGGCGTCGCCAATTTTACCTGGGACTGGATCTACGAGGATCTAATCGCACGGCACGGCGACTTCGCCGATGTCCTGGCCGCGGTGCGCGACGACTACCGCCGGGCCACAGCCTTTCTGCGGCTGCCCTTTGCCGGGACCTTTCCCGCCGGGGTTCCCTGCGCGGATCTGCCCCTGGTGGCGCGCCGCGCTCAACGCAGCGCCGAGGAAGTGCGCCGCTATCTGGGCGTCGCCCCGGATCGGCGGCTGGCGCTGATTTCCTTCGGCGGCTTTGGTCTGGCCGATTTTGATTTTTCCGCCCTCGCGCGGTTGCGCGACTGGGTGTTCGTCACCGAGGCGGGGCTCGCGGCGCCGGGGGACAACCTCATTTGTCTCGCGCCCGGCGCCCTGGCCTATCCGAGCCTGGTGGGGGCGGCCGACGTGGTGGTGACCAAGCCCGGTTACGGCATCGTCTCCGAAGCCATCGCCAACGACACGGCCGTGCTTTACACCTCGCGCGGTGAATTCCGCGAGCAGGCGCTGTTGATTGACGGCCTGCGGCGCTATGCGCGCTCGCGGCCCATCAGCAATGCCAAGCTGTTGAGCGGGGACTGGGGGGAGGATCTGGACGCGCTGCTTCAGGAGCCCGCGCCCGCGGAAACCCTGCCCGGTGATGGCGATCGAGTGGCCGCCGACCAACTGGCGGCTTGGGCCGGCGGCGCACCGGGGCTTTTTTCGGTGAGTCTCCCTGAATGACCGAAGGCGCGACGATGATCGAAATTTTCCCTGAAGAGCAGAATCTGCCGGCTTTCTGCCCCGCGCCGCCCGTCGAGGACCAGCGCGACTATCTGGTCGGCGGGCAGCTGCACGTCTGGGACGGGCCGCTGCAGGAGGTTTTTTCGCCCCTGCCGGTGCGCCGCGGCAACCAACTGCGGCCGCGTCTGTTGGGTCGGGTGCCGCGTCTGGATCTGGCGGCGGCCCTAGACGCCCTCGCCGCCGCGCGCGCGGCGTTCGACGAAGGGCGCGGCCCCTGGCCGACCCTCGGCATCGCCGCTCGTCGCCAGGTTCTGCAGGCGCTGCGCGCGGGCCTGGCCGAGCGGCGCGGCGACATCGTGCCGCTGCTGGTGTGGGAGGTGGGCAAGAGCCTCGCGGAGGCCGAGGGCGAATTCGAGCGCACCCTCAACTATTTCGATGAAACCCTGGCCGATCTCGAACGGCGCCGCGGCGAAGACGCCGTTCCGGTGACCGCCGAAGGCATCGCCGCCCGGCGCGGGCGCGCGCCCCGGGGCGTGGTGCTGTGCCTGGGACCCTTCAACTATCCTCTGAACGAAGCCTTCGCCACCTTGCTGCCGGCCCTGGCCATGGGCAACACGGTGCTGCTCAAACCGCCGAAAATCGGCGTTCTGCTGTTTCGCCCCCTGCTCGGCCTGTTTCGCGAGCTTCTGCCGCCCGGCGTGGTCAATGTCATTTACGGCGAGGGCGAGGAACTGCTGGAGCCGCTGATGGCCACGGGACGCATCGACGTGCTGGCCTTCATCGGCTCGGGCGCGGTGGCCGAGCGCCTGGTGCGCGCCCACCCGCGGCCCCTGCGCCTGACGCCGGTCCTCGGCCTGGGCGCGAAAAACGCCGCCGTGGTGCTGCCGGGCGCCGATCTGGAGCGGGCGGTGCGCGAATGTCTGCTCGGCAGTCTGGCCTTCAACGGGCAGCGCTGCACGGCGCTCAAGATTCTCTTTGTCCATGAATCGCTGCGCGACGCCTTTCTCGACCAGTTTCTCGCCGCCCTGGGCCGCATCCGCCAGGGCATGCCCTGGGACAAGGGGGTGTGGATCACGCCCCTGGCCGAACCCGAGCGTCCCGGCTATTTGCGTGCCCTGCTTGACGACGCTCTGGCGCAGGGGGCGCGCATCCTCAATCCCGGCGGAGGCTCCGCGCTGGGCTCCTTTTTCCGCCCGGCCCTGGTCGCGCCCGTGACCCCGGCCATGCGCCTGTTTCACGAGGAGCAGTTCGGCCCCTTGGTGCCGGTCGTGCCCTTCGCCGACTTCGCGACCATCGACCAATTCCTGCGCGACTCGGATTACGCCCAGCAGATCAGTCTGTTCGGCCGCGACGAAGCCGCACTGGCGCCGCTCATCGACAGCCTGGTCAATCGCGTGGCGCGGGTCAACCTCAACTGCAAATGCCAGCGCGGCCCCGACTGTCTGCCCTTCACCGGGCGCAAGGACTCGGCGGTGGGCACCCTGGCGGTCCGCGAGGCCCTTGACGCCTTTTCCCACCCCGCCCTGGTGGCGATGCGCGACGGCCGCGAGGACCGCGCCCTGCTTAAGTCCCTGAGCACCTCCGGACGTTCAACCTTTCTTGCCCCAGAAGCCGAAGGTTGAGCCAACAACCAATGACAAATGACAAATGACAAAAAACGGCCGGTTCGGAGGATTCCGAACCGGCCGTTTTTTTCAGCGCTGCGCGATGAGCTTACCCACCGCCGTAGGAGTGCAGACCCGAAAGCACCAGGTTGACGCCCAGGTAGCAGAACAGGGTGGCGCCGAAGCCGATGATGGACAGCCAGGCGGCCTTGCGACCGACCCAGCCGCGGGTGAAGCGCGCGTGGAGGAAGGCGGCGTAGATGAACCACACGATAAGGCTCCAGGTTTCCTTGGGATCCCAGCTCCAGTAGGTGCCCCAGGCGTAGTTGGCCCAGGCGGCGCCGGTGACGATGCCCAGGGTCAGCATGGGCCAGCCGATCATGATCGCCTTGTAGTTGATGTCGTCGAGAATCCGGGTGCTGGGGAACATGGACATAATGCCGCCCGCCGGAGTGTTGGCGCCGCCGCTTTTTTCCTCCTTGCCGACCTTGATCAGGTACATGATGGAGGCGCCGCAGGCGATGGCAAACCCGGCGTAGCCGATGAAGCAGGTGATGACGTGGTAGGTCAGCCAGTTGCTCTGCAAGGCGGGCACCAGGGGCTGGATGGACTTGCTGTGGTCGGGCATCATCTGCGCCCAGGCCATGCCGAGCACGGCAAAGGGCATGACGAAGGCGCCCAGGGCGCGCTGCTTGTACTTGATGTCCATGAGCAGGTAGATGAGCAGGATCGACCAGGCGAAGAAGACCACCGACTCGTAGAGGTTGGAGAGGGGCGCGTGGCCGTAGCCGAGGCTCTTCGACTCGTACCAGCGCCAGCCGATGGCCAGGGTGTTGAGGCCGAAGCCGATCCAGGCGGCGATGTTGCCGCCGAGGCCGACGTTCTTGCTCTTGGTGGCGATGAAGGAGATGAACAGAACCATCGCGATGAAGTAGGCGAGGGTCGTGTAGTTGAAAATCTGGTCACTGAACATGGTGTGTTTCCTCCGCAGCGGGAAAAGGGACCGTCAGGAATTGAGTTCCTGCTTGAGGTTTTTCTTGAAATCGTCAAAGTACATTTCGAACGCCGCCTGGTTGCGATGCGCGGCGGCGCCCAGCTTGATGCCGGTCTTGCCGCCGTCGAGGGGTACCAGGGTGATCCAGACGCGGCGATGGGACATGAAGAAGGCGATGATCGAGCCGACCATCATCAGGATGCAGCCGATCCACACGACCCAGACGCCGGGATCCTTGGCCACCTGCAGGCCGGTGTACTGGAGTTGCTGGAAATCATCCAGGGAGAAGATAAAGTCGTCGCCGCGCTGGGCGTCGAACTGGGGGAAGTTTTTGAGCACGGTGAAGGCGCGTACCGGCTCGCCGGGGGGCATTACTTCGATGCGTACCGCCGGCCCGAAGTTCTGGAAGTTCTCGGCGAAGTTGGCGACGCGGAACGGCAGGCCGTTGGCCAGGCGCCCCGGCTGGCCCTGGCGCAGGTTGTAGGTCTGGTTTTGCCCCGTGGCGCGCTCGGTGACGCTGAGCACGAAACTCGGGTCGCCCGCCGGGCCGTAGCTCGACTGGTAGAAGACGATGCCCTTGTACTTGAGGGGATCGTTGACGATGACCTCACGATCCTTTTTCACCTCAACGCCGTTGTCGATGACGGTAATCAGGCTCTTGTAGAGCTTGGGCCGCATGGTGCCCTCGTAGTAGGTGACGGAGAACTTGTCGCAGCGTACCGTGAAGCCCAGGTCGATGGGCGTGGGCTGGCTGCCGCCGCGCTTCCACACGCGACTGGTTTCGGTGCCCTCGACGATATTGACGTAGGCCTTGTAGCCGAACACATTGCCGATGATGGCGCCGATGAAAACGATCAGAATCGAGGCGTGGGTGACATAGACCCCAAAGCGTGCCCAGGCCATCTTTTCGGCGTAGAAATGCACCTTGCCGTCGGCTTCGGTGACGCGGGCGGGAGCGAAGTTGGTTTTGAGATACTCGGCGATCTTGCCCCTGAGGCTCTCGGGGCTCTGCTTGCTGACCATCTCCTCCATGTTGGAGAGGGTGCGGTAGAGACCGTCGTCGGGCGCCAGCACCGGATTGCGCACTGTCTTCCACACCCGCGGCAAGCGCTTGATGGAGCAGGCGATGAGGTTGACGGCGAACAGCGCCAGCAGGCCGAGAAACCACCAGGAATGGTACATGTCGAAAAAGCCGAGCTTTTCGAAGATGCGATAGGTGTTCTCGCCGTAGACGCGCAGATATTCCTCGGGGGAGCGGCCTTGCTGGATGACGGTGCCGATCACCGAGGTCGCCGCCAGCATGATGAGGGTGAAGAGGGTCAGCTTGAGGGAGCAGCAGAAGTCCCAGAGGGCGTCCAGAAATGAGCGCTTATTGGTAGTCAAGATTGTCTTCTCCGGAAATAAATGGACAGGGAACAAGAACAGACGCGGCAACTGGCCGCCCCCAGGGGAGAGATGACAGGGCCGATGCGGCGGACTGTTCGGAAAGACGCGATCGCGGGGGCAAGTCTCAATTCAGCAGCACCACGGTGCGCAAGGAGGCGAGACGCGCATCGGGCAGGGGCGGGAAGGGATGAATGCGGCTGCCGGCGCCGTGATTCGCGAAACTCGGGCGGGGCAGGAAGGCGGTATGAAACACGCTGGTGTTCTTGCCGTCGGGGCAAGGCGTGCCGCTGGAGACGGACAGGGGAACCGCCGCGGTTCCCGCGCCCTGACGCGGGTCGTTGCAGGCCGGGCAGAAGGGGTTCGGCAAGCGCTCGGCGATGCTCTGGTAGCTGGTGGAGCCGAGCATGCGCAGGCCGGCATTGGCACAGGGCGAGGGTTCCTCGGGCAGACGCCCCCACACCAGCAGCAGCAGGAAAAAGCCGAAATAAACGGTCAGCGCCCAAGGCGCGCGGTTCTTCAAGAAAAAAACCTCGATGGCAAGGAAAATTCTCGGCGACTATAGACCAGCCGGGGAAAAATCGCCACCCCCCAATTGGTCCGGCAACGGTCCGTTGCAGGCACAGATGGGCGGAATTATAACCCGGTTGGAAATGTTTTGTCGCCTGTTTTCGGAAAAAATCAACGTATACATGATCCTTGTTTTCATGAAGGGCTGTCGGTATGATGACTTCTTGCCGAGCCCGGGTCCTGCCTAAGTAAAGCAAGCAAGGATGATGCCGACCCGGCCCTGTTCCCTGGATTCAGGAGGATGCGCAACGTGCCAGCCGCTCAGGTTTTTCGCGAGGCCCTCGACAATCTCAACCGTCTGTGGCGCGGCATGGCCGCCCCCTTTTTCGAGGATGACAAGCTGGAACTCGATCCCGCGCTGCCGCCGGAGGATGCGCAGCGGCTGCGTGAACTGATCCGGCAGTGCCTCGCCGCGCGCGGCGGCGAGGTGTCGGCCCTGGGGCGCGCGGCGCGTCTGGGTCGGCTCTATCTGGGGCTCAACCCGACGGGCCGACGGCGCTACCTGGAAATTCTCGCCCATGATTTTCCGGCGGACCGCAAGGGGCTCTGCCAAACGGCTTCGGCCTTGTGCGAAGCGGCCGACGATGCCGCCTACCTGCGCGCCGAGGAGCAGTTGCGCGCCGCCCTGGAATCGCCGCGCCTGCGTCTGCTCGGCAAATTCAACGCCCTGCCCCAGGGGGTCAAGTTTCTCATCGACCTGCGCGCCGATCTGCTCGCATGGGTCGGCGAGGATGCCCGCCTGCAAAGCCTGGATCGGGAGCTGCGGCAGCTGCTGGCCACCTGGTTCGATATCGGCTTTCTCGCCCTGCGCCGCATCACCTGGGAGTCGCCGGCGGCCCTGCTGGAAAAACTCATCGCCTACGAGGCGGTGCACGAAATTCATTCCTGGGAGGATCTGCGCAATCGCCTCGAATCGGACCGGCGCTGCTATGCCTTCTTTCATCCGGCCATGCCCGACGAGCCGCTGATTTTCATCGAGGTGGCCCTGGTCACGGGGATGTCGGCAAGCATTCAGGAACTGCTCGATCCCCAGGCCCCGATCGCCGATCCCCGCGAGGCCGACACCGCCATCTTCTATTCCATCTCCAATGCCCAGCAAGGCTTGCGCGGCATCAGCTTCGGCCACTTTCTCATCAAGCAGGTGGTCGATGACCTGCGCCACGACCTACCCAACCTGAAAAACTTCGCCACCCTTTCGCCCATCCCCGGTTTCGGCGGGTGGTTGGGCAAGCAGCTTGCGCAGGCCGGCGAGGCACCCCTGATCCAGCGACTGCGCACCAGCCTGGAGCAGGCGGCCAAGGTTCTCGAAACCCCGGCCGAACTGGCCGCGGTGCTTGGTGCCGTCGGCTGGTGGGAGGATGAGGCATTGGCGCAGTCCCTACGCGAGCCCCTGGAGGCGCTGTGCCTGCACTATTTCCACGAGCGGCGCGCCGACGGTTTTCCCCTTGATCCCGTGGAGCGCTTTCATCTCGGCAACGGCGCGCGCATCGAGCGGCTCAACTGGCTGGGCGACATCTCGCCCAAGGGCCTGCGTCAAGCCTGCGGCCTGATGGTCAACTATCTCTATGCCCTGGAGGAGATAGAAAAAAACCACGAAGCCTTCGCCGCGGAAAAGCGCATCGTGCTATCGCGCCGTCTGCGCGCGCAGATCGAAGCCCTGGCCGGCGACAAGACCAGTTCCCTGCGCCGTCTGTGGAAGGGACGCGGTTAATCCGCCATCGGCCGTTGGCCCTCTTGCGGGAATGAACGCCACATGCATGGGCTTGTCTTCAATTTCGTCCAAAACCTCAAGCTGCGCTGGAAGATGCTGGTGGTGGTGCTGCCCCTGGTGGTGCTGCCGATTTTCGTGGTCGGCGGGGTGATCGGCTACATCAGCTATCAGCAGGCCTATCGCGGCATTACCCAGGCGAGCAAGGCCGACCTCGACCACATGGCGCGCTTCACCCTGGATCTGCTCGACGCCCACCACAAGCAGTTCCAGGTGTACAAGGAAGACAAGCGCCAGGCGGTGCGCAACGAGCTGCGCACCCTCACCGATCTGGCCTACAGCCTGGTGGAGTCCCACCATCACCAGTACCTGAGCGGCGAGGTGAGCCTGAGCCGGGCGCGCAGCGAAGCGTCGCGCGCCCTCAAGCAGGTGAGCATCGGCCAGAGCGGCTATATCTTCGCCATGACCAGCAAGGGCGAGCTGACCGCCCATCCGGCGCGCGAGGGCGACAACATCTACAATGAGCAGGACCAGGACGGCCGCTATTTCATCCGCACCATGTGCCAAGCCGCCCTGCGCGCCGCGCCCGGGCAGACGCTGTTCATCATCTATCCCTGGCGCAACGAGATGCTCGGCGATCAGGCCTCGCGCCAGAAACTCGCCGCCTACCGCTACTTTCCCGAATGGGACTGGATCATCGCCGCCACCGGCTACCTGGAGGAAACCTACGAGGATCTCGCCTTCGAGCGGCGCTCCTTCGCCGAGCTCAAGCAGAAAATCCAGAGCAAGAAGGTCGGCCACACGGGCTACATCTACTGCATGGATTCCGCCGGCACCCTGCACATCCATCCCGAGGACGAGGGTCGCAACATCGTCGAGCGCACGGATTTCACCGGTAATTTGTTCATCCGCGAGATGATCCGGAGCAAGAATGGCTGGATCCGCTATCCCTGGCGCGGCGCCGACGACCCGCTGCCGCGCATGAAGATCGTGCGCTACCTCTACTTCAAGCCCTGGGACTGGATCGTGGCGGTGGGCTCCTACGAGGATGAGTTCTTCGAGGAGGCCAAGCTCATCAAGACCCGGATCCTCGGCAGCCTGTTCGTCATCACCTTTTTCGTCGGCGCCGTCGCCATTCTCATGGTGTTCGTCGCCGCGCAGGTGCTCACCAATCCCATCCATCACATGATCGAGGTGATCCGCCGCGTCAAGCAGGGCCGCCTCGACGCCAAGATGGAGGTCGACAGCCAGGATGAGCTGGGCGAGCTGGCCGCGACCTTCAACCGCATGACCGAGATCATGAAGCGCAACCAGGAAATGGAGGCGAGCCTGTCCCAGCAGGGCAAGATGGCGTCCCTGGGGGTGCTCTCCTCGGGTGTGGCCCATGAGATCAACAATCCCCTCGGCGTGATCCTGGGCTACGCGGCCTACCTCGAAGGCAAGCTCGATCCCGACGATCCCAAGTTCAAGTACGTGCACGAGATCAAGCGGGAGAGCAAGCGCTGCAAGAAGATCGTCCAGGATCTGCTCAATTACGCGCGCACGCCCAAACCCGCCTTGGAGGAGACGGACCTCAACCAGCTCCTCGACCAGATCGTCGATTTCGCCGCCAACCACACCGACATGCATCAGGTGCGGGTGCACAAGGACTTTGCCGCCCAATTGCCGCCGGTGCGCCTCGACGGCGACCAGATCCGCCAGGTGGCCATCAATCTGATCCTCAACGCCGGCGCCGCCATGCCCGACGGCGGGGAGCTGGTGGTCGGGACCGCCCTGGCCGCCGACGGCTTCGTCGAGCTGCGCTTCGCCGATACGGGCTGCGGCATTCCCCCCGAATACCAGGAAAAGATCTTCGAGCCCTTTTTCACCACCCGGCCGCGAGGCACCGGCCTGGGGCTGGCCATCACCCGCCAGATCATCGAGCTGCACCACGGCGAAATCCGCATCGACAGCGTTCCGGGGCGCGGCACCTGCGTCCTGGTGCGCCTGCCGGTGGGCGAGGACACCGCTCAGGAGGACGAGGCACCATGACGCGAAAACCGAAAATTCTTCTCATCGACGACGAAGAGGGCCTGTGTCGCATGCTTGAGGCGGTGCTGGGCGACGAGGGCTACGCGGTGCGCGCCTTCAACCGCCCGGTGGCGGCCATGGCCGATTTCGCCGCCGGGCGCTACGACCTGGTGATTACCGACATCCGCATGCCGGAGATGACCGGCATCGAGGTGCTGCAGCGGGTCAAGGACAAGGATCCGGGCATCCCGGTGATCATCATCACCGCCCATGCCACCGTCGAGATGTCCATCCAGGCCATGCGCCGCGGCGCCTACGACATGGTCACCAAGCCCTTCGAGCCCGACGAACTGCTGTTCCGCGTGAAAAACGCCCTGCGCCAGACCGAGCTGAGCAGCGAGAACCAGAGCCTGCGCGAGGAGATCGCCGGGCGCTTTCGCTTCGACAACATCATCGGCACCTCGCAGAAGCTGCATGCGGTGCTCGACAAGGTGGAAAAGCTCGCCATCCGCGACACCTCGATCCTCATTACCGGCGAGTCGGGCACCGGCAAGGAACTCATCGCCCAGGCGGTGCACTACAACTCGCCGCGCAAGGATAAGCGTTTCGTCGCCATCAACTGCGGCGCCCTGCCCGAGTCGGTGCTGGAAAGCGAGCTGTTCGGCTACAAGAAGGGCGCCTTCACCGGCGCCGCCGAGGATCGCGAGGGCCTGCTCAAGGCCGCCGACGGCGGCACCCTGTTTCTTGACGAAGTGGGCAATCTGCCCATGAATGTGCAAAAGACCTTGCTGCGCTTTTTGCAGGAGCAGGAATTTCGCCGCATCGGCGACACCGCGCCGACCAAGGTCAATGTGCGCATCCTCTCGGCGACCAACGCCGACTTGCGCGAGGGGGTCAAGCAGGGCGGCTTCCGCGAGGATCTCTACTATCGCCTCAACGTGGTCAACATCCACCTGCCCGCCCTGCGCGAGCGCAAGGCCGACATTCCCCTGCTCATCGACCATTTCATCCACCAGCAGAACGAGAAATTCGCCACCCACATCAAGGGGCTCTCCGCCGAGGCCCTGGAGGCGGCGACTGAGTTTTCCTGGCCGGGCAACGTGCGCCAGCTACGCAACGTCATCGAGGCGGCGGTGGCCATGGAGGACGGCGAGTTCATCACCCTGCCGGTGCTCGCCCAGTTCATTGAGATCGAGGACGCGGGGCCCGTTGAGCGCGCCGACGACAGCGACTACACCAGCGCCCTGGCCGATTTCGAGGTCGGCTACCTCAAGGAACTGCTGCGCAAGACCCAGGGCAACGTCGAGGCCGCGGCGCGGCGCGCGGGCATGAACATGGCCACCATCTACCGCAAGCTCAAGAAGTACGATCTGCGCAAGGACGATTATCTCTGAAACCCGCCTCGCAGATCTGCGAATGGCCGCGCGGCTTTCTTGCAGATCTGCGAATCCCGCGCTTTCGCCGCCTACTTCATCCCCCGTTCAACTTATCTAAATTCCATGGGAATTTCTGTTTTCGCCGAGGCCCGGACGAGATGGAATGTCTCTTGCTGTCTTGCTGGTGAAGGCCGCGGCATGCGAAGGCTTCGGCTCCTTCGACCGGGATGACGGATGGTTTCGCTGGGGAAAGTGGTGTGGGCATGACGGATGAGAACATCTGTCCCTTTTTCGGCGTGAACGAGGACTGGTGCGATGTCGGGTGCGGGTATATCTCCCCCTCCGATGTGCACCAGATCATTCGGCATTGCCGGGCCCACCACGGGGAATGCGGCCGGTATCAGCAGCTGGCCGCGCGCTATCCCGACCAGGCGCCGTCCGCCACCGCGGCGGGCACGGCGCGCGAGGCGGTGCGCCTGGCCGCGCGCCGGGCGGAGGTTCCGCCCGCCGAGGAGCAACAGTTTCCTGCCCTGGCGGCCCGGGGAGGTTCCGTCGTCGCGGCTTTGCCTCTTGCCGCGGGAGAGCGCGTGACGACCGCTTCCCCCGCGCCCCTGGGCTTGCTGGGCTGGGGCATGACCCTGGTTCTGCTTGGCATTCAGCAGGCCGCCCTGCTGCCCCTGGACGCCATGATGATCGCCCTGGGCCTGTTCTACGGCGGACTGGCGCAGATCATCGCCGGGGTTTTGGAATGGCGCCGCCATCATACCTTTGCCGCCACCGCCTTTTGCGCCCTCGGCCTGTTCTGGCTGGCCTTGGTGGGCGTGCTGGCCTTGCCCCGCGCCGGCATCGGCGAACTTCCCTCCACCTTGTCCCTGGCGGCCTTTCTCACCTTGTGGGGATTGTTCAGCGCCGTGCTCTGCGGCGGCTCCCTGCGGTTGGGGCGGCTGCTGCCACTGATTTTCGCCAACTTCAGCCTGTTTTTGTTTCTGCTGGCCCTGAGCGCGGCCGGCGGCGTGCCGGCGCTGGCCAGCCTGGCCGGTTGGCAAGGACTGCTCACCGGGATCCTGGCCCTCTACTCCGGCTGCGCCCAGGTTCTCAACGACGTCTA
>NZ_JAUVWH010000199.1 GCF_030604225.1 Geoalkalibacter sp.
TGGCGCCATACCCAGAGCCTGATCAATGTCGCCTACCTGCACCGCTTTCTCTGGGACGGGCGCAGCTACACCCTGGAGCAGCAGGCCGAGGGACCGATCCATTCCTCCTTCGAGATGAACCTGCAACTCGACTACCTGGTGGAAAAGCTGCGCGAGACGCCGGGCTATCCCGAGCTGTTCCAGAAGGCCTACGGCGCCGAGATCAGCCGCGCCACGATCACTTCGGCCCTCGCCGACTTCCAGCGCACCCTCATCGTGCGCGACGCGCCCTTCGACCGCTTCCTGGAGGGCGACCAGGACGCTCTTGACGCCGAAGCCAAGCGGGGCCTGGCCCTGTTCTACGGCAAGGCGGCCTGCCACCGCTGCCACAGCGGACCGCTGCTGTCGGATCAAAAATTTCACAACCTGGGGGTCCCCGATCAGCCGGAACTGCTCACCGACCCCCAGCGCCGCGCCACCCGCCATTTCTTTCAGGTCCGGATGGGCCTGGAGCGCGGCGACCGCGACCCAGGGCGCTTCGCCGTGACGGGCGACCCGGCGGATTTCGGCGCCTTTCGCACCCCGCCCCTGCGTCAGGTGGCCCAGACCGCGCCCTACATGCACAACGGCAGCCTCGCCCGACTGGAAGACGTCATCGCCTTCTATGTCCAGGGCGGCGGCCAGGATCAAAACCAATCGCCGCTGATGCAGCCCCTGGCGCTGACGGCGGCGGAGCAGGCCGAACTGCTCGCCTTTCTGCGCAGCCTGTCCGGCACGGTGCCGGTGGCGCGGCCGCCGGCGCTGCCCTGACCAACGAAACCAACGAGGAGATTCGTCGATCGTGGAATTCATCGCCCAACGCCGCCAACGCCTGACCCAACTGCGCCGCCTGCGTCCGCAGTTTTCTGAGATCTTTGATTTTTACGACAGTCTCTATGCCTTTCTCGCCAAGCAGTCGGGTGAGTTTCTGCGCATCGACACCCCTCCGGGGCAGGTATCCGTCTCCCAGGCCCAAGGCTTTCCCCTGCTGCAAGGCGAGAGCTTCCAGGTCGATGGGCCGGCTTTCGGCGCCTTTCTGCGCGCCCTCATCGCCGTGCTGCAACGCCACGGGCGCCAGGGCAAGGAGGATCTGGGGCGCATCGACGCCGCCCTGGCCGAAGGCCGTTTCGACCCCGCGCCGCTGTTCGGCGCCTATGTCGGTCGCGAACGCGAGCGCTTCGCCAAGACCGCGGCGGAGCTCGCCACGGAACCGGCCATCCTCGAATATCTCCTCGGTCTGGCCTGCTCTTTCGCCCTTCACGCCGCCCGCGAAGAGGGCCTGGCGCCACGGGACGGTGAATGGCGACAGGGCTATTGCCCCCTGTGCGGCGGCGTGCCGGTCATGGGCGAACTGCTCGGCGACGAGGGACGGCTGATGCTGCATTGCGGCACCTGCGGCCAGTCCTGGCCGGGAGCGCGGCGCAGCTGTACGGTGTGCGGCAACCGCGACGAGCAGACCCTTGAATACTTCACGGCGGGCGATGACCAAGGCTACCGGGTCAATGTCTGCCGCAAGTGCGACAGCTATCTCAAGGTGGTGGACAGCCGCGAGGCCGGGCAGAATCTGCCCATGGACCTGGAAGACATCGCCACCCTGCATCTGGATCTGCTCGCCCAGCGCGAGGGGTTCACACGCGTCAAGCGCGACTACGCGCCAGGCGAGGGGGACAAGCCGGGGCTGAATTGAGGATCCCGCCTGGGTACTTATGACCCACCCGGGACGCCTTGACCCAGTGCCGGCGACCGCTAAACTGTGCAAAATCGGCAACTTGGCATAGGGCATGGTTTCTGCTAGGCGTTTACAGCATCGCGAAGAAATCACATAGGGGAGGAGTTAGGGCATGGAACAGAGCAGGCAACGCGACATCCTGCGTTTCGAGCGCGGTCAGTTCAGGGACGTCCAGCGGCCGCTGGTTCAGGAATATCCCCTGGAACTGATCGTCAACGAACGGCCTCTGGCCACCCTGGTCGGCTCACCCCACCAGCTCAATTTTCTCGTGGCGGGATTTCTGCGCTTGCAGGGGTTCATCACCAGTCTCGACGACATCCTCAGTCTCGGCATCTGCGCCGACTTCGGCAGCGCCCGCATCCGCGTGCGCGGCGAGGTTCCCGAGCGGCTCAAGCCGACCCTGACCTCGGGCTGCGGCACGGGCATCTCCTTCAACCTGCCGATGGCAGGCGATCCCGATGGAACCATCCGGCCGGCGACACGGGCAACCCGGCGCGTCGCCCCTACGACGGTCTTTCAACTGATGAAGGATCTGGCACGCCGCGCCGAGCAGTATGCCAGCCACGGCGGGATGCATTCGGCGGCGGTGGGCGACGGTGAAAAACTGTTGCTCTTCGCCGAGGATCTCGGCCGCCACAACACCCTGGATCGCATCGCCGGCGAGGCCCTTTTCCGCGGCATCGACCTCGCCGGGCGTCTCTTGGTGACCTCGGGGCGCGTGTCGACGGAAATGGTGGCCAAGGCGGCACGGCTGGGCATCGCACTCATCGCCTCGCGCACCTCGCCCACGGACAAGGCCATCGAACTGGCCGAGCAGGCCGGCATCACCCTGGTCGGCTACCTGCGCGGCGAGAGCTTCGAGGTCTACTGCCACGCCGAGCGCCTGGCGCCCGCCGCACCGCAAACAAAAATCGCCGGCATCACCGGCGTCATCCTGGCCGGCGGCGAAAGCCGGCGCATGGGCTGCGACAAATCCCTGCTGCCCGTGGAGGGCGCGCGCTTCATCGACCACATCTATCGGCGCCTCGCCGCCCTGTTCGACGAGGTGATCATCGTCACCAACTCGCCGGGCCTCTATCAGGACATCCCCTGCCGCAAGGTGCCCGACATCTACTACGGCAAGGGCGCCCTGGCGGGCATTCATTCGGGCCTTTGCCATGCGCGCCACGAGCGGATTTTCGCCGTGGCCTGCGACATGCCCTTTCTCAACGCCGAGGTCATCCAGGGCCTCTGTCTGCAAGCCGACCAGGGCGCGGTGGTCGTACCCCAGAGCCCGCGCGGCCCCGAACCCCTGCACGCCCTCTACCA
>NZ_JAUVWH010000160.1 GCF_030604225.1 Geoalkalibacter sp.
GCCCGCAATAGGGGCATTTCTCGCCGGGCTGAAGACGGGCGCGGATGTATTGCCAGAGGGTCGAGGAGGTGGTGCGGTCGGAATAAAAGAGGCGCACGGCGGCCGCATGGGCATTGTCCATGCGCACTACGTCGCCTTTGAGTTCCACGTCGCCGAAGGGCGGCAACTGGGCGCGAAGGGTGAAAACGTCCTTGGGTTTTCCCCGCAGCGGCTCGATGACTGCGCCGGCGAGGCTCAGTTCGCGGATGGTCACGGCCTCTTCGCGGGTGTCACGTTCCGTTGCGTACACGGCTTGGGCGCGAAGGCCGGTTTTGACTCGAACATCAAGGCGCGCCATTTTCCCCTCGATTTCGCGCGATAAGACAAGCCGTTGCGGCGGTGATGGACTAATTCATAGCCCAACAAACGCCACTGTCAATTGTCTTGACGAAAAAAATGTGTTTTTTGGGAAATCTTTCATTGAAAAAAAGGGGGCGCCCAGCCGGGCACCCCCTGGTGGCGGGCAATGTGATTCTGGAGTGAAACCGGAGGTCAGTAATTCTCGCCGAGCAGTTCGAAATGCGCCTGGGGATGGGCGCAGGCCGGGCAGATTTCCACGGCGCCCTTGCCTTCGTGGATGTAGCCGCAGTTGCGGCAGCGCCACACTTGCGACTGCTCGCGGTGAAAGACGCGGCTGTTCTCGACGTTGCTAAGCAGGTCGAGGTAGCGCTTCTCGTGCTGCTTTTCGGCCACGGCGATGGCCTCGAAGACCTTGGCGATGTCCTCGAAGCCTTCCTCGCGGGCGGTGCGGGCGAAGGAGGGGTACATGTCGGTGTGCTCGTAGTTTTCACCCTGGGCGGCGCGCTTTAGGTTTTCGGCCGTCGAACCGATCTTGCCCGCGGGAAAGGACGCGGTGATTTCCACCTCGCCGCCCTCGAGCATCTTGTAGAGGCGCTTGGCGTGTTCTTTTTCCTGGTCGGCGGTTTCCTCGAAAATCACCGAAATCTGCACATAGCCTTCCTTCTTGGCTTGGGCGGCATAGTAGGTATAGCGGTTGCGCGCCTGGCTCTCGCCGGCAAACGCGGTCAGGATGTTTCTCTCGGTCTTGGTGCCTTGAAGTCGTGCCACGTCGTGAATCCTCCTTGTGAAAAATGATGAAGTTTCGTGGGGCCGCGGCGCCCGTGCCGCGCCCCCGGCCGCTGGTCAGGTCGGCGACCCGCCCTCGCGGCAGGCGGGGCAGAGGCCGAAAAATTCAAGCTGGTGGTCCCTGATTTCAAAGCCGGTTTTCTCGGCGATCGCCTGGGTCAGTTCGGCAAGGGGCAGTTCCTCGAAGTCCAGAATCGCCTTGCAGTGGGTGCAGATCACATGGGGATGGGGGTAGGGCTTGTGGGCGTCGTAGCGGCTGCTGCCGTGACGCATGCCCACTTCCAGCACCTCGCCGAGCCCCTTGAGAAGAGTTGCCGTCTTGTAGATGGTGGCGAGGCTCACCGTGGGAAAATCGCGGCGCACCTGAGCGTAAATTTCCTCCATGGTCGGATGCCCCGGGCTTTCCAGCAGTATTCGCAGCACCGCCAGGCGCTGCGGCGTGATGCGACAATCCAGGGCACGCAGCTTGGTCAGAATCTGGTCGAGGCGCGAGGCGGTATCCGTCATCCAAGGTTGCTTTCTTTTGGAAAATTATTCTCCGCAAAGAATAAGTCTTGAATTTAGCAAGATTCCGCCCGCTGTCAACCCCGGACGGCAGAGATATTTGTTGGTGCGTGCCATGCGGATTGTAAAATTCATGGAGGGCGCCAGAAAGATCAGGTATTCTATTGGGCTTGGGGATGGATTGTGGTATCAGGGGGCAATGCGACTGGTAAATAATTACGCTAATAAACCAAAAATGACAGGTTGCCGATGAAGAAGCTGCTCTCGACCAAGGAAGTCGCCCATTTGCTGGGCATCAACGAAAAGATGGTTTACACCCTGATCACCGACAAGGGGTTGCCCGCCACCAAGATCACCGGCAAGTGGGTGTTTCCCGAGGATCTGGTCGAGCAGTGGGTGGAGAGCAAGACCATCAATTATCCGGTCCAGCGTGAACCGCTCCTGCAGCAACCCAATCTGCTGGTCCTGGCGGGCAGCAACGACATCCTGCTTGATCGCGCTCTGGCGCTGTTCATGAAGATTAACCCCGAACAGGTGGCGGTGTTCGGCAACCTGGGGAGCCTTGGTGGTCTCAAGGCCTTGCGGCGCGGCCTCTGTCAGGTGGCGACCAGCCATCTGCCCGAGGAGGACAAGGACGAGTTCAACTTCTCCTATGCGGCCGGGGAGCTGGATTCCTTGCCGGCCGTGGTCAATTTCTGCCGGCGTGAACAGGGATTTCTGCTGGCGCAGGGAAATCCGTTGGGCGTCAGCGGTCTTCGGGATATCGGCGAGAAGAAGCTGCGCGTGGTCAATCGCCCCCTGGGCACCAGCACCCGCCTGGTTTTCGATCGGGAGTTGAGTCGGGTCGGAATCGATCCGGAACGGGTGGCCGGCTATGGGCACGAGGTGTTGCGCCACCTCGATGTCGGTCTTGAAATTCTTGGTGGCCGCGCCGACATCGGTCCGGCCATCCGGCCGGTCGCTGCCTTGCTGGGGCTGGATTTTCTGCCCTCGCGCTGGGAGCGCTTCGATCTGTTGATTCCCAAGGACAGCTTTTTCCTCAAGGGGGTGCAGCTCTTTCTCGATCTGCTGCGTGAACCGGAGTTTCGCGCCCTGGCCGCGGAACTGCCGGGTTACGATCTGAGCCTGAGCGGCCGTATGATGTATCCCCAATCCTCATGAACCTTGGCCTTGCCGTTCTGTGTGCCCCCGTCCTCGTGCCCCGTGCGGCTAGTCCTGTCTTCTAATTCCGGCTATTTTCGGCGCTGCCTTCGTTGCGCCAACTTGACTTAGCGCACGGCTAGGACTGCGTTGGCGACGCCTTGGCAACACCAAAAATATCTCAGAATTATTTGACAAGACTAGCCACACGGGACACTAGCGGGGGCTTTTTTTTTGCTATTGACAAGGGAAAGGGGAAAGACGATCTTTGTGTTTGTTGTTTGTCTTGGTGTTTTTTGGTCGTTTTTGGAAGATTTTGGCGGAAACAACTCTTTGTGGAGGACAATCATGAAACGCTGGTCCCTTTTTCTTGCCGCCGTCCTGTGCCTGCTGACGGCAACCGCGGGCCTCGCCCAGGAGCGCCTGATTCTCGCAACCACCACCTCGACGCAAAATTCCGGCTTGCTCGACGTGCTCTTGCCGCCCTTTGAGCAGAGAAACAACGTGCGCGTCGATGTCATCGCCGTGGGTACGGGCCAGGCACTCAAGTTGGGTGAAGCCGGCGATGCCGACGTGGTCATGGTGCATGCCCGCGCCCAGGAAGATGCCTTTGTCGCGGCCGGTTTCGGCGTCAAGCGCCATGACCTGATGTACAACGATTTCGTGATTCTGGGGCCTGAGACCGACCCTGCCGGGATACGCGGGCTTAAGGACGCGACGCAAGCTCTGGCCAAGATCGACGCCGTCCAGGCGCGGTTCGTGTCGCGGGCCGACCAGTCCGGCACCCATGTCATGGAAAAGAATCTCTGGCAGCAAGCCGGCGTTGCGCCCACGGGGAACTGGTACATCGAGTCAGGGCGCGGCATGGGCGAGGTTATTGCCATGGCCACGGAACTTCAGGGCTACACCCTGGCCGATCGCGGCACCTATCTGGCTTATTTGGGCAAGACCAACCTGGAGGTGCTGTGCGAGGGCGATGAGCGGCTCTTCAATCCTTACGGCGTGATTGCCGTCAATCCGGAGCGCCATCCCCACGTCAAGATCGATCTGGCCGACAGGTTCATCGACTATCTGTTATCCGCCGAAGGCCAGGCCCTGATCACCGGCTTCCAGGTCAACGGCAAGCAGCTGTTCTTCGTTTATCCCTGATTCCGCCTTAGTCTCCATAGCGGCGCAGATAAGCTTCCACGGAAACCTTGCGCGCCGTATTCTCCGAACTCATGGAGCGGATCTTGCCGTAGATGGGCCGCTCGGGCCAGGGGCGGTCGTAGCGACCCAGGCACCAGAAAATTCCGCTGTAGCTGTTGGGGTCGCGGCCGTCGAGGGCGTACTTGTTGTTGAGTTCGATCATTATGTCGAGCGCCGCGCGCGGCGCTCGACTCCATTCGAGAATCTTCTTGCCCCAGAGCATGCGCAGATAGTTGTGGATGCCGCCCTCGCGCAGCAACTGGCGCTGGGCGGCGTTCCACAGAGGATCGTGGGTGCGCGCCTGTTCAAAATCCTCCAGATCGTACAGATAGGGTCGCGGGTCTTCCGCGTGCCGCTCCAGGGTGGCCAGCGCCCAGTCGGGCAGGGATTCGTAACGGTCGTAATCGGCGCGGTAGCGACAGAAGTTGTAGCCCAACTCGCGCCAGGTCACCAACTGGTCGAGCCAGGCTTCGGCGTTCGCCGACATCCCCCACCAGCCGGCGCGCCGGCCCTTGCTCTCCGGGCCGAGGCGCCCCAGGTTCCAGTTTTCCTGTTTGACAAGGCGGCTGAAGACCTCATGCACCGAGAGATGGCCGAAATGCAGGTAGGCCGAGAGCTCGCTGGTGGCGGCGCGTTCGGGCTCGTTGCGCTCTAGCGCGTAGTGCCCAAGGCGTTCGTCGAGGAACAATTCCAACTGGGTGCTTGCCGCGCGGCTGCCGCCGCGCAGGGCGACAGCGCCGACGCGCTGATCAATGGGCAGGCTCGCGAGGTCGTAATCCGTGGAGGCCAGACGCGCCCAGGCCGCGGGCCAGCGCTCCTGAACGGCTTGCGGCAGGGCCTTGAGGACGGGCAGGCCGCGGTCGGCCAGGGGATCGGCGAGGGGCGGGTCGCTCAGGTGTCCGGGCAGGTTTTTCTGCAGGAAGCGGCGCAAGGCGTAGGCGCTGGGATAGGCCTGGGGAGCGGCGTCCAGGGGCAGCAGGCCGTTGCCGTCCACCGCTTCCAGGCGCACCCCGAGCTTTTTTCCCGCTGCTTGAACCATGCGCGGCAGAAAAAACGCCGGAAAATCGTCGGTGACCACCAGGCAGGCGCCCTCGGCCAGGGTCTCCAGCAAACCCTTGCCCGCGCCCCGGCGCTCCTCCACATAGGGATGATAGAGCACCGGCGATTGCGCCAGGGCGCGGGCGTGCTCGGCCATGCCGTCGAGGATGAAGCGGTGCAGCCGCGCGCTCGCCCAGGGATAATCGCAGCGCAGAGCCTCGAGAATCACCAGGGGCCTGCGCAGCTCACGGGCTTGCGCGATGGCGTGCTGGAGGGCGAAGTTCCAGCGCAGGCGCCGCGCCGCGATCATCCAGTAGAGGACGTAGTCGCCTTGCGGGTTGGCAGGGGCCTGGTTGATTGGGCGCAATCGCAAGGAATTCGCCATCGGTCCTTGGTCCTTGG
Organism: Geoalkalibacter sp.; assembly: GCF_030604225.1. Classification (GTDB taxonomy): domain Bacteria; phylum Desulfobacterota; class Desulfuromonadia; order Desulfuromonadales; family Geoalkalibacteraceae; genus Geoalkalibacter. The sequence continues at coordinate 5,398 of NZ_JAUVWH010000160.1, forward strand.
TCATTTGTTTGCCACCGCTCCTTCCTTCCTGTTCTAAGCCACCAGCCACAGCCATAGGGCCGCCAGGGCCAGGGTCGCCAAAGTGACCGGGACGCCGACGCGGGCGTGTTCGCGCCAGCCGATGTGGATGCCGAGGCGCGCCGCCTGATCGACGACGATGATGTTGGCGATGCTGCCGACGATGAACAGGTTGCCCGCCAGGGTGCTCGCCAGGGCGAGAATCGGCCCCGCCAGGGCGTGGTCGGCGGCGGGCAGCAGCAGCATGACCGCCGGCACGTTGGACAACAGGTTGGAGAGCACCGCCGTGACCGCGAAAAGCCAGGCCGGCACCGCCATGTCGACGCCGCCCTGCTTGAGGGCGGCAAGCGCCGCGCCGAGCAGGCCGCTGTCGGCCAGGGCGTGGTTGACGACGAACAGGCCGATGAACAAGACCAGCAATTGCCAGTCGATCAAGGCGAGGATGTGCTGGGACCTTATGCGGCGGCTCAGCAGCA
>NZ_JAUVWH010000124.1 GCF_030604225.1 Geoalkalibacter sp.
TCAACATCGGCCCCCTGCGCCAGCTGGTGATGTTGCTGGGCGGCGTGAAATTCGTGGTTGGCGCGCATTTCCTGCTGGCCTGCGGTCTGACGGCGTTTCTCTTCACCCACGTCTACCTGGCGACCCTCGGTCAGACCTTCTTCGCCTACTTCAAGCCCATGTGGACGGGCTGGGAAAAGGTGGACGACCATCACGCCGAGAAAAGTCATTGACGGCACGACATTTTCTCTGGATTGTAACGGGGCGGGCCTCCGCAAGGGGAGCCCGCCCCTTCTTTTTGCGGCCGCGGTCAGGGACGGCGGCCGGGGCGGTTGGGCGTTGACACGGGGAACGGTTTGAGACTAATCTTGCACAATTAACGTTTTTTACTTTCCTGGTGATTCTTCCCCCATCGGTCAAGGGCTTCCATGAGCGCCAACAGCATCCGCCGACAAATTCTGCTGCCCTTGACCCTCACCCTGCTGATGCTGCTCGCCACCTTTTTGTTCAGCATCTACCAGATCAAACTCCAGGAAGTCGACGAAGCCCTCGACCAGCATTACGAGGCGGTGCAGGTCCTCTCCCGCGAGCTGCGCGGGGAGCGCATCCGGCAGCTGAGCATGGCGGCCGAGCTCATCGCCCGCGATCCCCATCTGCAAGCGGCCATGGTCGAGGGGCGGCGCGACCTGCTGCTGGAGTATTCCGAGCCGCTGTTCGCGGAGGTTCTCCAGCCCCTCGGCATCTCCCATCTCTATTTTCATCAGAGCGACCGGCATAATTTCCTGCGGGTCCACAAACCCGAATTCTTCGGCGATTTCATCACCCGCCAAACCTTGCGCGAGGTCGCGGCGCGGCAGGCGCTGACCGCGGGCCTGGAGCTCGGTCCCCTGGGCACCTTCACCTTGCGCGTGGTCCTGCCCTGGGACGCCGCCGGCGACCTGATCGGCTACATCGAGACCGGGGAGGATGTCGACCTGTTCCTGGCGCGACTGCGCGAACGGGTCGGCATCGAGTACCTGGTCGCCCTGGAAAAGCGGTTTCTCGACCGCGAGCGCTGGGAGGACTACATGGCCCAGCGCGGATTGGCCGCCGACTGGGATAATTTCCCCGAGCATGTGCTGCTCGACGGCTCCCTTCCGCAAACCCCGGCGGGGTTCGCGGAAGCCCTCGCCATCGACCATCAACGCCATTTGGATTTGCCCTTCGAAATGGAGGTTGCCGGGCGCACGCTGCGCGGGCGTTTGCTGCCGCTGACCGATGTCAGCGGAACCGATGTCGGCGATGTGCTCGTCATGCTCGACGTCACGGAAAAACTCGCCCTGTTCAACCGCTCGATGCTCGTCGGCGGCGGCCTGACCCTGGTTCTGGGCGGCGTGCTCTTCGCCTTTTCCTGGGTGATGCTGGGCCGCGCGGCTCGCCAATTGGCCGAGGTTCAGGGGCGGCTGGTCGATGAATTCGAGCTCACCCGCCAGGCCAACGACCATCTGGAGCACGAAATGGCCGAGCGCCGCCGGGTGGAGGAGTCCCTGCGCGAGGCGCGCGACGAGTTGGAAAAACGGGTCGCGCAGCGCACCGCCGAGTTGCGGAATGCCTTGCGCGACGCCCAGGAAAGCGGGGAGCGCATCGACGCCATCCTGCGCTCGGTGGCCGATGGTCTGCTGGTGGTCGATGACGGGGGCCGGGTGCTGCTCATCAACGAACGGGCGCGCGAAATGTTCGGGCTCGGGGAGCGGGCCGAGGGCGGCCAACGCATCGAAGCGCTGTTCGCCGGCTCGGCCCTGCTGCCCAGCCTGCGCCAGGCCCTGGCCGATAACCAGACGGAGGGGGTGTTCGATTTCGAGCATTTTGATTCCCAGGGGGCGCGGCGTATCATCCAGTCGCGGATCTCGGCCATCCGGCGGCCCGAAAATGGTCATTCCGGGGTGCTGGTGCTCATGGAGGACGTCACCCAGGCACGCATGATCGACCGCATGAAGAGCGAGTTCATCTCGACGGTCGCCCATGAATTCCGCACGCCCCTGGCCACGGTGCTGGGTTTTTCCGAGTTGCTGCTCAGCCGCGACGATTTCACCCCCGAGCAGCGCCGGGAGTTTCTGACCTACATCTTCGAGAAGGCCGACGCCCTGGCCGCCATCGTCGATGATCTGCTCGATCTGAGCCGCATCGAGGCGGGGCGCGAGCTCGAACTCAACGAGGATGCCTGCGCGCCGGAGAGCGTCTTCCTGCCGGTAATCCGTGATTATCGCCTCAATCATCCCGCCTTCGTTTTTGACCTGGACTTGCAGCCGGCCGCCCTCGGCCTGTTCGTCGATCGGCGCAAGGGCGCGCAAATCATGGAAAACCTGCTGTCCAACGCCGTCAAATATTCCTCCGCGCAGCGCCGGGTGGCCGTCAGCGGCCGAGTTTCCGGGGATTTCTATGAAGTTCAAGTACGCGACTGGGGCATCGGCATGTCGCCGGAGCAGAGCGCCCGGGTCTTCGAGAAGTTTTATCGCGCCGATTCCTCCAACATCGCCATCGCCGGCACCGGCCTGGGCATGTCCATCGTCAAGCACATCGTCGAAGCCCATGGCGGCCGGGTCTGGATCGAAAGCGCCCTCGGCGAGGGCACCACGGTGTTCTTCACCCTGCCCCTGGCCCAGGAAGGCCAGTTGTCCTCCGCCTCGGCGTCCTGATTCCTTTCCCTCTTGTGTCCCGTGCGGCTAGTCCTGTCTTCAAATTCCGGCTATTTTTGGCGCTGCCTGCGTTGCGCCAACTTGACTTAGCGCCCTGCTAGGCCTGCGTTGGCGACGCCTTGACAGCACCAAAAATATCTCAGAATTATTTGACATGACTAACCACACGGGACACTAGATTTGCCCTCTCTCCGCAGGATCGTTTTGTCATCTCCTTGAACGGGTAGTCCCTGGGGCGCAGGTCCCGATGCGCAAGGCGAAAATTAGCCATGAAATTAATTTAAATAAATGTTGCTTTGTAAATGAATTTAAGTTAAGAAATAGGGGGCGTCGGTATGTTCGACGCGGCGCGACTTTCTTTTTTGCAGTCCTCGCGAGGCGAGGGAGGGACGAAAATGACGACAGGGTGGAAGAATTTTGATCCGGTGGTTCTCGCCGCGCTTGCCGCGAGTCTGTTGACGGTGCTGGGGCTCGCAGTCCTGGGGTTTTTGGGGGCCGGTTGGGCGAGTCTTGCCCTGGTCGCCGCCACGGCCCTGGCCTGGGGCGGATTGCTGGGCGGGGCCCTGCATCGGTTGCGGCGGCGCGAGCGCGTCCAGTGGGAAAAAACCAACCGCAACCTGGCCGAGCTGACCCAGCGCACCAAATCCCTTTTTGAGTTTCTCGCCCATCAGTTCAACGGCCAGTTCGCCAACATCAAGACGGAAAACGGCCAGGTGCGCACCCTGCTCGCCGATGCCATCGAGAAGCTGATCAACAGCTTCACCGGCCTTGAGGAGCAGACCCGCCGCCAGCAGGAAATCGCCCTGGGCCTGGCGGGCAAGGGCGGGGCGGGGCAGGGCGCGGGCCTGAGCTTTGAGACCTTTCTCGGCGAAATCGACGGGGTGCTCAAGACCTTCGCCGAGGCCATCGGGCGCAACTCCGAGCTGGCGCGCTCCATGACCCAGTCCATGGGCGAAACCAGCGCCCAGTTCCAAAAAGTCCTCGGGCTGCTCGGCGAGGTGAAGAAAATCGCCGACCAGACCAATCTGCTGGCCATCAATGCCGCCGTCGAGGCGGCGCGCGCCGGGCAGGCGGGCAAGGGGTTCGCCGTGGTGGCCGAGGAAGTGCGCAACCTCTCCATCCGCTCCAACCGTTTCAGTGATCAGATCGGCGCCTCGGTGGCGGGTATCTCCCAGGCCCTGGCCGAGGTGGAGCAGGTCATCGGCCGCATGGCGTCCCAGGATCAGATCGTCACCGGCAGCGCCAAGCAGCGGGTGGATGAGCTCATGGACAAGACCCGCGAGTTCAACCGCAGCGTCGAGAAATCCGGGCGCGAGATTTCCGAGACTTCCGAGCGGGTCGCCACCGAGGTGCGCCATGCCGTGACCTCCCTGCAATTCCAGGACATGGCGACCCAGGTCATCGGCACGGTGAACAGCCGCGTCGAAAATCTCGAAAGCCTGCTGGGCGGGCTGGCGGTGCTCTCCCTCGATCATCGCGCGCGCGGCGAGGATGTGAGCGACGACTGCCAGTTGCGCCTCGACGAATTCAAGGCGGCCCTGGAAGAAGCCAGCCGCCTGCTCGAAAAAGCCAGTCACAATCCCGTGTCGCAGAAGAGCATGGACGAAGGCGACATCGAGCTGTTCTAGCGCCGATTCACCGTCCCTGTAGGGGCGAGGCATTGCCTCGCCCTGGGCGACCCCGCGGGTCGCCCCCACGGAAGAACCGTTTTTTGGAGGGTTGCATCATGAGCAAACACATTCTCGCCGTCGACGATTCACGCTCCATCCTGCAGATGGTGTCCTTTACCCTGAAAGGGGCCGGCTATCAGGTGACCGAGGCCGCCGACGGCCAGGCGGCCTTTGAGCTGGCCGGCAGCGGCAATTTCAATCTGATCATCACCGACCTCAACATGCCGCGCATGGACGGCATCACCCTGACGCAAAAGCTGCGCGCCCACCCCAAGTACAAGTTCACGCCCATCCTCATGCTCACCACCGAGGCCGGCGAGGCCTTCAAGACCAAGGGCAAGGCGGCGGGGGCCACGGGCTGGCTGGTCAAGCCCTTCGACCCGCAGAAGCTGATCGGCGTGGTGAAAAAGGTGTTGCCTTGAGGAGTGTCGCCATGAGCGCGTTTGATTATGTCGAGAGCGGCGAGGTGGACGGCCGCCGCTGCGGGCGCCTGCACCTGGGATCCTCCCTGACCGTGGCCGAGGCCGCCGAATTGCGCCTGGCGCTGATGGCGGCCCTTGAGGACTGCGCGGTGCTGACCCTGGACGCGGCCGAAGTGGGCGAGGTCGACGTCGCCGGACTGCAAGGCCTGTGCGCCGTGCATCGCACCGGGGTGGCGCGCGGGCGCCAGGTGCTGGTGACGGGACTGGATGTCGGGCCCTGGCCCGAGATCCTGCGTCTGGCCGGGCTGCGGCGCCACGAAGCCTGTCCCCTGTCCAACGACCGCAAGAACTGTCTCTGGCTGTAATGTCGCGCAATGCAACCTGAGGATAAGAGGGGCCTGCCGCCATGAGGGAACGACCCAACGACGCCTTTCGCGAGGAAGCCTACGAGCTGCTCGCCGAACTGGAAACCTCCCTGCTCGAACTGGAGGACAACCCCCGGGACAAGGATGTCATCGGCCGTGTGTTTCGCGCCATGCACACCATCAAGGGTTCGGGGGCCATGTTCGGCTTCGACGAGATTTCCGCCTTCACCCACGAGATCGAGACGGTCTTCGATCTGGTGCGCAACGACGAGATCCTGGTGACCAAGGAGATGGTCGACCTGTGCCTGCTGGCACGCGACCAGATCAAGGCGATGCTCGACGCGGCGGGCGGGCACCTGGAGGTCGATCGTTCCCGGACCGCCCACCTGGTCGGCGCATTTCGCGCCTTTTTGCCCCAGGCGGCCCCCGCGGAAGCGTCTCCGGCGGCGATCCCAGCCCCGGCCGCGGCCGAGGGGGCGGCGACGCGCACCTGGCGCATTCGTTTTCGGCCGGCCCACGACATCTTCGCCAACGGCACCAATCCCCTTGCCCTGCTGCGCGAGCTCTGCGAGCTGGGCGAGGCGCGGGTGGTGGCGCAGACCGATCTCATTCCCCCCATCGACGATCTCCATCCCGAGGTCTGCTATCTCTACTGGGATGTGATTCTCACCACCACGGCCGATGCCAACGCCATCCGCGACGTGTTCATCTTCGTCGAGGATGATTGCGAAATGACCCTCGCATCCATCGATGACGGCGGCTGTCTGGACGACGGCGACAGCCGCAAGTTGCTCGGCGAAATCCTCGTTGAACGCGGCGACCTGAGCGCCGCCGATCTGGAGCGGGTGCTGACCGAGCGCAAGCGCCTGGGCGAAGTGCTGGTGGAGGACGGCCTGGTCAAGCCCGGCCAGGTGGCCGCGGCCCTGGCCGAGCAGCAGGCCCTGGAGAAACAGCGTCAGAATCGCCCGGCCGCCGATGCCGCCTCCAGCCTGCGGGTGCCCGCCGAGCGCCTCGACAAGCTGGTTGATCTGGTGGGCGAGCTGGTCACCGTGCAGTCGCGCCTGTCCCAGACCGCCGCCGGCCGCGAGGACGCGGTGCTGACCGCCGTGGCCGAGGAAGTCGAGCGCCTGGTGGAGGAACTGCGCGACCTGACCCTCAACATCCGCATGCTGCCCATCGGCACCACCTTCAGCAAGTTCAAGCGCCTGGTGCGCGACCTCTCGCGGGAGCTGGGCAAGGACATCGAGCTGGAGACCGCCGGGGCCGAGACGGAACTCGACAAGACCGTCATCGAGCGCCTCAACGATCCCCTGGTGCACATCATCCGCAACAGCATCGACCACGGCATCGAGATGCCCGAGGTGCGCCAAGTGGCGGGCAAGCCGCGCCAGGGCACCATCCATCTCTCCGCCATCCACTCCGGCGACAGCGTGGTCATCGAGATCCGCGACGACGGCAAGGGGCTCGACCGCGACGCCATTCGTCGCAAGGCTATTGAAAAGGGCCTGCTCGGCGAGCAGGACGAGCCCTCGGACCACGACCTCTTCCTGCTCATCTTCGCCGCCGGCTTTTCCACCGCCCAAACCGTGACCAGCGTCTCGGGACGCGGCGTGGGCATGGACGTGGTGCGCCGCGCCATCGACGCGCTGCGCGGCACCATCGACATCCACAGCGAAAAGGGCCGGGGCACCACCATCCGCGTGCGCATTCCCCTCACTCTGGCGATCATCGAGAGCCTGCTGGTGGCCATCGGCAAGGATCGTTTCGTCTTGCCCCTCTCCCTGGTGGAGGAATGCATCGAGCTCACCGAGGGCGATGTCGCCGCCGCCCACGGGCGCAACCTGGTGCGGGTGCGCGATCAGCTGGTGCCCTATCTGCCCCTGCGCCGCTGGTTTGCCATGGAGGGCGCGCGTCCGCCCATCGAGCAGGTGGTCATCACCAGCCTCGGCGGGCAACGCGTGGGCTTCGTCGTCGATCACGTCATCGGCGAGCACCAGACGGTGATCAAGTCCCTGGGACGCATGTACCGCGACGTCCAGGGCATCTCCGGCGCCACCATCCTCGGCGACGGCAGCGTGGCGCTGATTCTCGACGTGCCCCAGCTCCTTCAGGGCGCGGAAGCCGAGGAAAAAGTGGCAACGCATGGTTAAGGGCCGTGGCGCGGGACGAGGGCAACGGACAACGGACAACGGACAATAGGGGGTGCGACGGTGAGCGCGGACAACCAGAATGAAACCAACCAATACCTGACCTTCAAACTCGATCGGGAGATTTTCGCCCTGGGTATCGCCAAGGTGCGCGAGGTGCTCGACTACACCGCCATCACCCGCGTGCCCAAGACGCCCGATTTCATGCGCGGCGTGATCAACGTGCGCGGCGGGGTGGTGCCGGTGGTCGATCTGCGCGTCAAGTTCGGCATGGCGCCCACGCCGCAGACCGTCAACACTTGCATCATCATCGTCGAGATCAACCTGGAGGGTGAAACCACCGTGCTCGGCGCCCTTGCCGACCAGGTCGAGGAAGTGCTCGATCTCGATCCCGCCCAGATCGAACCGGCGCCGCGCATCGGCACGCGCCTGCGCACCGAGTTCATCAAGGGCATGGGCAAGCGCGACGAGCAGTTCATCATCATTCTCGATATCGACCGCGTGTTTTCCGGTGAGGAACTGGCGAGCGTCGCGGGGGGCGAGGATTTGGCGCAAGCAGTGAGGTCATAAGGCCGTGTGAGGGCAGTTAACAAGAGGGATTGGTAAAGGGGAAAAGCCATGAAAAATTTGAAGTTGGGGGTCAAACTCACCTGCGGATTCGTTCTGGTGGCGCTCATCACCCTGGCCGTCGGAATCATCGGCTGGCGCGGGGTGGATAGCCTTGATGGTCATCTCACCGAGGTCGGAGCGGTTCGGCTGCCCAGCGTCCAGAGCCTTCTGGAGATGGAAGCCGGCACCGAGCAGATTCTCATGGCGCAGCGCACCCTGCTCAATCCCCGCTTGCAGGACGAGGATCGCAAGCGGCAATTCGCCAACGTCGACCGGGCGCAGAAGCGCAACCAGAAAGCCATGGATGTCTACGCGCCGCTGCCCCAAACGGCCGAGGAAGAGGTGCTCTGGCGTCAGTTTGTCCCGACCTGGGAGGAATTTCGTCGCCAGAACGACGAATTTTTCCGCATGGCGCGAGAGCTTGAAGGCACGGGGGTGCTCAACCCCGTGCAGCTGCGCGCCGACCTTCAGCAGTTTCGCGCCGACCATCACCAGCTCATGGGGCGGGTCATGACCATGCTGCGCGAGGGCAAGGTGTTCGACGGCGGCACCGACCACACGGCCTGCAATTTCGGTCGCTGGCTGGCGCGATTCCAGAGCGACAATCCCCTGATCCGCGAGATCCTCGCCGGGGTCAACGACAACCACGGCCCCTTCCACCAGGGCATCGCCCAGGCCAAGGCCCTGGTCGAGGCGGGGGATGCACGCGGCGCGGAAGAGGTCTTGAGAGCGGTCATTATCCCGGGTGCGGAAGGTACTTTCGCCAGATTCGAGCGCTTGCTGGCCGAGGCGGCCCGCGCCGAGGAACTCTACACGGCCATGGAAAGCCAGGCCATGGGGCCCACGCGCCTGCGCCACGATGAGGCCATGGCGCTGCTGGAGAAAATCATTCACATCAACGAAGAGGTGGCCGCTCAAGCGGTAAGCGCGGCCCATCAGGACGCGGTCCAGGCCGAGACCCTGGCCCTGGGCGGCGCGGTGATCGGGGTGATTCTGGCCCTCGCCCTGGGCTTTATTTTGACGCGCATCATCACCCGCCCCATCATCCAGGGCGTCAAGTTCGCCGAAACCGTCGCCGCCGGCGATCTCAGCCAGCAGCTCGCCATCGACCAGAAGGACGAGATCGGCCAGTTGGCCTCGGCCCTGAACGGCATGGTGGAAAAACTGCGCGAGGTGGTGTCCGATGTGCGTGGGTCCGCCGACAACGTGGCTTCGGGCTCCCAGCAGCTCTCCGCCAGCAGCGAGGAGATGAGCCAGGGCGCCACGGAGCAGGCGGCGGCCGCCGAGGAGGCGTCGAGTTCCATGGAGCAGATGGCGGCCAACATCCGCCAGAACGCCGACAACGCCA
>NZ_JAUVWH010000108.1 GCF_030604225.1 Geoalkalibacter sp.
GAGCGGCGGCCAGATCGAGCACCGTCTCGCCGGGCTGGGGATCAAGCGCCAGGGGCGCGAGCATGCTGGCGAGATTCTGGATGTAGAGCCGCCCCTCATAAAAAGCGGCCGTTTCCGTGAGGGCGCGCTTGATCTCCGCCGGCGCGGCGAAGGCTTCGACATACCAGGGGATCGGCCGCGGATCGAAGGCGGCCTGTTCGAGTTCGGCGCGCAGTTGGGAAGCGCTGGTCTTGAGGGGATTGGCGCGAAAAGTCACGGGCTTGACGGCGGCAAAGCTCGCCAGCACCGCGCCCAATCGGTCGGCGGGGATCACGGCGGCGAGCAGGGAAGTGAATTCTTCGGGCAAGGGGGGCAGCTCAGAGGTCACGACGACATCCCAGGGGGAAAATGATGTTGCCGCTACCATAGCAAAACTCGCCGGCGAGGAAAGGCAAAAATCAAAAACTTATCAATCTCCAACAGGATTCAAACGGATTTAAGGTTCAATTCCGCCCGTCTTCCCAACAGAAACCAAGGAGAGAGCCATGCGCGACACAGAACTCGGCAGCTATCGGCCCAGCGAGCGGGAGCCGTACATGAACCCTCGCCAGTTGGCCTATTTTCGCGAACAACTGTTGCTCCGACGGCGGCGCATCCTGCATGAGGATCATCTCTATCTGCAACAACTGCGCGGTGAGATAGACCGCAGTGCCGATTTCGTTGATCAGGGTGTCCAGGAAGCCCAGCAACATTTCGATTTCGAGCGGCGCTTCCGTAATCGGCGGTTGCTTGAGCAGATCGACGCGGCCTTGGAACGCATCGACGAAGGAACCTACGGTTACTGCGAGGAAAGTGGTGAAAAAATCGGCTTGCGTCGTCTGGTGGCCTTGCCCTTTGCCCGTTGCTCCGTCGAGACGCAGGAAAATATCGAACGCGTGGAGCGCTTTCGCCGCCTGAACAATCTGGGCTAAGGCGCTGAGTCGCAAAAAAAGCCCCGTGGAATTCCCGGGGCTTTTTTTGCGTGAGTCCGGAAGTCATGAACGGCTCACGCGTCGGTCTGCATCTGATGGGGATACTGATGTCGCACGATTTCGCCGCGCGCGATGTAGACGACTTCCTCGGCGAGATTGGTGGCGAGATCGGCTATGCGTTCCAGGTAGCGCGAGCCGCCCAGGTAGTGCAGCAGGGTTTCGACCTGCTGCGGCTGCGCTTGGATGTTTTCGATCACACGGCGAAAATTGGCGGCATGGCGTTGGTCGACGGCGTCGTCCCCGGCCATGATGTGGCGGGCCAGGCTGACGTTGAGATGGACCAGCGCCTCGAAGGCCGAGCGCAGGATGCCTTGGACTTCCTTGGCCATGACGGCAAAGTCGTAGGGCGGGTCGATCCGCGGCAGTTCCTTGAGAGCTTGGGCTCTCTCGGCGATGTTGACGGCGAGATCGGAAATGCGCTCGAGATCGTTGTTGAACTTGAGCACGGCGACAATGAAGCGCAGATCCAGGGCCACGGGCTGGTGCAGGGCGATGATCTTGAAGCACTCTTCCTGCAGATCGATTTCATGCTCGTCAATGAGGTTCTCGGCGCGAAAGACCTCTTCGGCGAGCAAGGGATTGAGCTGGATCAGGGATCGGCAGGCCAGTTCAACAGCTTTTTCGACCCGTTCGAACTGGGCGAGCAGCTGCGCCTTGAGTTTGTCGATCTCGCGGAAAAAAATCTGGGTCATTGATGGGCTCCGACAAGAATTTCAGCGGAACAAGGCCATGTAGGCATCGGCGGTTTCGGCGTCGGGCGCCCGCAGGGTCATCCCGTTCGGACCCGCGGCGGGGCGCACGATGAATTTGGCGAGTTCGCCGCGCTCCACGAACTGTTTGAGTTCATCGGAGCCATCCCGCAGGACCCACAGGCGGCCTTCCTCCACCTTGGTCACGAAACCCGGCCGCGACAGCAGATAGGCATCGAGAGTTTCGGCGTCGGGGCCCTTGAGGGTCATGCGCTCGGGTCCGGCAGCGGGACGCACGACGAATTTAGCGAGTTCGCCACGTTCATGAAAGGTTTTGAGATCCTTGGCATGTTTGTGGAACACCCAGAGGCGACCGTCCTCAAGATAGGTTTCAAAGCCAGGCCGCTCGTAATCAGGGGCGGGGGTGACCTTCGCGGCGGCCAGGGCGGCGCCGGCCAGTGATAGCGCCGCGCAGAGGGAGAGCAGCAGGAACGCAAGTTTCTTCATGGGTCAATCTCCTTTGAAGTAAATCCGCATGGATGGTTGGAGGAAGCGGCTGAGCTTCAGCCGAAACGCCCGGAAATATAGTCTTCGGTTTCAGTCAGTTGCGGTTTCTGAAAAAGGGTGCGCGTCGGCGAATATTCGACCAGTTGGCCGAGATACATGAAGGCGGTGTTGTCGCTGACGCGCGCGGCTTGCTGCATATTGTGGGTGACGATGAGGATGGTGTATTCGCCGCGCAGTTGATCGATGAGATCCTCGATCTTGCTGGTGGCGATGGGGTCAAGGGCCGAGCAGGGTTCATCCATGAGCAGCATTTCCGGTTCGGCGGCGATGGCGCGCGCCACGCACAGGCGTTGCTGCTGGCCGCCGGAGAGGCCCAGGGCGCTCTGTTGCAGGCGATCCTTGACCTCGTCCCAGAGAGCCGCGCCGCGTAGCGATTTTTCACAGACTTCATCGAGCATTGCCTTGTCGCGCACCCCGTCGATTCGCAGGGGATAGATGACGTTCTCGTAAATGCTCATGGGGAAGGGGTTGGATTTCTGGGCGACCATGCCCATGCGCTTGCGCAACTCAATGACATCGACGCCGCGCGCGTAGATGGAATCCTGGTTGAGTTTCATGTCGCCGCTGATGCGAACGCTGTCCACCAGGTCGTTGAGACGGTTGACTGAACGCAGCAGCGTCGATTTGCCGCAGCCGGAGGGACCGATGAGGGCCGTCACCTTGCCCTTGGGGATGGTCATGCTGATGTCGAACAGGGCTTGGGCGGCGCCATACCAGAGGTTGAAACCGGTAATTTCGAGCACCACGTCCTGCTGCTTGAGATCGGGATGCACCGCCGGTTCGAACCATTCACCCGCGGCGATGGCCTTGAGGCGCCCGTCCATGGAGCGTTTCTTGAGCAACTCCGGGGAACCGTTGGTCGTGACCTGAGTCTGGTTCAACTGCATGGGGGGAAATACTCCTTTGGACAGATCAGAACTGGCTGGTCATGAACTTGCGGCGCAGGCGGTTGCGCAGCAGGATGGCGCCGATATTGAGCAGAGCAATGATGGCGACCAGCAGCAGCGTGGTGGAGAACACCATGGGCACCGCCGCCTCGCTGTTCTGGCTTTGAAAGCCGAGATCGAAGATATGAAAGCCCAGGTGCATGAAGCTGCGTTCCAGATGAACGAAAGGGGCATAGCCGTCCACGGGCAATTCGGGGGCGAGTTTGACCGCCCCGACCAGCATGAGGGGCGCCACTTCGCCCGCGCCGCGCGCCATGGCGAGAATCATGCCGGTCATGATGCCGGGCATGGCGCGCGGCAGCACGATGCGGCGGATGGTTTGCCATTTGCTCGCCCCGCAGGCATAGGAGCCCTCGCGCATGGAACTGGGCACCGCGGCCAGGGATTCCTCGGTGGCGACGATCACCACCGGCAAAGTCAGCAGCGCGAGGGTTAGGCTGGCCCAGAGGATGCCGCCCGTGCCGAAGGTGGGGCTGGGCAATTTGGCGGAATAGAACAACTGGTCGATGGTGCCGCCCATCAGGTAGCAGAAAAAGCCCAGGCCGAAGACGCCGAAGACGATGCTGGGAACCCCGGCGAGATTGTTCACCGCGATGCGCACGGTGCTGATCATGGGACCGGCCTTGGCGTATTCACGCAGGTAGAGGGCCGCGAGCACGCCGAAGGGCACCACGCAGATGGACATGATCAGGGTCATGACCACCGTGCCGAAAATGGCCGGAAAGACACCGCCCTCACTGTTGGCCTCGCGCGGGTCGTCACGCAGGAACTCCAGCCAACGATCGAAATAGATGCCGAACTTCTCGCCCAGGCTGAGCTGGTTGGGCGTATAGGCGCGCACGATCTGCGCCAGGGGCAAGGCCCTCTCACGCCCATCCGCGGTGGTGACCAGTATTTCAAAGCGGGCATTTTCTTGATTGATGCGGTTGATCTCGCCGCGCAGGCGGCCGTATTCCGCGTCCGCTTCGACGCTTAGTTGCGCCAGCCCCGCCTGGGCCGCGCCCAGATGAAGCAGTGCCTTCTGCTGGGCCGGTGAACCCTTGCCGTCGCGCCCCTCGGCAGCCTCTACCGCAAGTTCGGCCCCGCGGACCTGCAACCGCGCCTGCTCCAAGGCGTAGTTGATTTTGCCGATTTCATGGGTTTCCAGGGCCCGCCGTTCCTGCCAGCGCCGACGCACGTCGCGGTGGTGCTCGTTAAGTTTGCCCCACACCTCCGCGGGAGTCGTCGCGACCCGCTCGCCGTCGATGAGAAATGCCTCGGGCATACCGTAGAAGCGGCCCCATTCCTGGCGTTCGAAAAGCAGAGCCCATTGGGGATAAGAAGTGCTGTTGATGGCGAAGTCGCTCACCCAATTGAAATGTTCCTGGGTCAGTTCAAAATTCCCGGTACGGATCAGGAAACGCTCGGAGACACCATCCTGGGCGGCCAGCAGGGCGCGCGCCGCTCCCATGGCCTGCGCCGGCAGAGCCAGGAGCAACTCCTCGCGGGGCACATAGCTGCTATGACGGGTGATTTCTCCCATATGGATTCGACCGTCCACCATCTCCACCTGGATGACCGGCGCCGGCCAGAAGGTGCCGGTTCCGCGAACGAGGATGAGGGTGAGGAGGCCAAGAATCATGGCCAGGGAGAGAGCCAGCATGCCGCCCGCCAGCCACACGTAGGGCTGGCCGTGGGCCGCCAGGGCGGTACGGGTTTTGGTGCGGTAGCCGGTTCGCACCCGCTCGGCGACGCGGGATTGGGCCAGGGGGGTGGCAACGGTTGAGGATTTGGAGGAATTCATAGCTGATAGGCCCTCTTGCGAAAGCGCAGCCGTACCACCTCGGCCAGGGTGTTGACGACGAAGGTCATCATGAAGAGGGTGAGCGCGGCAAGAAACAGCACGCGGAAATGGGTGCCCCAGACCACCGCCTCGGGCAGTTCCACGGCGATGTTGGCGGAGAGCGTGCGAAAGCCGTTGAAGATGTTCCACTCCAGAACCGGTGTGTTGCCCGCGGCCATGAGCACGATCATGGTTTCCCCCACGGCGCGTCCAAGACCGATCATCACCGCGGAAAAGAGCCCGCTGGCGGCGGTGGGAATGATGATGCGCACCGCTGTTTGCCAGGGGGTGGCGCCCGAGGCCAGGGATGCCGAGCGCAAATGCTCGGGCACGCTTGAGAGGGCGTCCTCGGCCAGGGTGTAAATGATGGGGATGATGGCAAAGCCCATGATGAAGCCGACGACCAGGGCGTTGCGTTGCACGTAGGTATCGAGCACCGGCCCGATCAGGGGAAAGTCGGCGCGCGAATCAAAGCCCAGGCCGTTGAGAAGCCCGGCCAGCAGCCAGGCCAGCAAAGCCGTGGCGATCAAGCCCAAGAGGAATTTGGTCATTTCCATCAGCCCGGCCTGTCCGCGGCTGTGCTGGAGGGTGAAATTGCGCAGGCGCGGCGTGATGAAGCGGCTGGTGATCAAGGCGACCAGGATACCGCTGAGCGGCAACAGCATCAGCACCCAGCCTCCCGTTCCCGTGCCGATGCGGCCGTTGAGCCAGCCCTTGATGTCGCCGGCGAAGAGCAGCCATTCCATGAGCGGTCCGGCAAGATTGGCCAGGATGATGCCCCCGGGCAGCGCGATGCAGAAGAGCAAGGGAAACTGCCAGCGCGACCAGCGCACGAACAGGTGCGCGGGCAGCATTTGAAAAAGGTAGGCGGAGGCGACGAAGGCAAGGGGAATGGTAAAGAAGGCGGCGAGGACGTTAGGGACCAGATTTTCGACGAACGGTGCCACCACCAATGCAGCGATGAACCCCAGCACCACGCTCGGCAGGCTGGCCATCATCTCGACCACCGGCTTGATGCGCGAGCGCAGGGGGCCGACGAGAAATTCACTGGTGTAAATGGCGGCCAGCAGTGCCAGGGGCGCGCCGAACAGCATGGAGTAAAAGGTCGCCTTGAGGGTGCCGAACACCAGGGGAATCAGCCCATATTTCGGCTCAAAATCGTCGGTGGCGCTGGAGGATTGCCAGACGTGGCGCGCATCCTCCATGCCCTCGTAGTGCTTCTTGCCGAACAGCGCCGTCCAGGTGGTTTCCGGATGGGGCGCATCGATGCTCCAAAGTCCCAGGCCGCTTGCGGACAAGGCGGCAAAGGCATTGTCCTTGGGCGCCAGGGCGAGGCTGATGACGGGACCCTCGCCGACCTTTTCCTCGGACAGCAGTTGATCGCTGGTCACGTGAAAGAGGCGCGTGGTGCCGTCGGCGAAACCCGCCGCCAAAACCCGACGTCGCAGGGACGGCGCCAAACTGGTGACTTCCGCCGGCCCCTGGCCCAGGTCATGGGTCATGACCAGCAGGGCGCCATCCACCGTGGCGGCATCCTGCGGCTTGATGCGAAACCAGGTCTGGATCCGGCCCAGGGAGTCGCCCGTCACCAGGGTTGTTTTGCCGATAAGGTAGGAAAAGCTGGTCAGCCGCCCCCCCTCCTCAAGGAGACGGCGTTCCTCGGCGACCACCGGCGCGACGAGATCGCGAGCATCGACGCGCACCAGGTAGCCGTCTTCCCAGACCACGAAAACATTGTCGGCAACGCCGCTCAGCAGCAGGTAGGAAGGCAGTCCTGCCTCCACATGCGGCATTTGCATGGAGCCGCCGGCGAGGGTGGTGATGGTCTCGCCGGTGAGCAGGTTGCGGCGGCTGGTCAGGCTCTTGATATGCAAGCTGCCGTCGGCGGACAGAAAACTGATGACCGGTCCACCGGGTCGGCGGGACACATCGATCAGGATGATATCCGAAACGCCGGATTCAATCGGTGGCTCGAAACTGACGGCAAGTTTCTGCAAACGTAACTGCCCCATGGGCGTGCGCTCGACGATGCCCCCATCGAAGGCTGCTCGCTCGCCGGGCTGAAGGGTTTCAACCTTGGACGGCAAGTCCTCGGAGTGAAGAAATCGCGTGTCGAATTGAATCTGGCCAAGCAGGATACGGCCGTCGGCAAAGGCGGCGACCAGCAATTGTTCGCGAGCCAGGTAATTAAGGGCCAGGGGTGTTTCGCCGGCGAAAAGCTCCACGCGATCAAGAACCTCGCCCGTGTCCAGGCGAAAGGACACCAGGCGGCTTCCGTTTTGTTCGGCAATCCATCCCATGACCAGATGCTCGTCGGTTGCAAGCAGGTTGCCGGGTTGATGGAGGTCGGAACGGATGGTGGAAAGCTTCTTGAGAGGCGTGATCTTTTCCGGCAGGAACAGGGGCACCACCACGTAGGACAGGAAAACGAACACCCCTATAACGGCCAATATGGTGCCGATGCCGCCCAGGGTGATGCTTACGCGGGCTGCCAGGTCGGCTATTTTGACGTGCCCCCGGGTCTGGTAGCGGCGCTGCTTGCCCGTGAACTTCTCTTGACGTGCCATCGGCAGGGCCTTGAATCGGTGAAGGACCGGGCGGCAAGACGCCGCCCGGTGGCCTGGGGTGAATTACTCGATGCCGACCGATTTGAGCTGTTCGGCCGCCACCGTTGCCGGGACGGGGTAATAGCCGTCCTTGACGACGTCTTCCTGGCCGTCGCGGCTGAAGATGTACTTGATGAATTCCCGGCGCAGGGGGTCGAGTTCAACGCCGGGCTTTTTATTGACGTAGACATAGAGGAAACGCGCCAGGGGATATTCACCGGTGTAGGCATTCTGCGCCTCGGCTTCCACGCATTGGGCATTGGCCCCGCTCGCCAAGGGCACGGGGCGCACGTCCGCGGTGCGATAGCCGATGCCGCTGTAACCGATGCCGAATTTGTCGCTGGCTACGCCCTGCACCACCGAGGAACTCCCCGGCTGTTCTTTCACTGAATCCTTGTAGTCGCCGCCAAACAGACTGATTTCCTTGAAAAAGCCGTAGGTGCCCGAGGCTGCGTTGCGGCCGTAGAGGCTGATGGGCTGGTTGGCCCACTCGCCGGTGAGGCCCAGTTCGCCCCAGGTGCGGATGTCGCTCGCGTGACCGCCGCGGCGGGTTTTGGAGAAGATGGCGTCGATCTGCTGCAGACTGAGGCACTTGATGGGATTGTCCTTGTGCACATAAACCGCGAGCATGTCGATGCTGGTGCCCAGGGCGGTGGGCTTGTAGCCGTAGCGTTTCTCGAAGTCGTCGATTTCCTTGCCCTTCATTTCGCGGCTCATGGGGCCGAAGTGCGCCGTGCCGCTCACCAGGGCGACGGGCGCCGTCGAGGACCCCTTGCCTTCGATCTCAATGGCCACGTTGGGGTAATGCTTGAGAAAGCCTTCGGCCCAAAGGGTCATTTCATTGTTCATGCTGTCCGAACCGACGCTTTTAAGATTGCCCGAAACGCCCTGCACGGGTTTATAGGGCTGCAAGGCCTCGTCGACCTTGACCGATGCGGCAAAGCCGGCGCTCGGCAGCACCAGGAGGGTCGCCAGGGCGGCGATGGATTTTTTCACCTTGATCTGCATGATTTCTTTCTCCTGAAAAGAGATGGTTGAACTTCGGCGTTCGCCGGCAACGGATGAAAACGCGAGAACTCTAGGGGGGGCAGGTTAGGTTGGGGTTAGTAAGGGATAAAAATTCAGCTAGGAAGGGAGGCTCAGGGAAGGTTGAGCGTTAAAGGGCTATCGAAGATTCCGATATAAAGTATCTTTTTGTTCGAAACTTCCTATTTGCTTTGCCGAAGCGTTCTCCCTAAAATTGCCGGGTTTTAGGAGGCGTTTCATGCAGGTGTTGAGTTTGGGCCGTGTTCGGACGCGCTTTCTCGGAGAGCGCTTTTGGTACCCTTTGCTGCTCTGGGGCTTGGCCGGGCTGTTTATTGCCGCCGGTGTCATCAAGTTGGCCAATCTCCATGCGTTTTCCATTCAAATCGAGCGCTACGGACTGCTGCCGGCGGCCTGGATCGATCCGGCGGCGCTGTTGCTGGCGGTGTTGGAGGTAGGAGCCGGCTTGGCCGCCCTGTTCGGCCGTCGCAAAGGGCTGATGGCCATCGGCGCGCTGTTGCTGGTGTTCATCGGCGTGCTCGGCTATGCCCTTTGGCAGGGGCTGGAGGTGCCGTGCGGCTGCTTTTCCCTGGATGACGAAGTGCGGCGGCACGGGGTGCTGCTAGCGCTGCTGCGGGATCTGGTCATGCTCGCGGCGGTGGGTTATCTGTGGATCCGGCGGCGGTTCTGGGCGCAAAGAATTTTTCAAGGGGCTTGACCCCGATTCTCAAGGAGGATGTGTCCATGAAAAAAGGAATGGTTCTTCTGGCCCTGCTGGCCGCCTTGGGCAGTGCCGCTCCGGCCCTGGCCAACGACTGGTTCAAGGATCACCTGACCACAGAGAAGGCGGTGGTGACCTTCACCCAGGAAGTGGCGCGCGGCGGCTACGGCGTGGTCGGCACCGAGGACCTCAAGGGCTGGATCGATGCGGGCAAGCCCATGCTGCTCATCGACACCATGCCCTATGAGGCGAGCTACAAGAAAAACCACATTCCCGGCGCGGTCCAGTTCGAGTTTCCCATTCCCGAAGTCACCGAACTCGACGAGGCCACCCAGGCCAAATTCCTGGAAATGCTCGGCGAGGACAAGGATCGTCTGCTGGTCTTCTACTGCGGCTTCACCAAGTGCACTCGCAGCCACAACGGCGCCATGTGGGCGAAAAAGCTCGGTTACACCAACGTCGTGCGCCACCCGGGCGGCATTCTTGCCTGGCAGCAGGCCAAATACCCCGTGGAGCGGGTGAAGTAAGCGCAAAATGCAGGACGGCGCGGTCGGTTTCGCCCGCGCTGTCGCCCTTGCCCTCCTTGGCTTCCCTTTCCGGCCGTTTCTCTCTTTTCCCTGTCTGGCGAAATGCGTATAATCGCACCCATGCGGCGGCTGAACTTTTTTCCAAGTATGATTCTGTCCCTCTGCCTTCTGGTAGTGGGCCTCTTGTCCGTAATGCCGGCCCCAGGTCCGCTGGGCTTGGCCTGGGGGCAGTTTTCGCCGCTGGAAAGCGGTGACCCGGGCTTGGGCGTCGAGGATTCGGGCCTGCGCTTCGGCCCCACGGCGCAGCCCCGTTCGGCGCCGCAGCCCCCGCCGGAGTCCGCGCCCCCCGAGGCACCGGAAATGCCGGCTGAGCCACCCACCGAGGAACCGATTTTTGTGCCGCCGGTGATCGTGCCGCCGCCCGAGTCCCGCATGCCTTCGCGGGCGCCGGCGTCGCAACCGTCCTTTCGCCCCCCTGCCTCCAGCGGTCAACCGGCCCCGGCTCCCGCCGAGCTCAAGCCCTTCGCCGGTCCCCTGCAACGGCTCAATGAAATGGCGGGTCGCCAGGATCTGACAATGCTTCTCGACCAGTTCCGGCGGCCGGTCGCCAACGAAATCGTGCAGCGACCCGCCATCGCCGTCGCCGACGGCGAAACACCCATGCGCTTGATCCTGCAGGCTTTTGGTGGCGCCACGGCGCCCAATCTGGTGCTGACCAACCTGAGCGTGCGGCGCCTGTTTCGCGGCGTCGATGGTCGCTGGGTTCTGGAAGCCCTGCCCCAGGAGGATGCCTGGGACGCCTCGGTGTTCGTCATCGCCCAGGGCCAGACCCTGAAGGTGCCGGTGGTCATCGCGCCCCTGCGTGACATCGATTTCGACGGCAACGGACGGGTGGACGAGGCCGATTTCCAGCTTTTCCGCCAAGGCGGCGCCGATCCGCGCTTCGACCTCAACGGCGACGGGAAGCGCGATGCCGTCGACGACTACATTTTCCTCGCCAACTACCTGCTCCGAACCGACCCCCAGTTTTCCGAAGCGCTGGTCCGGCGCTGATTCTTTTTCCCTTCCTGTTTACTCCTCATCCACCACCATGGGCGCGAAACCGCGCCTTAGGGTGTTCTCCGTCACGCAGCGCGGCTCCATGAAGTGCAGCAGATAGTCGGCGCCGCCGGCCTTGGTGCCGGTGCCTGAAAGGCCAAAGCCGCCGAAGGGCTGGCGGC
>NZ_JAUVWH010000134.1 GCF_030604225.1 Geoalkalibacter sp.
CCATCACATTTTTTCAGGAGAGAGGGATTATGGGAAAAATCGTCATCGATCCGGTCACCCGTATCGAAGGCCACCTCAAAATCGAGGCGGTGGTTGACAACGGCGTGGTCAAGGAAGCCCGAAGCTCGGGCATGATGTACCGCGGGCTGGAGAACATCCTCCTCGGGCGCGACCCGCGCGATGCCGCGCGCATCATGCAGCGCATCTGCGGAGTGTGTCCCACCTCCCACGGGCTGAGCGCGACCTTCGCCCTGGACGAGGCCTACGGGGTCAACGGCAACATCCCCGCCAACGGCCGCATCCTGCGCAACCTGATTCAGGGCGCCAACTACGTGCAGTCGCACATCCTGCATTTCTATCAGCTCGCCGCCCTCGACTACGTCGATGTCACCGCCGTGGCCGATTACAACGGCTCCGATCCGACCCTGAAAAAAGTCAAGGAATTCATTTCCCGCGGCCATCTCGGCCCTTTCCTGCCGCGCTACGAGGGCGATTACCGGCTGAGCAAGGAGGAAAACCGCGCCGCCGTCGCTCATTACGTCGAGGCCCTCAACCTGCGGCGCCTCGCCCATGAGGCGCTGGCGGTGTTCGGCGGCAAGATGCCGCACAACATGTCCATCGTCGCCGGCGGCGTCACCGCCGAGCCGACCGTCGACAAAATCGCCAATTACCTGTGGAAGATCGAGCAGCTGTGCGACTTCATCGACCATCGCTACCTGCCCGACGTGCTCATGGTGGCGCGCCGTTACAGCGATTATTTCGGCATCGGCGGCGGGTGCAAGCAGTTCATGTCCTTCGGCGTCTTCGATCTCGACCACCACCCCGACCTGACCAAGCGCAAGCGCTGGCTGCCCCAGGGCATCGTCGGCGCCGATCTCAGGCTGCGCCCCGTCGATCCCAATCAGATCACCGAGCAGGTGGAAAACAGCTGGTATCGCGACACCGGCCCGGTGCACCCCTATGACGGCAGCACCGAGCCCGATCGCGACAAGGCCGGCGCCTACAGCTGGTGCAAGTCGCCGCGCTATGCCGGAGAGGTCATGGAAGTCGGCCCCCTGGCGCGCATGCTCGCCGCCTACGCCGCCGGTCACGCCGAGGTGCAGGGTCAGGTCAACGGGGTGCTCGGCCAGTTCAGCGCCGGTCCCGAGGCGCTCTTCTCGGTGCTTGGCCGCCACGCGGCGCGTGCCATCGAGTGCAAGCTGGTGGCGCAAAAACTCAAGCAGTGGGTGCTCGAACTCCAGCCCGGCCAGCCGGTGTGCGCCGAGTATCAGCTGGATGTCAACAATCGCGGCATGGGCCTACACGAGGCGCCGCGCGGCGCCCTGGGCCACTGGATCGTGGTGGAAGACGGCAAGACCAAGAACTACCAGGCGGTGGTGCCCACCACCTGGAACATGGGCCCCGCCGATGCCAAGGGCGTGCCCGGCCCCGTGGAGCAGTCCCTCATCGGCACCCGCGTGCGCGATGAGCAAAACCCCTTCGAGCTGGTGCGCATCGTGCGCTCCTACGATCCCTGCCTGTCCTGCGCGGTGCATGTGATCACGCCCAAGGGGCGCGACCTCGGTCGCTTCGTGGTGGCGCCGGAATGAGCGCCGGGACCTGCGATCACCCTGGGGTGCGTAGGGCCAACCCGGCGGGTCGCCCAGGGCGAGGCAACGCCTCGCCCCTACGGGACATCGACCGCGCCCCCGTCCTGGTCATGGCCGTGGGCAACATCCTGCGCCGGGACGACGGCTTCGCCGACGCGGTGCTCAGGGTTCTGGCCGAGGAGGATCTGCCCGACGCGGTGGAGCTCTTCGACGCCGGCACCTCCATCATCGACCTGATGGACGTGTTTCACGGCCGCGAACGGCTCATCGTCATCGACGCGGTGCAGGGCGGCCGGGCTCCCGGCACCCTCTACCGCTTCAGCCCCGAGGAGGTCGAGGCCGAGGCGCTTCCCACGACCAGCCTGCACCAGGCGGGGCTGCTGGAAACCCTCAAGCTCGGCGAACTGGTGGGCTGTCGCCCCAGAAGCGCCGTGGTGATCGGCGTGCAGCCCGGTTCCACCGCCCTGGGCATCGGCTTGACGCCGGAGGTCGAGGCCGCGGTTTCGGGGGCGGTCAAGCTGGTGAAAAAGGAGCTTGGCTTGTAAAGACCAGGGTGAGGCGTGCCTCGCCCCGACCTGACAATTTTCCCTTTGGAGGAGATCCATCATGGCACTTTCCAGACGCAGATTTCTTCAGTTCTCCGCCGGCACCGCCGCGGCCCTGGGCGTCAATATCTTTGAAAACCCGCTGCTGAAGAAGGCCTTCGCCGACGCCATCAAGCACACGCCCATCATCTGGCTGGCCACCGGCGCCTGCTCGGGCTGCTCGGTGAGTCTGCTCAACAGCCTCTCGCCGCGCATTCAGGACGTGCTTCTCGATCAGGTGGTGCCCGGTCACCACACCGAGCTGGCCTTTCATTCGACGGTCATGGCCGCCGCCGGCGACCTGGCCATGGAGGCCATGTACGCCGCCGAGGCCAAACCCTTCCTGCTGGTGGTGGAGGGCTCCATCATCACCAAGGATCCGCGCATGTGCGAGGTCGGCGAGAAGGACCACCACGGCATCACCAGCACCGAGCACATGGACCGGCTCGGGCCCAAGGCCCAGGCGGTCATCGCCGTGGGCTCCTGCGCGGCCTTCGGCGGGGTCAACAAGGCCAACATGAACCCGAGCGGCTCCATCGGCGTGGCCGAATATTTCCAACGGAAGGGCATCACCACGCCGGTCATCAACATCCCCGGCTGCGCCATCCATCCCGACTGGTTCGTCGGCACCCTGGCCGCCTATCTGCTCGCCGGCCCCGCCTCCATCGAACTCGACGAACACCTGCGGCCCAGGATGTTCTTCAGCAAGCTGATTCACGACAACTGCCCCCTGCGCGGCCATTTCGACGCGGGGCGTTTCGCCCAGCACTGGGGCGATCCCTACTGCCTGTACAAGCTGGGCTGCAAGGGGCCGGTGGCGCGCGCCAACTGCCCGGAGAAGAAATTCAACTCGGGCACCAACTACTGCCTCGACAACCGCCATCCCTGCATCGGCTGTGTCGAGCCGGAATTCCCCTACGAAGGATCCCTGTTCGCGCCGGTGCCGGTGCAGAACGCCACGCCCCCGGCGGCCTTTCCGCCGATTCACACCGAGCAGCGCCAGAACGTGGATTTCTCGCCGACCTACGGCGCGCTGGCCGGGGTCGCCGTGGGCGCCGCGGGCATGAACATCCTGCGCAAGCGCTCCGCCGAAGCCAAACAGGACCTCGACGAGAAGGAGTAAGGGCATGGGAATCAATCGCAGAAACTTCTTCAAGGTCGCGGCGGTGACCGGGGCGGGGGCCTGCGCGGCCCTCTCCACCCCGGCCCAGGCTTCGGGGCCGGCGCTGCCCGCCGATCCCGGCTACGGGATGCTCAACGACTCGACCCGCTGCATCGGCTGCAAGGCCTGCCAGACGGCGTGCAAAAAAGTCAACGAGTTGCCTTCCGAAGGCACCCTGGAGGATGGCGGCGCCCTCTACGATTCGCCGCGCGCCCTGTCCGACAGCACCTATACCCTGATCAAGATGCACCGCGACGAGCAGAGCGGCGAGGCCACCTTCGTCAAGCAGCAGTGCATGCACTGTCTTGATCCGGCGTGCAAGTCGGCCTGCCTGGTGGGCGCCTTCGTCAAGGAAAAGGAGGGCGCGGTGACCTGGGACGGCGGCAAGTGCATGGGCTGTCGCTACTGCATGGTGGCCTGTCCCTACAACGTGCCGCAGTTCGAGTGGCACAAGGCCATCCCCGACATCAGCAAGTGCACCCTGTGCCATGACACGCGCCTGACCAAGGGAAAGCCGACGGCCTGCGCCGAGGTCTGCCCCGCCGACGCCATCACCTTCGGCCATCGCGACGAGCTGCTGCGCATGGCCCGCGCGCGCATCGCCGCGCATCCCGAGAAGTACGATCCCCACGTCTACGGCGAGAACGAGGTGGGCGGCACCAACGTGCTCTACCTGACCAAGCCCAAGGTGGGCTTCGCCAGCCTGGGCCTGCCGGCCTTCGGCTACATCGCGCCGCCGCGCCTCACCGAATCCATCCAGCACGGGGTGTTCAAGTACTTTATTCCGCCGGTGGCCATTTACGCCGCCCTGGGCGGGATCCTGGCCTTCAATCAGCGGCGCAACAAGCTCAAGGGAGGGACGGAACATGAGTAAGGCGGTGGCCCTGCGCGGCAAATTCTGGACGCCCAATGTGGCGCTGCTGGTCTTTTTCATGGCCGGCGCCGCGGTGTTTTCCTATTTTCGCTTCTTTCACGGTTTCGGCTCCGTGACCAACCTCAACCCCAATTATCCCATGGGCATGTGGATCGCCTTCGATGTCGCCTGCGGGGTGGCCCTGGCGGCGGGCGGCTTCACCACCTGCCTGATCGTGGAGATCTTCGGCAAGCACAAATACCACGCCCTGTTGCGCCCGGCGATTCTCACCGCCTTCATCGGCTACATGCTGGTGGGCATGGCGGTCATGTTCGACCTGGGGCGCTGGTATTACATCTGGCACGCCCTGATCTATTGGAACGGCAACTCGGTGCTCTTCGAGGTGGCCTGGTGCGTCATGCTCTACCTGAGCGTGCTGGCGGTGGAGAACGTGCCGGCGGTGGTCGAGGAGTACAAGGACAAGGTCAGCCTGCCCGGCCTGCTCGGCCGGTTCAACGGCCTGGTGAATGCCTTTTTGCAGGTGGCCGACAAGGTCATGGGCAAGGTGGCGGTGTTCTTCGTGCTGGGCGGGGTGGTGCTGTCCTTCGGCCATCAGTCGTCCCTGGGCACCATGATGCTTATCGCCCCCTACAAGCTCCACGAGCTGTGGTTCACGCCCTGGTCGCCCTTGCTGTTTCTCATGTCGGCCATCGCCGTGGGGCCGTCCATGGTGGTATTCGAGGCCAGCCTCGCCACCTATTTCTTCAACCGCAAATCGGAGATCCACCTCATCGGTGATTTCGCCAAGTTCATCCCCTGGTTTCTCGGCGCCTTCCTGCTGGCGCGCTTCGGCGACCTGGCCTGGCGCGGCGCCCTGGCCGCGGCCTTCGTGCCGGGCACCTACGCCTACGCCTTCTGGGTGGAGATGGCGCTGTTCATCATCCCCTGCGCCGCTCTCATGAACAAGGGCGTGCGCTTTCACGGCGTCAAGCTGTTTCTCGCGGCCTGCTCGGTGATCCTCGGCGTGGTGGTCTACCGCTTCAACGTGTTTCTCATCGGCATGGACATGGGCCCGGGCTGGAACTACTTTCCGTCCGTGGGCGAGTTCGCCGTGACCTTTGGTTTCGTCGCCTTCGGCGTGTTTCTCTACAAGCTCGCCGTCAACTACCTGCCGATTCTCGAACAGCAGCACTAACCCCCCCCGCACGCTGCTGTCACGCCCCGCCTGGTTTTGGTCACTGGGGAGCGGTCGCAAGATCGCTCCCCGTCTTTTTGCCTGCGCGTCTACAAGGTAAACGTCGTTTTATTAAAATAAATTTTAAAATGGCTTGACATTTTTCGGCGGAATCGGAGAAATTAGGCTCCGTTATTGAAAACCTCGGAGGGTTCCCGTCATGTCCATCAAGTACAAACAGCTGATCATCATCGTCGCGGCGGTTCTCATCCCCCTGTTCCTGACCCTGGGCTTCACGCGCTATTTTGCCGCGCAGACCGAAACGCAGGTGGCGGAGCAGGTTGAGGAACTGGTCAACGGGCGCCTGGAGGCGCTCATCGACGGCGCCATTTCCCTGGTCGACAATTACCGCATCAGCCGCGACCAGCAGCGCGAGACCGCCATTCGCAACTATCTGCGCGCCTCCGCCGACAGCCTGTATGAGAAGGCGCGGCGCTATCACGAAAGCCTGCCGCGCGAGGAAGCCTGGGCGAAGATTCGCGAGGCGGTGCTCGCGGAAAAAATCGCCGCGACGGGCGAGGCCTTCGCCATGGACAGTGCCGGCACCCTGACCATCCATGGCAGCAGCGAGGGGCGCAATCTCGCCGGCAGCGCCCATATCGACGAAATGCGTCGCGAGAAGGAAGGTTACATCGTTTATCACGCGGTTACCGCCCAGCGCGACAAGGCCGTGTATTACCGCTATTTCGAGCCCTTGGATCTGATTCTCGCGCCGGGGGTGTTCATCGACGAGATGGATGCGCTGTACGATTATCGCGGCGAGGAAGCCGCGCTGGCGGCGATCCGCGCGCAGTTGGAGACCCTGCGCGTCGGCGACAGCGGCTATTTCTGGGTGATTCAGGCCGGCGGCGAGAAGCGCGGGCAGTATGTGGTTTCGCCCGAAGGCAAGCGCAACGGCCAGAGCATGCTCGAACTGCGCGATGTGGAGGGCCGCTCGGTGTTCAATGTCCTGGCGGACAAAGGGATGGCCGACCCCGGGAATCCCCAGGAGGAATACTTTACCTTCACCAGCACCCTGAGCGGCGCCCAAGAGCGCATGATGCTCGATTTTATCTATTTCGCGCCCTTCGACTGGCTGATCGGCGCCACCGTGCCGGAGCGCGAAATTCTCGCCGCCAGCGAGATGATCGGGGCCTCCTTCGCGCGCATGCAGGGTTACCTGCTGGGTCTCGGCGGTCTGATCGCCCTAGCCGCCGGCCTGTTCGCCTGGTGGACGGCGCAGCGCACGGTGCGCCCGATCCGCGCGGTCATGGAGATGGTCGGCGAGATCGAGCACGGCCACCTCGACCGGCGCCTGCGCCTCACGCGCAAGGACGAGCTGGGACAGATGGCGCGCACCATGGACGAGTTGGCCGACAATCTCCAGCACGAGGTGGTCGACGCCCTGCAAAAGCTCGCCGCCGGCAACCTCGACTTCGAGGCGCGGCCGCGCGACGGGCGCGATGTGGTGCGCGGCGCGCTGAAAAAACTCAGCGACGACCTCAATGCCATGGTGCGCCAAATCCAGGGTTCCGGCGAGCAGATCGCCACGGGCGCCGGGCAGGTGGCTGACGCCAGCCAGTCCTTGTCCCAGGGGGCCACGGAGCAGGCCAGTTCCCTGGAGGAGATCTCCGCGTCGGTGAATCAGATGGCCTCCCAGACCACGCAGAGCGCCGAGAACGCCCGCCAGGCCAACCGCCTGGCCGATGATGCCAAGCAATCCGCCGAGCGCGGCCGCGCTCGCATGCAGTCCATGGTGCAGGCCATGGGCGAAATCAGCGCGGCGAGCGGCGATATCAGCAAAATCATCAAGACCATCGACGAGATCGCCTTTCAGACCAACCTGCTCGCTTTGAACGCGGCCGTCGAGGCGGCGCGCGCCGGCCAGCACGGCAAGGGCTTCGCGGTGGTGGCCGAGGAGGTGCGCAACCTCGCGGCGCGCAGCGCCAAGGCCGCCAAGGAAACCGCCGAGCTCATTGAGTCCTCCGTGGGCAAGACCCGCCAGGGCGAGGACATCGCCGAGGAGACGGCGGCGGCCCTGGACGAGATCGCCACGGGCATCACCAAGGTCAGTGACCTGGTGGGTGAGATCGCGGCGGCCGCAAGCGAGCAGGCCGAGGGCATCGGCCAGGTCAACACCGGCTTGGGCCAGATCGACCAGGTGACCCAGCAGAATACCGCCAGCGCCGAGGAATCGGCGGCGGCGGCGCAGGAGCTCTCCGGCCAGGCGGCCCAACTGCGCCAACTCTTGCAGCGCTTCCGCCTCAAGGGGCAGGGTGGTTTCTCGGCTCCGGCCCCCGCGGCGGCGCAAGGGCAAGCACATCTTGCCTCGCCGGCGTCGCCGGCCGCCTGGGGCGGCCAGGGTGACGACAAGTCGACCAAGGCCGCGCCTCCGACCATCGCCCTGGATGACGATGAGTTCGGGCGATATTGAGGCGCGAGAGATCAACCACATCAAGCATTAAATTCTCAATCTTGGGGCGCCTCGCGGGGCGCCCCACTTTTTTTGAGAAAAAATTTTCTAAATTAAATTTTTCTTTGAATTTTGCCGAAAAGGGTGCTAAGTTGGCTCTTGCTAATGTCTGCACCCACGCAGCAACAGGAAGGGGAGGAGAAAAATGGCAGCGCGATTCAACAGCATTCAGGCCAAGGTCGGCGGGTTTCTGGCGGTGATCCTGGTTCTGGCCTTCGGCATCGGCACCCTGGTCAATACCTGGCA
>NZ_JAUVWH010000042.1 GCF_030604225.1 Geoalkalibacter sp.
ATGGCATTCAAGAGGTCGGCGGTTCGATCCCGCCTAGCTCCACCAAAAGAAAATCAAGGGGTTGGCTGAAAAGCCAGCCCCTTTTCTTTTTCGCTCCTGCCCGATCTGTTGTGCCTCCCCCTGCACCACCTCATTGTTCATCAATCCGATAAACCCTTCCGCCAGAGTAATCGGCCAAATAGAGCCTGCCTGACTCATCCTCACCGAAAGTGGAGATGTTCAAGTCCGTTTCCGCGAGAAGTTCGTTCGCCCAGACGCCCCCCGCGCGACTTAGGCCCCAGATCCGGCCGCTGCCGAAATCCCCGTAGACATAGAACCCCTGCAGTCCAGGATTGTCTGGGCCACGATAGACGTAACCTCCGGTCACGGAAACACCGAGTTCACGACCGTAAAAAGCCACCGGCGGCAGGTAGTCCGGCGGCTCTGTGCAGCCGACGGCGGGGCTGAAGCAATCCGGGCCTTCCAGGACATTCCAGCCGTAATTGGCGCCCCCGGCGGTCCCGGCCTGCGCGAAATTGATTTCCTCCCAGCGGCTCTGGCCGACATCAGCGACAAAAAGATCGCCCCTCAGGCGATCAAAGGAAAAGCGCCAAGGATTGCGCAGGCCACTCGCCCAGATTTCGTCGCGGGCACCCGGTACGGAAACGAAAGGGTTGCCGGAGGGAACGGCGTAGGGAAAAACACCCGCTTCGACATCGAGGCGCAGCAGCTTGCCGAGCAGGGACGAAAGGTCTTGTCCGTTGCCCAAGGGATCGCCGCCGCTGCCGCCGTCCCCGACGCCAACATAAAGAAAGCCGTCGGGACCGAAGGCGAGTTGGCCACCGTTGTGGTTGGCAAATGGCTGGGCAAGGGTCAGCAGGATTTGCTCGCTATCAGGCTGGGCGACATCGGGATCGGCCGACACGAAAAAGCGGCTCACGACCGTGGCACCGTCCCCGGCGCGGGTGTAGTTGACATAAAAATAGCCTTTCTGGCTGAATCCCGGCGGAAAAGCCAGGCCCAGCAAACCTTGTTCGCCGCCGCTCACCAGGCGATCGGCAATCTGCAGAAAAGGCGCGCCCAGCAATCCACCGTCGCGCAGGATGCGGATGGTGCCGGACTGTTCGACGAGAAACAACCGCCCACTGCCGTCAGCGGCATGGGTGATGACCGTCGGCCTGGACAAGCCTTCGGCCACGGGCGTGAAGCTCAGGGTTAAACTCGACGGCGGCAGGGGATCCTTGGACGCGCTGCCCCCTCCCCCGCCACCACAGGCCAGGATGGCGAGCGGCAGGAGCGAAGCGGCGAGCGCCAAAAGGGCACGCAACATGATTCACCTCCCGGAATGGGATACATGAGTTCTTCGGTCATATTTTAGCCCAAAAAGTCGCCGTCTGCCGGACAAGGCTCGACGGTGTGTTATCAATTGCGATTTACCCAACGATTTCAGGGGCAGAAAAAAATTGCCTGCCGCCCACGGCATTTTTCGCGCGGAATGATCGATTCGACATCCAAACAACAAAATCGCGTCATCGCCAGGTTATCGGCTCGGCACTCTGTTCAGCAAAGCCTCGACGTCAGTGATTTTGAAGGGTTTGGATAGGTACTCGTCAAAACCCGCCTGCAGGCATTTTTCACGATCACCCTTCATGGCATGAGCGGTCAGGGCGATGACCGGTTGCCGCCTGCCACATTGCTCCTCCAATCGGCGCAGGTGGCTGAGCACCGTGAAACCATCCATCTTTGGCATGCCGATATCCATGAACACAACGTCAAAAGGATCCTTTTGCCATTGCGCCAAAGCGACCATGCCGCTCGCGCAGCAGACGGCCTGGTGTCCCAGGTGCCCGAGCAGGGAGGAAAGATAATTGCGCACCATTTCGTCGTCCTCCACGACCAGGATACGCAACGACAAGGCCGATCCGCTGG
The DNA here is from genome assembly GCF_030604225.1 of Geoalkalibacter sp. Classification (GTDB taxonomy): domain Bacteria; phylum Desulfobacterota; class Desulfuromonadia; order Desulfuromonadales; family Geoalkalibacteraceae; genus Geoalkalibacter. The sequence goes on from NZ_JAUVWH010000042.1 coordinate 1,909, forward strand.
TTTTGGCTGCTTTGCCCGGAGGGCTGCCCGATTCCTGACGCCGGCCGGGTTTCTCAAGGGGAAAAACGAGATGAAAAGTGCTTCCCTGCTGCTCCTGGCTTTCCACCTCGATGCTGCCACCGATCATTTCCATCAACCTTTTACTGATGGACAAACCCAGGCCACTGCCGCCGTAATAGCGCGCGGTGCTGGAATCGGCCTGTTCAAAGGGGGAAAAAATCCGGCTGAGCACTTCCGCGTTCATGCCAATCCCCGTATCGGTGATGCTGACCCTGACCTTAACGCCTTGTCCTCTTTGCTCGAAAACCCTTGCCTGCACAAATATGCGTCCGGCCTCGGTAAACTTCACGGCATTGCCCAGGATGTTCAGCAGAATTTGCCGCACCCGGGTGGCATCGCCAACCAGCACATCCGGCAGAGAGGGGTCGACATCCACCTCCAGCCGTAATTTTTTTGCGGCGAGCAGGTGCCGTTGGGATGCGCAAATTTCCTCCAAAATGCCGCGCAGGGAAAAATCGCTTTGGGATAGACTGATCTTGCCTGCCTCAATCCGCGCCAAATCGAGAATGTCATTGATGAGACCCAACAGATTTTCCGCGCTCGCCTGCATGAAATCGAGATATTGCGTCTGCTCGGCGTTGATGGGCGTCAGACGCAGCAATTCGGCCATACCAATGATGCCGCTCATGGGAGTGCGAATCTCATGGCTCATGGTCGCAAGAAATTCACTTTTGGCGCGATTCGCCGCTTCGGCAAGCTCGCGGGCCTGGTACAGTTCCTCCTCCATGCGCCGGCGCTCAATCAACCGCCACACCCCCTCCATGAACAACTGCAGCTGCCGCACATCGGCCTCGTCGTAATTCGTGGCCTTGTTGGCAACGCCGACCACCGCCACGATTTCCCGCCCATTGAACACGGGGATGGTGAGATAGCGAAAAAGCTTGGCGTGCCCCGGCGGGTAACCTTTTTTCAAGGGGTGGGGGGCTTGATAGTCATTGACGACCATAGGCCGCCTTTGCCGCACCGGTTCTCCCCAAATACCGGTTTTGTCCAGATCGTAAACGGTTTGCGGATCGACAATCGAGCACTGGCTCATCACCTCCTGAGACCAGGAATACAGGGAAAACTGTTGACGGTCCTCGGAATAGAAATAGATATAACCGATATCGCTCTCGGTCATCTTGACAATCCCCTCCAAGGCGAAATCGCAAATTTCGATAATCGACTTGTCAGTCATCATTCCAATTTGCGCCAATGCCTCAAAGTGGGCATGACTGCGTTGCATTTGCCGCGCGAAGAGTTTCTGCTCAGAAATATCCCGCACAAAAAAGCAAGCCATTTTTTCGGTGCCCAGGATAAGAGGCTGCACACTGACCTTGAGCTCGCGGTTCCTGCCATCAGGGAGTCTTTGCTGAACCTCGAATTCCCGGCAGAGGCCCTCATGAATGTGCCGCCAGCGCTCCGGCCAGGAAGATGAACTCAGATAGGGACAGACGGTGAAAAAACTCTGGAGGAGAAGTTCCTCCCGCGAAGTGCTCAGTTCGCGGCAGGCGCAGTCATTGATAAATTGAATCCTCCCGGCTTCATCGACACAGAACACCTGAAAGGGACTTTTTTCCAGAACCGATAGGGCAATCGTCGAGAGTTCGAATGACATAAGGCACTCCCCGAAAAATATTTATTTAAAAACAATACAGTAAAGGGATCAGGTAAGCAAAATGAGGCTCAGGCGGACCTTGGTCGCCCGGGCACCAGAGTTAGAGCACATGCACCGCCACCAACCCCGCCTCCCTGAGCTCTTCCGCCGTTTCCACCACCTGGCGGTGATGGGTGAAGAGGATCACCTGATTGCGGCGTCCCAACTCCGCCAGGGTTTGCAGGGTCGCCCGGGAGCGCTCGTCATCGAAGTTGATGAGGATGTCGTCGACGATGAAGGGCATGGCCTCGTGGCGTTCCAGGCGCCATTCGAGGGAGGCCAGGCGCAGGGCGAGGTAGAGCTGGTCGCGGGTACCGGAGCTCATGCCGGCGACATCGAGCAGCCGGCCGTCGGCGCGCACGCCGACCAGGATCGGTTGGCCCTGGTCGCCGACATCGGCGCGCAAGCCGGAAAAGGCGTGGAGGGTAAGGGCGGTGAAATGGCGTCCGGCGAGGGCCAGGAGCGGATCCTGATTTTGCGCGCGGTAGCGCTCGATTTCATGGTCCAACACCTGGGCCGCGACGCGCAGGCGCGCGTAGCGTTCCACCAGGCGCCGCAGGCGGGCCAGGGTGCGTTCGGCCTGTTCGGCGGCCAGGGCGGCGCGGGGGCCGCCGTCCATGCGTTGCAGCTCGGTGCGGATTTCGCCGATTTTCTGGTTGAGGCGGCTGGCTTCGGGATCGAGGCGTTCGCTGATCTCGCGCGACAATTCGGCTAGGCGCGTCGGCAGTTCATCGGCGTCAACCTGCCCGGCCTGCTCCTCGAGCTCGGCCAGGCTCAGGCCCTCGCCGATCCGCACCAGGTTGGCCTCCACATCGGCAAGACGCTCGCGCAGCCGCCGATACTCCGTCCAGCGGCGCTCCGCACCATCGAGACCCGCCACGTCGGGGCAGCGGGCCATGCGGCAGAGCCGTGCCAGCTCGCCCTCGGCCCCCTGCAATTCGCTGCCGGCCTGACGGATGTCGTCTTCGAGCTGGAGGCGGTCCTCGGCAAGCTGTTGCAGGCGGCTGTGCTCCTCGCGCGCCCGATTCAGGCGGGACTGGATCTGGACCAGGGCCTGATCGGGCTCCATGTCAACCAGATCGGGGGCGACCTGGGCTTGCAAGGCGCGCACCGCGGCGACGTAGTTCTGGACATCGCGATCGATGCCCTCGATGCGCTTGTGAAAGTCCTCGGCCTGGCGCAGCAGATCAGAGCATTTCTGCAGAGTTTCGACAAAGTCGTCGACCTCGCCGGGCAAGGCGTCGGCGGGCAGGCCGAGGTCGGTCAGCAGCCCGTGCCAGTGATCGCGCCAGGCGTCCAGAGCGCTGCGCGCCTCCTCGTGTTCCCCCCGAGCGCGCAACAGGGAGCTTTCCAGATCCCGCAGCCGCGCGGCCAGCTCGGCGCGCTGCCGCGCGTCCTGTTCCAGGCGCCGCGCGACCCTTAGCGCGTGGCGCAGAACCTCGCCCAATTCCTCCCCGCGCAATGCCGTGCCGTCGCCCAGACGGACGAGTTCATCCAGCAGCGCCTGGCGCAGCCGTCCACGGCGCTCGTCAAGATCGGCAAGCTCGGCGCCGGTGCGCTGCCAGGCTTCCACCCGCAGTCGCAATTTTTCCATCTCCGCGCACCACAAAACCATCTCCCGCGGGGACCTGGGGCGAATGCCGCAGGGTGCCCAGAGGGCCTGCCAATCCCGCTCAAACTCCGCGGCGGCCGCGGCCTGCGCCTCCTCTTCCCGCCGCACCTCGACAAGGCGCGTCGCAACGGCATCGCCTTGCACGACCAGCGCGGCGTATTGATGAACGCGCGCGGCTTCGCGGCGCAGGCGATCCGCGGTCTCATCCGCCGTGCCCATGGCCTGCTCGAAGGCCTCGGGCAGGGGCAGTTCGGCATGATAGGCGCGCGCCTCGACGGCGACGTCCTCGCCCGCCAGCCACTGGCGGCGCAGCAATTGCCAGCCCTGATCGCGGCTGCGGCGCAGCCGCCGCAGTTCCTGTTCCGTGGGCGGTTCGCCGCCCGCCTCCATCTCGGCCTTGTCCTGGGCCAGGCGTCGATGTTGGTCCTGCAACTCCTGCCGCAGGCGCTGCAAGCGCGCCTGTTCGTCAAGCAAGCGCCGCTGCCGCTCTTCTTCCTGGTTGAGTCGCTGCGCGAAAGGCAGGCCAAGCTCGAGCAGCGCCGACCAGGGACCGCTCCACAGCCCCAAGCGCTTGAGCTCGGCGGCGAGACCCTGCTCATCGCTGTCCCGGGCGCGGCGACGCGCACGCAGATCCTCGTCCACCTCCCCCGCCTGCTGCGCGCGGTTGAGCATCCGCTGCAGGGCTTCGGCATCCGGCGGCGCGCCCCCTTCGGCCAGGGCCTGACGCAGCCTTTCCCGTTCTCCGGAAAGTTCGCGGACCTGACGCTCCGCGCCGCGCAGACTCTGCTCCAGGGCTTCCCGACGCGCCCCCAACTGGTGAATGGTCTTGCGCCGCGCCAGCAGGGGCCGCAGGCTTTCCATCGCGTCCAGGGCCAGATCGGGGCGAATCTGCCGCAGCAGGTCGCCGGCTTCGCTTTTGAGCTGGCGCCGCCTTCCATCGAGGTTGGGGCGATCCTGCAAACCCTTGCGGTATTCGCCGAGCCGTCGCGCCAGTTCCTCGACGCTCCCGGCCTGATCGAGCAAGGTCCGGGGCGGAGTCAGCCCCGCCGCGCGCTGGGCGAGATCGCTCAGGCGCTGCCGGGCACCGCGCAGGCGTTGATCGGCGGCGCGCTTCTGCTCCTCGGCACGGCGGCGCGTCTGGCTGAAATCGTCCGGCAGGGGGATGACGTCCCCCAAGGCCGATAGCGCGTCCAGCAGGGCGCGGCGCTGCACCAATTGCGGCAGGGCCTGGCGCAGGCGTTCCAGATGGCGCCGGAGGCGCTCGCACTGGCGCTGCTCCTCGCGCAGCTGGTCCAGAGCCTCTTGCGCCTCGTGCAGGCCCTGCTGCAGCTTTTTCCAGTCGCTGCCGGCCAGGGCCGCCTCGCGCAGGATCTTTTGCTGGTCGCGAAAATCGGCCAAGGCCTGGTTGATTTCCGGCTTGGCACCCCGCGCCTTGTAGAGAGCCTCGCTTTCCTCGCGCAGGTCGTCGAGGATGCGGCGCAGGGACGCGATGCCGGTTCCCGCGGCAAACAGGGAGCGGCCCACATCCCCCTTTTGCTCGAGAATCTCCTGACCGCCGCTGACGAGGGTTTCATGGTCGATGCCGAACAGGGCGTCGAAGACTCCGGGCTCGATGCCGTGGAGAAAAGCCGCCAGTTCGCCTGGGTCCAACGGATCGCCCTGGCCATCGAGCAGATCGGCCTTGCGCTTCTTGCGCCGCTGAAACACCAGTTCGCGCCCATCGGCGCTGTGTAGCCGGCCGCTCACCAGCAACTGCTCGTTGGGATGCACGAAGTTGTCGGTGGTGCGCTCGGGAAACCCGTAGAGCAGTGCCTTGAGCCCGCGCAGCGAACTGCTTTTGCCCGCTTCGTTGCGGCCAAAGACGATGTGCAGGCCCGGCAGCGCCCCGGAAAAATCCAGGATTTTATCCGTGAAGGGACCAAAGGCCTTGAGTTCGAGACGCGCCAGCTTCATGCGGGCCTCCCCGAACTGAGCAGGCGCGCCCGGAGCAGTTCGCGTACGTCCTGCTGCAACTCCGCGAGCTGCCCGGCCTCGGTTGGGTCGAAGGGATCCTCGCCGCCGAGAAGTTCCGCCGGCAGGCGGTTGCGCAATTCCCCGAGCTCGGGCACCAGATCGTAGAGACGATGCCCCTCAAGTTGCACCTCGGCGAGAAAGCGCAACAAACCGGCAAAGGGCGAGTCATCGCCGAGATCGGCGCCGAGATCGGTATCGGCCTGGGTGCCAAAGCGCAGCTTCTCCAGCCAGAGATCGCCGAAGGAAGCAGCCAGGGCGCGAAACTCCTCGGTCCAGCGCGCCGCCTGGCCATGCAGCAGGGCATGCACCGGCGTGCGGCCGTCGAGGATCAGGCGCAGGGCCAGGGTCCGACCCTCGGCCTGGGCTTTGTGCTCGGCCAAAGCGGCGCGCACCAGCCCGTAGGCCTCTTCCTCGCTCGCCGCGCCGCTCAGATCCACCCTGCAGCAGGCCCAGCGCAGCACGTCGAGAACGCGATGCTCCACCGCCTCGACGACGCCGTCCTTCACCGTCACCAGGGTGCAGCCCTTGGAGCCGGTTTCACGGATGTGGCGCCCCTGGAGATTGCCGGGAAACACCACCCAGGGCGCCTCCTGGACAATCTCGCGCTGATGCACATGGCCCAGGGCCCAGTAGTCGTAGCCTTTGGCGCGCAGTTGATCGAGGGAACAGGGCGCGTAGGGTTCGTGGCCCGGTCGACCGTTGAGGGCGGTGTGCAGCAGGCCGATGTTGAACCAGTCCGCATGCCCCTGAGGATAGGCGGCGGCCAGGTTGTCGCTTTGGGCGCGCTGGGCGTAACCCTGGCCGTGCAGGGCGACACCGAGATCCTTCAGCAATACCGTCTGGGGCTTTTTGCTGGAAAAAACCTGGACATTGTCGGGCCATTGCAGATGGCGGGTGATGTGGCTCGCGGCATCATGATTGCCGGAAACCATGAACACGCGGATGCCGGCCTGGCGTAGGCGCCCCATGCGCTGGGCGAAATACAGGCCGGTATTGTAATCCTTCCAGTCGCCGTCATAGAGATCGCCGCACAGCAGCACGAAGGCCACCTGCTCGTCCAGGGCCAGGTCGATGAGATTGTCGAAGGCGCGGCGGGTCGCGCCGCGGATTTCATCGAGGGGGGCATCGGGATAGGCTTCCAGTCCGCGCAGGGGACTGTCGAGATGGATATCGGCGGCGTGAATAAAGCGAAACATGAACCCTCCCTGGACTGGTCGCGAAGGGCTTCAGTTTCGCAAATATTTCTTCCCGATGCAAACCGCTCGAGCGGGGAAGGAAGAAAAGGAAACGCCCCCTGCCGCCGGCGGCTAGGGGCGCTCAAGGGGATTAATTATGAACTTTGGGGACCTCGAACTCATACCCGCAGGCCGGACACTTGACTTTGGCATCGGTGCCCGACGGGGTCATGGCGGCACAGCCGCTGAGCCCGACCAGCAGGGCGAGAGTGACCAGATATGTCGTCAGCCGTTTCATGAACCCTGTCTCCTTTCCGCCTTCCGCCTGCGGCAAAAGGATGCATTTGCCGCATAACTTCCAGGAAAGCATTTTTATTATAGCATCCCAAAAGCAAATCCGGCGCTTGTTCACAAAAAAGATTCGGTTCAACAATTTTGAAACTTAGCTTTTCGCTTTTCCAGAAAGGCGCTCATGCCCTCCTTCTGGTCCTGGGTGGCAAAGCACAGCCCGAACAACTCCGCTTCGTAGCGCGCGGCGCGCAGGCCATCCATCTCCAGGCCGTTGACCACCGCTTCCTTGCACAGGCGCACCGCCACCTGCCCTTTTGCGGCGATCACCCGGGCGAACTTGCGGGTTTCTTCCAGCAACAGTTCCTGGGGCACCACGCGATTGACCAGACCGATGCGCCAGGCTTCCTGGGCATCGATCATTTCGCCGCTGAACAGCAACTCCAGCGCCCGGCCCTTGCCCACCAGGCGCGCCAGGCGCTGGGTGCCCGCCCAGCCGGGAATGATGCCGAGATTGACCTCGGGCTGGCCGAAGCGGGCCTTCTCCCCGGCGATGCGCAGGTCGCAGGCCATGGCCAACTCGCAGCCGCCGCCCAGGGCATACCCGTTGACGGCGGCGATGACCGGCTTGCCGCAGCGCTCGATGACATTGAGCACCTCCTGCGCCTGCTGCGCCATGGCGCGCGCCTCCAGGGGACCAAAATCCCGCATGGCCGAAATGTCGCCGCCGGCGACGAAAGCGTTCTCCCCGGCGCCGGTGAGGATGATCACCCGGACCCGCGCATCGCTGTCGAGAGCGTCGATGCGGTTGCGCAGGGCCAGCAGCGTTTCGTTGTTGAGGGCGTTCATCACCTGGGGACGGTTGATGGTCAGAGTGGCGATGCCGTCCGCCACCTCCAGCAAAACCAGTTCACTCATGGCAAATCTCCTGGATTCTCCTGCGTTGCGCCTCCCGGGTCAGGTGTCCGGCGTCCTGCATCATCCCAGATCCACCAGGGCGCGCCCCTGAAGCTGCCCCTTGAGGATCGCGTGGATTCGGTCCTCCAACTCCTCCAGGGTGCATACCTGGGCCGTTTCTTCCAGGTGCGCGGGCTTCCAGGGCCCCGCCAGCTTGCCCCACACCTCCAGGCGCGGCTCCAGGGGGCACTGCACCGAATCGACGCCGAGGAGACTGACCCCGCGCAGGATGAAGGGGAACACGTTGAGGTTGAGATCCGGGGATCCGACCAATCCGCAGCAGCTCACCGCGCCGCCGTAGCGCGTGGCCTTGACGGCCGCCGCCAGCAGGTCGCCGCCGACCACGTCGACCACTCCCGCCCAGCGCTCCTTCATCAGGGGGCGCTCGGCGCCCTCGAGGACCGCCTCGCGGGAGAGGATCTCGGCGGCCCCCAGGGTTTTGAGGAAGTCGGCCGCGGCGGGTTTGCCCGTGACCGCCGTCACCCGGTAGCCCTGCCGGGCGAGGATGCCCACCGCGATGCTGCCGACGCCGCCCGTGGCGCCCGTCACCAGAACCTCACCGTCGCCGGGCACCACGCCTGCCTGTTCCAGCTTGTAGACGCAGAGCCCGGCGGTGAAGCCGGCGGTGCCGAGGATCATGCTCCCGCGCGGGCTCAGCCCCTGGGGCAGCCTCACGGCCCATTCGCAGGGAATGCGGATGTACTGGCCGAAACCGCCGGGGGTGTTCATGCCCAGGTCGTAACCGGTGACCAACACCTGGTCGCCGGGCTGGTAGCGGCCGCAGGTGCATTCCACCACCTCGCCGGCGGCGTCGATGCCCGGCGTATGGGGGAAGTTGCGGGTGACGCCCTTGTTGCCGGTGGCCGAGAGGGCGTCCTTGTAATTCAGCGACGAATAGCGCACGCGGATCAGCAGATCCCCGGACGGCAAGTCGCTGAGTTGGCGCTCGCCGATGCGGCGGGTGAATTTTTTCGGCTCGGCTTCCTCGACGATGAGGGCCTTGAAGGTGGTTGCGGACATGGAATGCCTCCTTGGGAATGATTTAAATGTTCAAGCGAAAGGGACCCGATCAGATCTGATCAAAAAGGATCATGACCGATCAACGACAGGACGAGACAAGACCCAAAATCTTCATCAGCCCTTCCAGCCGTTGCGATGCACGCGCTCCGGATTGTAGCGCTCGGACGGGGGTTTCTTTTCCGCCGGATGGCCGAAGGGCACCAGGGCGAAGGGGATGATCGGTTCTGGAATGGCGAGGAGTTCGCGCACCTTGCGTACCCGCTCTTCCGTCGGATAGATGCCGACCCAGACGGCGCCCAGGTCCTTGCTCTGGGCGGCGAGGAGCAGGTTTTCCACCGCCGCGCTCAGATCCTGCACCCAATAGCCGGGATATTTCTCCAGGGACGGATCCGCGCAGACCAGGATGGCGGCCGGCGCCTCGCGGGTCATGCCCGCGTAGGGATGAAAATCGGCGATGGCATCGAGCAGGCGCCGCTCGGTGAGGATGACGAAGTGCCAGGGTTGCGCATTGCCCGCCGAGGGCGCGGCCATGGCGGCGCGCAGCAGATCTTCCATATCCGGCTCGGCGACGGGTTCGGCGGTGTATTTTCGAATGCTACGACGATAGAGAATATCCTTGAGGCTCATGGCCAAGCTCCTCCCGAGTCAGTCCATTTTCTAAACCTAGCAGAAAAAATGCATTCGTCAGTCATTTTCTTGAGCATTGACATAGATAACCACAAAGGTAAGATTTCTAATATAGAGCACAAGCCAAATTCATCCGTCCCACGACCGGGGAGGCTGATCATGTTGAACAAACTGCTTCATACCGAAAACGATTACGGCGCGCTGTTCGTGCGCCTGGCCCTGGGCATCGTCATGTTTCCTCACGGCGCCCAGAAGCTGCTGGGCTGGTTCGGCGGCTACGGCTTTGCAGGGACCATGGGCTTTTTCACCGAGACGATGGGGATTCCCTATCTTCTCGCCCTGTTGGTGGTGCTGGCCGAATTTTTCGGCGCCCTCGGCCTGATCTTCGGTGCCCTGACCCGCATCGCCGCCTTGGGCATCGGCGGTGTGATGCTCGGCGCCATTTTCCTGGTCCATTTGCCTCACGGCTTCTTCATGAACTGGTCGGGCAACCAAGCGGGTGAAGGCTTCGAATTTCACCTGCTGGCCATCGGCATGTCCCTGGCGTTGTTGATCCGCGGCGCCGGCGCCCTGTCCATCGACCGTCTGCTCAGCAATAAATTGGATCCGGAACGCGCAGCGGCCGGCCACGGCCACAATCATTAAGCGGGAGGTCCCTGTGATCCGCATCCGCCCATCGGCCGAGCGTGGCCTCGGCCGTGAATCCTGGCTGGAAAGCCGCCATAGCTTTTCCTTTCATACCTATCAGGACCCGAGTCACATGGGCTTTCGCCAACTGCGGGTCATCAACGAGGATCGCGTCGCGCCCGGTGCCGGGTTCGGCATGCACGAACACCGTGACATGGAAATTTTTTCCTTCGTCATCAGCGGCGCCCTCGAACACCGGGACAACCTCGGCAACCGCGAAACCATCGGCCCCGGCGAGTTGCAGATGTTCTCCGCCGGCACCGGCATTCGCCACAGCGAATACAACCCGTCCGACCGCGAGCCGGTGCATTTTTTTCAGATCTGGATTTTTCCGGAACGCCAGGGTTTGCCTCCCGGCTATGAAAAGAAAAGCTTCGATCTCGCCAAGCCGGGCCTGCAACTGCTTGCCTCACCGGAGGGCGACGACGGCGCGTCGGTCATCCACCAGGACGCGCGGGTTTATTACGGCCTGCTCGACAACGGCGATGCGCACGTCCGGCCCCTGGCTCCCGGCCGCCACGCCTGGCTGCAAATGGTGGACGGTCGCCTAAAACTGAATGGACAGGGGTTGATGGCGGGCGACGGAGCGGCGCTGAGCGAAGAGAAGACCTTGCAACTGCATGCCCTGGAGACCGCGCGCTTTCTGCTGTTCGATCTCGGCTGACTCCTGCCGCTGAGCGCTCGTATTCATCGGAATCCTTGACGGCAAGATCTTTTGTAACTATAGTGCGGAGTGATCGTTCACTCCGAGAAAGGTTTTGCCATGTCCGAAACCAAACCCGACAAGCAGCGCGCCATTCTCGATGCCGCGCTGGTTCTGTTCGCCGAGCGCGGCTTTCACGGTGCGCCCACCTCCCTCATCGCCGAGCGCGCCGGCGTCGGCGTCGGCACCATTTACCGCTACTTTAAGGACAAGGACGCCCTCATCCACGCGGTTTTCCACGAACTGCACGCCAGCGCCCATGCCCGGATTTTTGCCGATTATCCCCGCGAGCAGCCCATCCGCGAGCGCTTTATCCTGCTCTTCACCCGCCTGCTGCGCTGGTTCATCGCCGAGCCCCAGGAATTTCGCTTCATGGAGCAATACCATTACTCGCCCTACGCCTTTGCCGGCGAGCCGCAGTTCCCCGAGGAATCCGAGATCATTCGGCAACTGCTGGCCGAGGCGCGCAGTCAGCAGATCATCAAGGATGCCCCCATGCCGGTGCTCGAATCCATTGCCTTTGGCCCCATCGTCGCCCTCGCCAAGGAGCATATCAGCGGCCGCCAGCCGGTCGATGACAATCTGGTGCGCCTCACCGTGGACGCCTGCTGGGACGGGCTCAAGCGCTGAGTATATCGGAAATCTTTTTTTTGTCTTCTGCTTCGGAGTGAGCATTCACTCCCTTTTCATTCACGAGGTCCAGCATGTCCCTGAAATCCGTCACCCGCCGTCGCCTCCTGCTGATTGCCTGGCCCACGCTGATTCTCATCGGTCTGCTGACGGCCATTTTATTGATGAGCCTGCCCAACTCCCAGGCCGATGAGCCGTCCGCCGCGGAGGCACCGGCCGGCCCGCCGCCGGGACTGCCGGTGGAAGCGGTGGAAGTACGGATCGCTCCGGCCCATCGCCAACTGACGGCGGTGGGCACCCTGCATGCCAACGAAGCGGTGGTCGTCACCGCGGAAATCGCCGGCAAGGTGAGCGAGCTCGCCCTCAGCGAAGGGCAGCGGGTGCGCGCCGGCCAGGTGCTGGTGCGTCTCGATCCGTCGGTGCTCCAGGCCGAGCGCGATCGCGCGGCGGCCAGCCTGGGCCTGAGCGAGGCCAACATCCGCCGCGCCGAGGTGCTGCTCAAGGATCAGGCCATTTCTGAACGTGAGCGCGATGAAGCCTTTGCCCAGTGGCGTCTCGATGAAGCCAGTCTGCGCCTGACCGAGGCCCAGTTGGCCAAGACCGTGATCCGCGCACCCTTTTCCGGTTTGCTCGGTCTGCGCCGGGTCAGCGTGGGCACCTACCTCAACCCCGGCGAGGCCATCGTCACCCTCGACGACATCGATCTTATCAAGGTCGACTTCCGCGTTCCGGAAGGTTTTGCCGCCAGCATCAAAACCGGACAGGGTCTGGCCGTGAGCGTCGACGCCGTGCCGGACCGGGCCTTTGCCGGAGAAGTTTTCGCCATCGATCCCCAGGTCGACGTCAACGGCCGCAGCCTGCTGGTGCGCGCCAAGGTGGCCAATGCCGACGGGGTGCTGCGCCCCGGCATGTTCGCCCGCGTCAACCTGGTGCTGGAAGAGCGGCACGCGGCACTGATGGTGCCCGAGGAAGCCCTGGTGCCCGAAGGCACCCGCCAGTTGGTGTACCGCGTGGTCGGCGGCCAGGTGGAGGTTGTCGAGGTCGAACTCGGCCTGCGCCGCGACGGCCTGGTGGAAATCCTGCGCGGCCTGGAGCAGGGCGATACGGTCATCACCGCCGGCCAAATCAAGGTGCGTCCCGGCATGCCGGTCACGGTGCTGCCCGCCACGGGCGCCGCGAGCGGGAACGGGGGCTGACGCCATGGTGCTGTCCGACATCTCCATCCGCCGCCCGGTGCTCGCCACGGTCATGAGCCTGGTCATCGTGCTCATCGGCCTGATCAGCTACCAGCGCCTTTCGGTGCGCGAGTATCCCAAGATCGACGAGCCGGTGGTCAACGTCGAAACCGTCTATCCCGGGGCCACCGCCGCAATCATCGAATCCCAGATCACCCAGACCCTGGAGGAGAGCCTGGCCGGCATCGAGGGTATCGACGTGCTGACCTCGGTGTCGCGTCCCGAGAAAAGCCAGATCACCATTAAATTCAAACTCACCCGCAACCCCGACGAGGCGGCCAACGACGTGCGCGACCGCGTTTCGCGGGTGCGCGGCCTGCTGCCCGACGAGGTCGACGAGCCGGTCATCAGCAAGGTCGAGGCCGATGCCCAACCGACCATCTACCTGGCCTTTTCGTCGAGCAATCACAGCCCGCTGGAAATCACCGACTACGCCGACCGCTTCGTCAAGGACCGCCTACAGAACATCCAGGGGGTGGCCAACGTCATGATCCTCGGCGACCGACGCTACGCCATGCGCGTGTGGCTCGACCGGGCGCGCCTGGCGGCCTACCGCCTCAGCCCGCAAGACGTGGAAAACGCCCTGCGCCAGCAAAACGTCGAGATCCCCTCGGGCCGCATCGAATCGCGGGAGCGCGAGTTCACCGTGCTCGCCGAAACCGACCTGCGCACCCCCGAGCAGTTCGAGGAGCTCATCCTGCGCCGCGTCGACGACTATCTGGTGCGGCTCAAGGATGTGGGACGGGTGGAGCTCGGCGCGCGCAGCGAACGCACCGTGGTGCGCTTCAAGGGGCAGCCGGCGGTGGCCCTCGGCGTGGTGCGCCAGGCCACCGCCAACCCCCTCGACATTTCCCAGGGCGTGCGGGAAATGCTGCCGCGCATTGAAGAAGCCCTGCCCGCCGGCATGCGCGTCGAGGTGGCCTACGACAGCTCGATTTTCATCGACCGCTCGATCAAGAACGTCTTCACCACCATCGCCGAGGCGGTGGTGCTGGTCATCCTCGTCATCTATTTTTTCCTGCGCTCGGTGCGCTCGACCCTGGTGCCGCTGGTCACCATCCCGGTGTCGCTGATCGGCGCCTTCGGCATCATGTACGCCTTCGGCTTCTCCATCAACACCCTGACCCTGCTCGCCCTGGTGCTGGCCATCGGCATGGTGGTCGACGACGCCATCGTCATGCTGGAAAACATCTACCGCCATGTCGAGGACGGTCTTTCACCGGTGCAGGCGGCCTTCAAGGGCAGCCGCGAAATCGCCTTCGCGGTCATCGCCATGACCCTGACCCTGGCGGCGGTCTATGCCCCCATCGGCTTCATGGAGGGGCGCACGGGGCGGCTGTTCACCGAATTCGCCCTGACCCTGGCCGGGGCGGTGCTGGTGTCGGGCTTCGTCGCCCTGACCCTCTCGCCCATGATGTGCTCCAAGCTGCTGCGTCACCGAACCAGCCATCATCCCCTGTACAACGTCATCGAGAAGGGCATGGTGCGCATGACCGACGGCTATCGCTGGCTGCTGCGCCAATCCCTGCGCGCCAGCGCTGTGGTGGTTCTGGTCGGGCTGCTGACCGCCGGCTCGGCCTATTTTCTCTTTGGCCTTCTCAAGTCGGAACTGGCCCCCACGGAGGACCGCGGCACCATCGTCGGCGTGGGCATCGCTCCGGAAGGCGCCACCGTGGCCTTCACCGACCGCTACGCGCGCATGATGGAGCAGGTGTTCGCCGCCACCCCCGAGGTGGAGCGCTATTTCGTCGTCACCGGCTTTCCCGTGGTCTCGCAGATCATCTCCTTCTCGGGCCTCACCGACTGGGAGGAGCGCGCGCGCAAGCAACAGGACATCGCCCAGGAGATGCAGCCCCAGCTGTTCGGCGGAATCCCCGGCATTCTCTCCTTTGCCGTGAATCCGCCCTCCCTGGGGCAGAGCGCCATCGCCCAGCCGGTGCAGTTCGTCATTCAGACCAGCGCGCCCTACGAGGAGTTGCAGAAAATGACCGACGCCGTGCTCGCCGAGGCGCGCGAATGGCCGGGGTTCCTCAATCTCGACACGGATCTCAAGCTCAACAAGCCACAACTCGCGGTGCAGGTCGATCGCGACAAGGCGCTGGATGTGGGCGTGGAAGTGGCGACCATCGGCCGCACCCTGGAAACCCTCCTCGGGGGCCGACAGGTGACGCGCTTCAAGCGCGAGGGCAAGCAGTACGATGTCGTGGTGCAGGTGGAAGACGCCGACCGCGCCAGCCCCTCGGACCTTTCGGCCATCTACGTGCGCGGGCGCGGCGACGAGATGATCCAGCTCTCCAACCTGGTGCGCGTCGAGGAAACGGTGGCGCCGCGCGAGCTCAACCATTTCAACCAGCTGCGCGCCGCCAAGATCACCGCCAACCTGGCGCCGGGCTACGCCCTGTCCGAGGCCCTGAGTGAGTTGGAAAGGATCGCCGAGCGCGTCCTGCCGGCCGGGGCGGTGGTCGACTACGACGGTCCGTCGCGCGAATTCAAGGAATCGAGCGCCAGCCTCTACGTCACCTTCCTGCTCGCCCTGGCCTTTATCTACCTGGTGCTGGCGGCGCAGTTCGAGAGCTTTCTCGATCCCTTCATCATCATGCTTTCCGTGCCTCTGTCGGTGACCGGCGCCCTGGGCGCCCTGTGGCTGACCGGGCATACCCTCAACATCTATAGCCAGATCGGCCTGGTGACATTGGTCGGGCTCATCACCAAGCACGGCATCCTCATCGTCGAGTTCGCCAACCAGTTGCGCGAGGAGGGCCTGAGCAAGCTCGAGGCGGTGATCGAGTCGGCGACCCTGCGCCTGCGGCCGATTCTCATGACCACCGGCGCCATGGTGCTCGGCGTCGTGCCCCTGGCCCTGGCCGGCGGCGCCGGGGCGGAAAGCCGCCAGGCCATCGGCTGGGTGATTTTCGGCGGCATGACCCTGGGCACCCTGCTGACCCTGTTCGTGGTGCCCACCGCCTACCTGCTCATCGCCCGCCGCCGGATCGCGGTCAAGGAGCCGGACAGCGAAGCCGCCGCCGAGGCCGTTCCGGCGGACAGCGCGGCATAGATAACCTCATTCTCTTCTGAAGCAAGGATTGCGTATGCTTGACTTTTTTCCGGCAAAACCGGCCTTGATCGGCTTGACGGCGCTGCTCCTCGGCGCCTGCACCCTGGGCCCCGCCTACCAGCGCCCCGAGGTGATGACACCGCCGGTCTATCGCGAGGACGCACCCTGGAAGCAGGCCACCCCCGCCGATGCCCTGCCCAAGGATGCCTGGTGGCGGCTTTACGGCGACCCCACCCTCGATGATCTGCAGGAGCGGGCACGCATCGCCAACCAGGACGTGCGCGCCGCCCTGGCGCGCCTGGAACGAGCCCGCGCCGCGGCGCGCATCAGCGAGGCCGACCTGCTGCCGCGCCTGGATCTCGATCCCAGCGTGCAGCGCGGGCGCACCCCCGAGGATCTGGCGCCGGGCCGCGGGGCGTTCACCGCCACCGCCCTGCACGTGCCTTTCGATCTGAGCTATGAAATCGACCTCTGGGGGCGGGTGCGTCGCTCCGTGGAAGCGGCGGGCGCCGAATACCAGGCCAGCGCCGCCGATCTGCACAACCTGCTGCTGATCGTGCATGCCGAAGTGGCGCGCAGCTATTTCGGCCTGCGCACCCTGGATGCGGAAATTGCCCTGCTGGAGCGCACCCTGGAGCTGCGCGCGCAAAATTTGCGCCTGGTGGAAAGCCTCTTTAAAAACGGTCAGGTCGGGCGCCTCGACGTGGCGCGGGCCGAAACGGAGCTGGCCTCGGCCCGCTCCGAGGAAGCTGGTTTGCGCCGTCTGCGCGCCCAATTCGAGCATGCCCTGGCCGTGCTGGCGGGCGAACCGCCGGCCGGCCTGGTACTGGCCGCCGCGCCCCTTGACCTGGAACCGCCGGCCATCGCCCCGGGCCTGCCCTCGGCGCTGCTCGAACGCCGCCCCGACGTGGCCGCCGCCGAACGGCGCATGGCCGCCGCCAACGCCCGCATCGGCGTGGCCCAGACCGCCTTTTTCCCGGCGGTGCGCCTCACCGGCAGCGCCGGCTGGGGCAGCAGCGAGCTCTCGTCATTGTTCTCCTGGGACAACCGCGCCTGGGGCCTGGGGCCGGCCCTGTCCCTGCCCATCTTCGATGCCGGGCGCAACCGCGCCGGGCTGGAACAGGCGCAAGCGCTGCACGAGGAAGCCGTGGCCCTCTATCGTCAGAGCCTGCTTATCGCCTTTCGCGAGGTGGAGGATGCCCTGTCCGACCTGCGCCATCTTGCCGAACAGTACGACGCCGAGAGCACGGCCACCCGCAGCGCGCGGGAGGCGGCGGAACTCTCCGGCAAGCGCTATCGCGCCGGGTTGGTGAGCTATCTCGAAGTGGTCGACGCGGAGCGCACCGCCCTGGCCTCGGAACGCGCCGCCACGCGCATCCTCGGCCAGCGGCTGCAGGCCGGCGTATCCCTGATCAAGGCACTGGGTGGGGGATGGAGCGATGAGGCGCTGCAACGCGTGGCCGCCTCCGGGAATTGACCCACCCGGAACACGATGCGGGACGTCGCTCAGGCGGCGTCCCATCCCAATCAGCCCCGCCCTTTGCTCGCACCATCCCCCCCCACCTGCGGCGCCTCGGTTCTCTGCTAGACTTTCCAGAGAAAAGCCAAGAACCTCGCAACCCCTGAAATCGCCGCCGAGGCCTGCCATGACCGATCAACAACGCAACGACCGCATTCGCGCCCGGGGCCGGGAGCTGTTCGCCGCCATCGCTGATCACAAACCTTCGCTGTTCAACCGTGATCTCTGGGCGGGCAAGGTGCTCGACTGGTGCATGCGCGAGGAGAGCTTCAAGGTGCGCATGTTCCGCTTCATCGACGTCTTTCCCGCCATCCGCAGCGGCGAGGCCTTGCAGCGCCATTTGCAGGAATATTTCGGCGATCTCGACGATCTGCCCGAGTTTCTGCGCTGGGGGCTGCGCACCTCGGGCGTCACCGGGCGCCTGGGCGGCGCGGTGCTGCGGCGCTTCCTCGCCCGCAACATCCGCCGCATGGCCGAGCAGTTCATCGTCGGCGAAACCGCCGCCGAGGCCGTCCGCCACCTGGGTCGTCTGCGCCAGGAGGGTTTCGCCTTTACCCTCGACGCCCTGGGCGAAGCCACCATCAGCGAGGAGGACGCCGAGGACTATGTCGCGACCTACCTGGACCTGCTCCAGCGCCTGGGCGAGGCGCAGGACAAATGGGCGCCCCTGCGGCCGCAACTCGAGGGACCCGGCGGCGACTGGGGCTATGCACCCAAGATCAACGTCTCGGTCAAGCCCTCGGCGCTCTATTCCCAGATCCGGCCGCAGGACTTCAACGGCTCCATCGACGCCGTCACGGCGCGTCTGGAGCCGATCTACGACCGGGTCCAGGCCTTGGGCGGTTTTTTGTGCATCGACATGGAATCCCACCGCACCAAGGACATCACCCTGGCGATGTACCGCCGCCTGCGGGAAAAATATCCCCGCTATCCGCATCTCGGCATCGTCCTGCAGGCCTATCACAAGGAGACGGAGGACAATCTCGACCTGCTGCTGACCTGGGCGCGCAAGAAGGATCTGCACCTCAACATCCGTTTGGTCAAGGGCGCCTACTGGGACATGGAAACGGTGCACGCCGCGCAGAACGGCTGGCCGGTGCGGGTGTTCACCGACAAGGCGGCCACCGATGCCAATTTCGAGAAACTCGCCTACAGGATTCTCGAGCACAGCGATCTCTGCGACCTGGCGGTGGGCTCCCACAATATCCGCTCCATCGCCGCGGTGCTGGAAATGGCGCGCGCCCTGCGCGTGCCGCCGGAGCGCTACGAATTCCAGGTGCTCCATGGCATGGCCGAGCCGGTGCGCCAGGCCCTGCGCGATCAGATCGGTCGGGTGCGGCTCTATTGCCCCTTCGGCCAAATGGTGCCGGGCATGGCCTATCTAGTGCGGCGCCTGCTGGAGAATACCGCCAACGAATCCTTCCTGCGCCAGAGCTTCGCCGAGGGCGAGGAGATCGACAAACTGCTGGTCGACCCGCGCACCCTGCTGACGACGCGCAACCCGCAAACGGCGGTCGCCGCGCCGGCGGGCCAGGCATCGGGCAGCTTCCATAACGAACCGGCAGCCGATTTCACCCGCCCCGAACAGCGCGCCGCCTTTGCCCAGGCCCTCGCCCAGGTGCGGCAATGGTTGGGCGCCACCTATCCCCTGTACATCAACGGCACGGAACTGCCCGCGGAACAAACCCGCAATTCGGTCAATCCCGCGCGGCCCGAGGAAATCATCGGCCAGGTCAGCCAGGCCGGTCCCGGCGAGGTCGAGGAAGCCGTCGCGGCAGCCCAGGCCGCCCTGCCCCAATGGCGCGCCACGCCCGCCATGGAACGTGCCGCCCTACTGCTGCGCGCCGCCGCCCAGGCGCGCAAGCGCCATTTCGAGCTGGCCGCCTGGCAGATATTGGAGATCGGCAAGCAATGGGATCAGGCCCACGCCGATGTCGCCGAGGCCATCGATTTTCTTGAATACTACGCCCGCGAGATGGTGCGTCTCGACAATGCAGAGCGTTTTGAATCGGTGCCCGGCGAGGACAACCGCCTGCATTACCAGCCCAAGGGCGTGGCGGCGGTCATCGCGCCCTGGAATTTCCCCCTGGCCATCAGTTGCGGCATGGCGGCCGCCGCCCTGGTCACCGGCAACACGGTGGTCTACAAGCCCTCCAGCCTGACGCCGGTCATCGGTTGGAAGCTCCTCGAACTGCTGCGCGAAGCCGGATTGCCCCCCGGGGTATTCAACTACCTGCCGGGATCCAGTGCCGAAATCGGCGATCTGCTGGTGGAGCACCCGGCGGTGAGCCTCATCGCCTTCACCGGTTCCCAGGAGGTGGGTCTGGGCATTTTGCGCAAAGCCGCGACCCTGGCCCCCGGCCAGCGCCAAGTGAAGAAGGTGGTGGCTGAGATGGGCGGCAAGAACGCCATCATCATCGACGAGGATGCCGATCTCGACGAGGCGATCCCGGCGATTCTACAATCGGCCTTCGGTTTTCAGGGGCAAAAGTGCTCGGCCTGCTCGCGACTCATCGTGCTCGACGGCATCTACCCCGCCCTGCGCGAGCGCCTGGTGCGGGCGGTGCGCTCCCTGCGCCTGGGTCCGGCGGAGGATCCGGCCAATTATCTCGGCCCCGTGGCCGAGGCGGCGGCGGTGAAAAAACTCCGCCGGTATCTCCAGCTGGCCCAGCAGGAAGGCCACCTCCTTTATCAGAGTGAGATTCCCGAGGGCCCAGGCTATTACGTGCCCCTCACCCTGGTCGAGGGCATCCGCCCCGAGCATCGCCTGGCCAACGAGGAGGTGTTCGGGCCGCTCCTGGCGCTGATGCGCGTTGCTGATTTCGACGAGGCGCTGGAGTGGGCCAATGCCACGAGCCAGGCCCTCACCGGCGGAGTGTTCAGCCGCAGCCCCGGCCACCTGCAACAGGCACGGGAGGAATTTCACGTCGGCAACCTCTACCTCAACCGCGGCATCACCGGCGCCCTGGTCGGCCGCCAGCCCTTCGGCGGCTTTGGCCTTTCAGGCACCGGCACCAAGGCCGGCGGCGCCGACTATCTGCTGCACTTCATGGAGCCGCGCTGCGTGACGGAGAACACCCTAAGGCGCGGTTTCGCGCC
>NZ_JAUVWH010000116.1 GCF_030604225.1 Geoalkalibacter sp.
CAGTTGGCGCAATTGCCGCGGCTGCGCTACATCGGCGTTTTGGCCACGGGCTACAACGTGGTCGACGTGGCGGCGGCGCGCGAGCGAAACATCCTGGTGACCAACGTGCCCGCCTACAGCACGGCCTCGGTGGCGCAGCTGGTGTTTGCCCTGCTGCTGGAACTCACCCAGCAGGTCGGCCATCACGCCCGCCTGGTGCGTGAGGGCCGCTGGACGGCGGCCGCCGATTTCTGCTTCTGGGAGCGGCCGCTGGTGGAACTCGACGGGCTGACCCTGGGCATCGTCGGTTTCGGCGCCATCGGCCGACGCGTTGCCGGGCTGGCGCGGGCCTTCGGCATGGAGGTGCTGGTGCACACCGCCAACCCGGACAGGTACCGCGAGACGCGCGAAGGCCAGGACGTGCGCTTCGTCGGTCTCGACGAGCTCTTTGCCTCCGCCGACGCCCTGACCCTGCACTGTCCCCTCACCGAGGAGACGCGAAACCTGGTCGACGCGCGGCGCCTGGAGCTGATGAAGCCGAGCGCCTACCTGATCAACACCGGGCGTGGCCCCTTGGTGGACGAAGCCGCCCTGGCCGCCGCCCTCAACGCCGGGCGCATCGCCGGAGCCGGACTCGACGTGCTCTCCGTCGAGCCGCCCACATCCGCCAACCCGCTGCTTCAGGCGGCCAACTGTTTCATCACCCCGCACATCGCCTGGGCGACGCGCGCCGCCCGCGAGCGGCTGATGGCGACGGCGGTGGCCAATGTCCGCGCCTTTCTGGCCGGCGCGCCGCGCAATGTGGTGAGCTGAGAACTTCATTCGGCAGAGCGGGTCCATGGACCCGCTCTGCCAAAACATCCATGGACGCCCTGACCTATCACTACGACGGCAGCTACGCCGGGCTGCTCAGCGTGCTGCAACGCATCTTCGCCTGGCGCGAGACGCCGGCGGCGATTAGCGCCGACGAACCCGCCCAGGACGATCTATTCGCCGCGCCGATTTTCGTCGCTACCGATCCGCGGCGCGCCGATGAACTCCTCACGGCAATTCGCACCCATCTCTCCCCCCATACCGCCGCAAACCTGCGCCACGCCTTTTTTTCCGAACGGCCGGGAAGGGAAATGGCTCTCTACCACTACCTGGCCCAGGGCTGGCGGGTGCGAGGGCGCCTGGACGAGGATCTGGCCAACCCCGCCGTGAGCGAGGCGCACCGCCTCGCCCAGCTGGTGCGGCGCGAGGCGCATCGCCTCAAGGGGCTGGCGCGCTTTCGCGAAACCGCCGACGGTTTGCTTTACGCGCCCCTGGAACCCGCCCATTTCGTGCTGCCGCTGCTGGCGCCCCATTTCGCCGGGCGCCTGTCCGCCGAGCGCTGGCTGCTGCACGATGTACGGCGCGGCAAGGGTGTGCTCCATGAGGCGGGCCGCTGGGTGCTCGCCGACCTCACCGTCGCGGCGGCGCCGGAATTGAGCGACGAGGAGGCGCGCTGGCAGCAACTCTGGCGCACCTTTCACCGCCGCATCGCCATCGCCGAGCGCGCCAACCCCAGTCAGCAGCGCAGCTGCATGCCCATGAAATACTGGAGGTATCTGGTGGAAATGGAGGGATCGTAAAGCTCAGGCGCGTGGCTGACGCTCGACCACCGCCACGGTGAGGCGCGACACACACACCAGGGCGCCGGCTTCGTCGCGGATGCGGATGTCCCAGACCTGGCTGCGCTTGCCCAAATGCAGCGGCCGCGCCGTGCCGATCACCCAGCCGCCGCGCACCGCGCGCAGATGATTGGCGTTGATTTCCTGGCCGACGCAGGCTTTTTTGTGGGAATCGACGCACAGGTAGGCGGCGAAGCTGCCCAGGGTTTCGGCCAGGGCCACGGAGGCGCCGCCGTGCAGCAGGCCCGCCGGTTGGGTGGTGCGGGTGTCGACGGGCATGCGCGCGCTCAGGTGATCGGGGCCGATCTCGGTGAATTCCATGGCCAGATGGCCGCACATATTGTCTTGGGTCTTGCGGTTGAGATCGTCGAGAGTCGGGGTACGAAACCAGATGGACATGCTGACCTCCGCAAGGCAATGACAGGAAAAATCGCAACGGGCCCAGTGCAAATATTTACGCAAAACCGCTATAATGGCCACTCGTATTTTTTTCGAGGAGCGTTGTTTTGTCCCAACTGTCGAGAATCATCGGGTTTTTCCTGCTCTGCTGGCTGGCCGCCGTGACCTGTGCCGGGGCCTCGACCGATCCCGCGGGCGAGGAGTTCCGCATCGGCCACGAGCGGCACAAGCGCGGCAACATTCTCGATCTGCTCTTCGGCTCCGCCCCGCCCCTGCCCACGGAGCGGGGCAAAATCATCATCTACGCCTATCATGACGCCAACGGCAACAATCAGCGTGATCCCGGCGAACGTGAGCTGCATGAAAAAATCAGCTGCTCCGTCGAGGACATCGCCTACCTGGTCCCCGCCTATATCCCCGGCCTCGATCTGAGCGGCAGTTACAGCCTGGACTGCGAGGGGGAAGACTATCTGCCCCTGCTCATGGAATCGCAGATCTTCATCGAGCGCCGCGGCCAGATCATCCGCATCGACCTGCCCTGCCAGAAACTCAACTGAGCGTCTGAAAAAAGCTTCCTGAAAAAATTTTTTTCACCGCCGAGAGCGCTGAGAACGCTTAGAAAAATCGCATTTTTTTCAGGAATCCGCCTCTGCGTTCTTGGCGTTCTCCGCGGTAAAACTTGATCTGACCTTTCCCCTCCCCGCTAAAAATCCGAAACCTTGGTTTATAATGAACAACAGAGTAGCTCAACGTCCAGTCACGGGGAGGAAGACCAATGGCCAACAGCAGCACTCCGACGCTTGCCCAGCATGTTGCCGCGGTCAAGCAGGGCAAGCGGCGCTTCGAGAACGCCTTTCAGGGCGTGGCGCGCATGATTCTGGAAAACGAGATCGAAAAGGTCGTCGTCAACGCCCGCACCACCTATGATTTCAAGATTTTTCGCCAGGGCCGCCGGCATCCGGTGGGCATGTTCGACGAGATCAACAGCTTCGTCGCCTTCGTCAAGGATGCCGCCGAGGGCGGCTCGTCCAAGGAAATGGCCTTCGTGCTGGTGGGCGAGCCGGGCAACGGCAAGACCTTCTTCGTCGAGTACCTGTGCGGCCGCTACCGCGAGTTCATCGCCCGCGAGGAAAACCGCAAGCAAACCTTTCGCTTCATGGGCATGGAGCGGCTGGGCAGCTACGGCAAGATCGCCCAGATCGAGTCGCAGACCTACGAGGATCCCATGATCCTCGCCATGAACCTGTTTGACGATCCCGCCGAGAGCCGTCGCTGGCTGGGCGAGAAGGGCAAGTTCACTGACGCCGAGCTCGAAAATCTCTACGCCAACTATCGGCCCCTGGGGGCGTGCACCAGCTACATCTGGAACGACATCCGCAATTACTGCGACGGCAAGATCGACGAGATGCTCAAATTCGTCGAGATCCTGCCCGTGCCCCTCACCGAGAGTCTCGGCACCCTGACCGGCAAGTACGCGGCCAAGGACAAGATCACCTCGAGCGCCGTCGATCTCTTGGGCGAGGAATCCATCCAGCGCCTGCTGCACATCAGCGATACCCACAACCCCTACCGCTTCGATCTGCGGCGCGGCGCCCTGGCGCGGGTGGCGGGCGGCGGCATCCACTTCTCCGACGAGATCTACAAGAACAAGAAAGACCTGGTGCAGGTCTATCTCGGCGTGATCCAGAACCGCATGATCGAGATGGACGGCTACCGCTGGCCCATCGACACCCTGATCATCGCCACCAGCAACAACGCCGAGTTCAACCGCTTCCTCGCCGAGAAGGAGGAGGCGCCCATCGTCGACCGCTGCCGGGTGTGCTATGTGAGCCACAACACCAACTACAAGATGCAGCGCGAGTTGACCGGCTACGCCATCGGCAGCGAGACCAAGACCACCCTGACCAAGGAGCAACTGCACCAGGACCCGAATCTCAACTACGCGGCCTCGGTGTCCTTCATCCTCTCGCGCCTGCCGCGCTCGGAAAAGCTCACCCCCATCGAGACCATGAAGCTCGCCGCCGGCGAGGTGGCCGGCGAGAAGAGCGTCAAGGCCCTGGCCGAGGTGATCGACGCCCTCAACCAGGAACCCGACATCACCCGGCGTTTCGGCCAGAAGGGCCTCGGCCAGCGCAATCTGGGCCGTGCCGTGCAACTGCTCGGCGAAAGCTCGGAGACCAACGAGGGGCGCTGCATGTTCGCCTACGACATCTTCGGCGCGGTGGAGAAGATCATTCTCGATTACGTCTCCGACGCCAATGATCGCGGCAAGTACCTGGAGGATTTGAAGATCGCCAAGGAGCTCTACCGCGAGCGCATCATGACCGAGATGTTCAACGCCTACATGGACGAGCCCCAGGCGATCCGCAAGGACGTGATGAACTACGTCAACATGATCATCGGCATCGACGCCGAGAACCTGGGACCCGACAAGCTGTGGAAGTACAAGGATCCGCAGACCGGCCAGCTCCGGGCGCTCAAGATCGACGAGCGCTTCATCCGCAGCGTCGAGGAGCGCCTCGGTCTCAAGACCGAGGAGCAGTGCGAGACCTTCCGCACCTCCATCCGCAAGATTTACGGGCAGAAGATCACCGTCGATCCCAACTACGACTTCATGGACAACCTGGAGCTGGTCAAGGCGGTGACCGACGTGCGCCTGAAGAGCGACATCGCCGGGGCGGGCTCCCTGATCGGCGCTCTCGCCAACCGTACCAACGAGGAGAACCAGAAGCTCTACGACCGCATGATCGCCACCATGCTCGACAAGCTGGGCTACTGCCGGACCTGCGCGCAGAAGACCATCGAGTATTTTTGCACGCAGGAGGATGAGGCTTAAGGGCGGTCCTTGGTCATTGGTTAAAGGCGAGCGATGAAGAAGCGAGTGCCGATTGTCGAGGAAATCACGGTGCTGTCCCGCGGGGACTTCGACCTGCTGCTCAACATGGGCGAGCCCAAGGCGGGCTACACGGCGCATGTGCGGTCGCTGGATGAGTTGCTGGAGCGGGATCGGCGGCGCGAGGCGGATGGGTTCCCGCGTAAGATTCGCGTCGGGCGGCTGATCAAGCCGGGCAAGGGCGACGCCAAGGTGGTGGTGGTGCCGACCACCGTGGAGGAAAAGCTCATCCATGATCCCCATTTCCGGCCGCCGGACGAGGGCGACGAGAGCCTGGGCGGTACCGGCGAAGGCGAGGAAGGCGAGGTCATCGGCGAATCGCCGGTGCGCGAAACCGGCGAGGCGGGCGAGGGCGGCGCGGGCCAGGGCGAGGGCGGGTCCCACGAGGTGGAATCAAGCGCCTATGACCTGGGGCGCATCCTCACCGAGAAATTCGAGTTGCCCAACCTGCAGGACAAGGGCAAGAAGCGCTGGCTGACCCGCTACAGCTACGAACTCACCGACCGTCATCGCGGCTTCGGTCAGCTCCTCGACAAGAAGGCGACCCTGCGCCGCGTCCTCGAAACCAACCTGGCCCTGGGGCGCATCCCCGATCCCCAGGCCGTCGACCCCAACGAGCTGCTCATCTCGCCGGAGGATCGCGTCTATCGCATTCTCTCGCGCGAGAAGGACTACGAGTCCCAGGCCCTGGTGTTTTTCCTGCGCGACTATTCGGGCTCCATGGCGGGCAAGGCCACCGAGGTGGTGTGCACCCAGCACGTGCTCATCTATAGCTGGCTCATGTACCAGTACGAGCGCCAGGTGGAGACGCGCTTCATTCTGCATGACACCGAGGCCAAGGAGGTCAAGGATTTCTACACCTACTACAACTCGCGGGTGGCGGGCGGCACGCGGGTGGCGGCGGCCTATCGGCTGGTCAATGAGATGGTGGAGAAGGAGAGCCTGGCCAAGGATTACAACATCTACGTGTTCCACGGCACCGACGGCGACGACTGGGACACGGACGGCCAAGAGGTGCTGCCCGAGATCGAAAAGGTGCTCACCTACGCCAGCCGCGTCGGGGTGACGGTGGCCGAGCACGCCCATGGGTCGAGCGGCAACACCGAGGTGGAGCGCTACCTGAAGAAATCCGGCCTGTTGGAGAATAAACCCGAGCTGCTGCGCCTCGATGTCATGGGCGAGGACGCCGAGGAGCCGCGCATTATCGACGGCATCAAGAAGCTGATTTCCTAGGAACTTCTCCCTCCCCCCTGGTGGGGGAGGGCCGGGGGTCGGGGGGCGGGCTGGTTGCCGCCTGCATATCACCCTCCCCCCGACCCCCTCCCATCAAGGGAGGGGGGAACATTCGCCTGGAGGGCGACGGACGCCGACATGGAACTCATCAACCAGCACACCAAGGCGATCATGGAGGGCTGCAAGGAGCGGGCGCGCGCGGCGGGCCTACGCTTCGAGGACGAGACCCTGGAGTACATCGTCACCAACCGTGATCTGCTCGAACTCACCCCCAAGCTCATGATCCCCACCCTTTACGACTACTGGGTGCACGATGTCGAGGTGCTCAAGGAGAAGGGCCGCTACGAGCTCTATCCCGGCAACCCTTACGAGACGGTGATCAACACCCGGCCCGCCATCAGCTTCTACAACGACAACAACCCCGACTGGCTCAACGTGATGATCTTTTATCACGTGCTCGCCCACATCGATTTCTTCCAGAACAACATCTTCTTCCGCCACACCTGGGACTTCGACCTCACCGGCCAGGCCCTTTCCGACAAGCGGCTCGTCGCGCGACTGCGCGCCCGCCACGGCCGCTGGGTGGACTACGTCATCGAATTCGCCCGCGGCATCGACAACCTGGTGGGCTACTTCGAGGAGCTGGCCCGCTACGACCGGCCCGCCGCGACCCCCGCCTCGCGGCGCTTCGATTATTATTTCGACGTGTTCCTGCAGGACGTGAAGAAGGTGCGCACCTCGGACTACATCCGCGAGGTGGAGCGCTACAACGCCTGCTGCAAGGACCAGGGCGAGCTGGGCATCGAGGGGTTCTTCGCCGAGGTGGTGGTGAAATACCCCGAGTTCGAGGCCCTCTACGAAAAAAGCCTGGGCCAAAAGGGGGCCCGGACCACCGATCTGCTTCAGTACCTGATGGAGCATTCGGAGTTTCTCAAGCGCGAGGACAACCGCTGGATGCTCTCGGTGCTGCAGGTGGTGCGCAACACCTCGGTGTATTTTCAGCCGCAGATCCGCACCAAGATCCTCAACGAGGGCTGGGCGAGCTACTGGCACGAGCGGCTGTTTCTCGAGGATGACCGCATCCAGGGCCACGAGGTGGATTTCGCGCGGGTTCACGCGGGCGTGACCTCCCTGCCCAAGGTGGGCCTCAATCCCTATGCCCTGGGCATGCGGCTTTTCGAGTACATCGAGGAGATGGCCGACAAGGGCCGCTACAGCTTCGCTTATCAGAAACTCGGCGACGCGGAGGAACGGCGCCGTTTCGATGCCAAAACCGGCAAGGGGCGGGAGACGATCTTCGCGGTGCGCGCCAACGAGAGCGATTTTTCCTTCATCAGCCGCTACATCGACCAGGATTTTCTCGACCGGCACAAGCTCTTCGTCGCCGGCAAGCGCCTCAACCGCGCGCGCATGACCTGGCAGTACTACATCAAGAGCCGCAAGGCCGCCGACTACCGGCAAATGCTCGTCGACGACCTCTATCACCCGCCGCGCATCAACGTGGCGCGGGATCGGGGCGAGGACGGCAGCCTCTATCTGGTGCACAAGTTCGAGGGCAAGCCCCTGGTGCGCGACTACATCGCCAACACCCTGCTCGGCATCGAATACCTGTGGGGGCGCCCGGTGCAGCTCGAAACCAGCGAACCCGTGCCCGCCGCCGCGGCCTCGTCCAACGCGGCCCTGGCCGGGGCCTTCTCCGGCGTATCCGCCGAGCGCGAGGGCGAGCCGGCGCACATCAGCTGGCGGCGGGTGCTCTATACCCTGAAGAACCGGGAACTTTCCAAGGTCCCCCTGTCCTGAGCGGAAGCGCCATGAACGCCATCGAACGAGCCTTGCAGCGCATCAATCTCGCCGTCAACCACTGGGGACAGGGTGAGCTGGTGCCCTTCGCGGAATTTCTCCGGCGCGTCACCCAGGCGCCGCAGAGCATGGTGCGCAACGTTTTTCAGCAGTTTCACGACATGATCCGCAGCTACCTGAGCGAAGGTCACGACGAATACCCCGACGATCCCGAATCCATCCATTTCCGTTCCTACGACACGAGGCGGCTGTTCGTGGAGGATACGGACAATCCGTTTTTCGCCGATCGTCTCTTCGCCAATCGCCTGATCAATCTGGTCGACGCCCTCAAGCGCGGCGCCCAGCAGAACAAGATCTACATCTTCGAGGGTCCCCACGGCTGCGGCAAGAGCACCTTTCTCAACAATCTGCTGATGAAGTACGAAAAGTACGCCAACACCGAGGAGGGCGCCCTCTGGGAAACTGTCTGGCGCCTCGACCGGCGGGTGCTGGGCTCCTTCAGCCCGCAGGAAACCAACCTGTTCATCGACAAGCTCTCACTGCTCCTCGACGAGTACGAATTCGGCCAGAAGGAGGGCAACGAGTTCAAGACGGCCCTGGCCGCAGTGGAAAGCCACATCGAGGTGCCCTGCCCGAGCCACGACCATCCCCTGCTGATGATCCCCAAGGAAGGGCGGCGGCCGTTTCTCGACGTGCTCTTCGCCGAGGACGAGGAGGCACGCCGCCGATTCGATGATAAGGAATACGACTGGGTGTTTCGCACGGCCCCCTGCACCATCTGCGAATCCCTCTACCAGGCGCTGCTCGGCAAACTGCGCGACCCGGCCCAGGTCTATTCCATGGTCCACGCGCGGCCCATCGCCTTCAACCGGCGGGTCGGCGAGGGGGTGAGCGTCTTCAATCCGGGCGACAAGCCCCTCAAGCAGACCTCCCTCACCAACGAGATGCTTCAGGGGCGGCTCAACGCCCTGCTGCGCGACAGCAACCAGGTGCGCTACATCTTCTCGCGCTTCGCCCGCACCAACAACGGCATCTACGCGCTGATGGACGTCAAGGGCTACAACGTCGAGCGCCTCATCGAACTGCACAACATCATCAGCGAGGGCGTGCACAAGGTCGAGGACATCGAGGAAAACGTCAGCTCCCTGTTCCTGGCTCTGATGAATCCCGAGGACAAGGAGAACATCAAGGATTTCCACTCCTTCTCCGATCGCATCGAATACATCAAGGTGCCCTACGTCCTCGACATCAACACCGAAGTGGAAATCTACCGCAACACCTTCGGCCGCCAGATCGACGAGAATTTCCTGCCGCGGGTGCTGCACAACTTTTCCCGCACCATCATTTCCTCGCGCATGAACATCCGCAGCGAGGCCATGCTCGAATGGATCGGCGAGGCCGACAAGTACAAGATCTACTGCGACCCCAACCTGCAGCTGCTGAAAATGGAGATCTATACCGGCCACATCCCCAAGTGGCTCGTCGAGGAAGACCGCAAGCGCCTCACCGCCAAGCGCCGCCGGCGCATCATCGCCGAGTCGGAAACGGAAGGAACGCGGGGCTTCTCGGGGCGCGACGCGCTGAAAATCTTCAACGATTTCTACTCGACCTACGGCAAGCAGGGCAAGCTGGTGACCATGGCCAACCTGCACAAGTATTTCCGCACCCACAAGGAACTGGTGGAGGCCTTGCCCCACGGCTTTCTCGATTCCCTGGTGCAGATGTACGACTACACCGTGCTCCAGGAGGTCAAGGAATCGCTCTACTACTACAACGAGGAGCAGATCGGGCGCGACATCATGAACTACCTGTTTGCCGTTAACTTCGAGCCCGGCACCCTTGCCACCTGCAATTACACCGGGGCGCGCCTGGACATCAGCGAGGAATT
The DNA here is from genome assembly GCF_030604225.1 of Geoalkalibacter sp. GTDB lineage: Bacteria > Desulfobacterota > Desulfuromonadia > Desulfuromonadales > Geoalkalibacteraceae > Geoalkalibacter. The sequence goes on from NZ_JAUVWH010000116.1 coordinate 9,845, forward strand.
CTTCGAGGGCATCGAGCGCAAGCTGCTCGGCTCCGCCGCCGATCTCGCCCAGCGCCTGCGCTTCCGCCGCGCCACGCAGAAGGACTACACCACCACTCTGACCAGCGAAATCATGGCCGAGGGCAAAAAACTCGACGACACCGCCCTGTTCCGCGACCTCTTCGAGCGCTACGTCTACCATCTCAAGGAAAAGGTGCTCGACCCCTTCCTCGAAAACGAAAACTTCCGCCGCGCCATCAAGGACTTCGGCGGCGAGGGCTTTCGCACCTACGACAAGAAGATCCGCGCCGACGTCTCCTTCCTCATCAACAACCTGGTGCGCAAGTACAAGTACACCCCCACCGGCGCCCGGGAGGTGTGCATGTACGTCATCGACAACGACATCGCCAAGAAATTCAGCGACCGCTGAAACGCCGAAAGCCCACCGGAGA
>NZ_JAUVWH010000105.1 GCF_030604225.1 Geoalkalibacter sp.
CGCGGCGACGCAGCGCACGCCGCTTTCGAGCTCCTCGTTGTCCACGGCATAGCCTTGCTCGGCGATGCGCGCCAACTCCTCGTCGAGGGCGGCGCGGGTGGTGAGGGTGTGGGGGGTGTGCCGCTCAAAGTCGCCAGCGGGCAGTAGGGCGTCGCGCCGCGCCCGGTCCATGAGCGCCAGGTGCATCTTGCCCGAGGCGGTGCCGTACAGCGGCCGCCAAGCGCCGACGCGCGAGGCGACGCGCACCGCCTGGTCGGTCTCGACGGCATCCACGTAGACCACGTACTCGCCCTTGCGCAGCACCAAATAGACGGTTTCCCGACACTGTTCGACCAGCCATTGCAGGATCGGCCGCGCCAGCTCCACCTGATTAAGCTGCTGGATCATGGCGCGGCGCAGTTGCAGATTCTTCAGGCCCAGGCGGTAGTTCTGGGTCAGGCGGTTTTCCTCCAGATAGCCCCGGATGACCAGGGTCGCCACCAAGCGCTCGCCGGACGGCCGGCTCAGGCCGAGGCGCTGGGTGATTTCGCCAAGGGACAGCTCATCGACGTCGCCCGAATAGAGCTCCAGCAGGTCCAGGGCCTGGGAAACGGCCTGGATCATGTATTCCGAGGGGTCCTTCTTGGGGCTGCGCGGTTCTTCAAACATCATGCAGGTTGCTCCGAGGGGGCCCGCGGCTCGGCCTCCAACAGGGCCCGGCCGACCCAGCGGCGGGCAAACTGAAAGGCGGTGCGGCCGCAACGTTTACTCTTCTCATGGGACCAGGCGATGGCCGCCTGCTCCAGCTCCTTGCTCCAGGCCACGGCAATGGCATGGCGGCGCGCGAGGGTTTCCACGCACTGCCGCACCACATGCAAATACTGATCCTGCGAGAAGACGTGAAACGCCACCCACAGGCCAAAGCGGTCGGAGAGGGAAATCTTCTCCTCGACGCCTTCGCCGTAGTGTACCTCATTGTTGACCAATTTGGCACCGAGATTGTCGGTGGCGTATTCGGGCACCAGGTAGCGGCGGTTGGAGGTGACGTAGATCAGGGTATTGGCCGGCGCGGCGTACACCGAGCCGTCCAGGGCGCTCTTGAGCACCTTGTAGCTTTTTTCCCCCGACTCGAAGGACAGGTCGTCGCAGAAGACGATGAAGCGGTAGGGTTGCTGGTCGATGGCGCAGAAGATGTCGGGCAGACTGGTCAGATCGTCCTTGTCCACCTGAACGATGCGCAGGCCCGCCTCGGCGTAGCGGTTGAGCAGGGCGCGCACCAGGGACGACTTGCCGGTGCCGCGCGAGCCCCACAGCAGGATGTTGTTGGCCGGAAAACCACGCAGGAACTGGCGAGTGTTCTCCTCGACGATCTGCTTCTGCTTGTCGATGCCGAGCAGCTCCTCCAGGGTGATGTCGTCCACCGCCTGCATGGGTTCGAGATAGCCGGCGAAGGAATGCCGGCGCCAGTTGGCGGCCACGCAGCGTCCCCAGTCGATGGGCGGCACCGGCCGCGGCAGGATCTGCTCGACGGAGGTCAGCACGCGACGCAATTGATCGACGAGTTCCGGGTCGAGGTTCATGGTCTCCTCCAAAACGTCCTCTCCCAGGGCAAGAGAGTCGGGTTAGAGCCGCCCCAGCAGGCGCAGCAGGCCATCGAGGGCGGTCCAGGGATGGGGCGGACAGCCGGGGATGTAGAGATCGACGGGCAACAGATCGCCGATGCCGTCGTGCGCCTCGGGACTGCCGCGAAAGGGTCCGCCGCCGATGGCGCAGGCCCCCGAGGCGATGACCAGCTTGGGTTCGGGCACCGCCGCGTAGGTGTCGAGCAGCGCCCCCTTCATGTTTTCCGTCACCGGCCCGGTGACCAGGATGCCGTCGGCGTGGCGCGGCGAGGCGACGAACTGGATGCCGAAACGCCCGAGGTCGAACACCAGGGTGCCTAGGACGTTGAGATCCGCCTCGCAGGCGTTGCAGCCCCCCGCCGACACCTGGCGCAGTTTGAGGGAGCGGCCGAAGAGTTTTTTCATGCGAGCATCCAGGGCCTGAGCGAGACGCGGCTCGTCGGCGCCGCTCAGCAGATCCTCGCGGCGGCGCGCCGCCAGGCGATGGTCGCGGGTGAACATCAGGGCGGCGGCGCTGCAGGAGGCCGCGCACTCGCCGCAGAACAGGCACAGGCCCAGATCGATGCACGGCCGGCCGTCGCGCACCTGCAAGGCGCCATAGGGGCAGCCGTCCAGGCAGGCGCGGCAGCCCGGCGGGCAGCGCTCGAGGTCGAACCGCGGGCGGCCGCGGAAGCGCTCGGGCAGCACCGGGTCCTGTTGGGGATAGGGCGCGGTGCGATGGCCCTGGCGCAGACGTTCGCGAAGAATCTTCAGCATGGCGCGACTCCCTTCACAGGTCGAAACCGCAGTAGGAGAGGTTGAAGCTTTTGTTGCACAGCGGAAAATCCGAGATCTGCTCGCCGCGCAGGGCCAGGGCCAGGCCGCTCCAGTTGCGGAAGGACGGATCGACGATCTTGTAGCGGGACAAGTGCCCGCGCGCGTCGGTCAGGGCCAGATGCACCAGCTCGCCGCGCCAGCCTTCCACCAGGGCCACGGCCAGGGACTCGGCGGCCGGCGGCGCGACCCGGCGGCGCAGCTCGCCGCCGGGCAGATCGCGCAAGGCGCGCCGCACCCAGGCCAGGGAATCGGTGATCTCGCGACGCCGCACCCGGGCGCGGGCGAAGACATCGCCGCTCTCCTCGATGACGACGTGATCGAAGGTATCGACATAGGCGCCCTGGGGATGATGCAGGCGCGCATCGACGGCCAGGCCGCAGGCGCGCGCCGCCACCCCCACCAGCCCCAAGGCCTCGGCGTCCTCGACCCGCACCCGGCCGGTGCCCTCCAGGCGGGCCAGCACCGAGGGGCTGTCGAAGAAAATCTCCAGGGCGCCCTGGGTGTCGCGGGCCATGCTGTCCAGGCGCTCCAGCATTTTTTCGGCGCGCGGCGCCTCGACATCGAAGGCCACCCCGCCTGGCCGCACCAGACCGCGCCCAAAGCGGCTGCCGCAGATTTCGGCGCCGAGGTTGAGATAGTCGCCGCGAATGCGTCCGCAAAAAGACGCCGTGGGCAGAAAGCCCACGTCCGTGGCCAGACCGCCGATATCCCCCACATGGTTGGCGAGCCGTTCAAGCTCCAGCGCCAGGGCGCGGATGGTCTGGGCGCGCGGCGGCGCGAGCGTTGCGCCCAGGGCTTCGCACACCAGGGCATAGGCCGTGGCATGGCCGATGCTGGTGTCGCCGGCGGCGGCTTCCAGGCGCTGCACCCGCGCCAGGGGATGGGCGCTCGGCAGCTGCGCCTCGATGGCGCGATGCTGGTAGCCCAGGGAGATTTCCAGGTGCAGGACCTGCTCGCCATGGCACTGGAAGCGAAAATGCCCCGGCTCGATGATCCCGGCGTGCACCGGCCCCACCGCCACCTCGTGTACCTCCTCGCCCGCGACGCGGTAATAGTCCATCTCGCCCACCAGGGGATGACGACGCGGATCGCGGCCCCAGGCGTCGCGGCCCGTCCAACTGGGATGAAAACGCAGCGGCTTGAACCAGGGATGGCCCTCGGGCACCAGGCCGTACTGCTCGGCGATCTCGCGCTCGAAGAGATGCACCTGGGGCAGTTCCGGGGTCAGGGATGGATAACGGGCGCCGACGCGGCTGCGCAGCAGCGCGAGCTGCCCCTGCCAGTCGCGGGCGATGAGGGCGAAGAGATCAAACTGCTCCCCGGCGGGCGCGGCGAACAGGGCGGCGATGCGTCCCTGAGCGTCGACCTCTTGGCGCAGGGCGGCGGCAAAGGCGCAAAAGTCGAGGATTTCCAGCGCGGCAAGGGGCACCAGCCCGCAGTTTTTCAGGGTGACCGCGCTCATGAGCGCACCTCCAGCAGATGCGCCCCCGCTTCGAGCAGCTGCCGCAGGGGCTCGGGCAGATAGAGGCCCAGGCCCAGCACCAGCAGCAACATGACCAGGGGCGGCGCCACCAGCAGCAGCCGATCCTTGAAGCGCCCCGGCGGCTCGCCGGCCTCGCCCTGGGTGGCGGCGAGCACCGTGGCGCCCATGCCGATGAAGATCACCGCGAGCAGCAGCAGAAAGGCCGCGGCGATGAACGGCCGGTCGGCGGCGAACAGGCCGCGCAAAATGGTGAACTCGGAGAGAAAAGGTCCGAAGGGCGGCGCGCCGGTGATGGCGAGAAAACCGGCCAGGAACAGGCCGCCGGACAGGGGCAGGACGCTCAGGGCGCCGCGCACCTCGGAGAGATGCTTGCTGGCGAAGGCGCGCTGAATGTTGCCGGCGGTGAGAAACAGGCAGCCCTTGGTCAGGGCGTTGTTGATCAGGTGCAGCAGGGCGCCGAAGGTCGCCAGGCCGCCGATGCCCACGCCCAGGGCGAGAATGCCCATGTGCTCCACCGAGGAATAGGCGAGCATGCGCTTGATGTCGGGCTGGCGCACCATGAACACCGCCGCCAGCAGCAGCGAGAGCAGGCCCAGGCCCACCAGCGCCTGGCGCGCCATGAGCTGGTCGCCCGCCGCGCTCATGAGCTGCATGGCGCGCAGGATGGCAAGAAAGGACACGCTGGTGAGCCCGCCGGAGAGCAGCGCGCCGACCAGGGCCGGCGCCTCGCCGTAGGCATCGGGCTTCCAGCTGTGCAAAGGCGCCAGCCCCACCTTGGTGCCGAAGCCCACCAGCAGGAACACGAACCCGGCGTGCAGCCAGGGGCGGCTCAGGCTCGGGGCGCGCTCCAGCAGCCAGTCGAAGTGCAGGCTCGCCGCCGCGCCGCCGCCCAGGGCCGAGTAACCGACGAACATCAGGCCGAGCATGGCCAAAGCGATGCCCACGGAGCAGAGCAGCAGGTATTTCCAGGTCGCTTCGATGGACAGGCGGTTGCGGTTGAAATAGATGAGCGGCGCGCTCACCAGGGTGGTGGTCTCCACCGCCACCCAGAGCAGGCCCAGGTGGCGGGCGCTGATGGCCAGGGTCATGGCGGAGAGAAACACCAGCAGGCAGGGCACCATCACCCGGTTGCCGCGATCGCGGCGCATGGCGAGATAATCCACGGCGTAGAAGGCGCAGCCCAGGAACAGCAGGCTGGTCACCAGCAGCACCAGGCGCGACAGGGCGTCGAGGCCGATCCAGGAATGAGGAGTCGGCGGCGCACCGCCCGCCATCAGCAGCACCAGGCCCAGATGGGCGGCGCCGGTCGCGGGCAGCAGCCAGGAGCGCAGCTGGTACCAGGGCAGCACCAGGGAGAGTGCGGCGGGCAGCAGGGGCAGCAGAATCAGGGCGACGAGCATGGCGTCATTCCTTGAGCGCCGAGAGGCGCTCGGTGTTGATGGTGGCAAACTCACGGTTGATCTGGTTGAGCACGATGCCCATGACAAACACCGCCACCAGCAGGTCCAGCAGCACCCCGGCCTCGACCACCAGGGGCATGGCGGTGGACAGCAGCACGCCGAAGACGAAGATGCCGTTTTCCAGGATCAGATAGCCCACCACCTGGGTGATGGCCTTGCGCCGCGTCATGAGCAGCAGAAAACCGGTGAGCATGGTCGCCAGGGAGGCCGGCACCAGCAGCCCCTCCTGATGCTCGAGGAGCAGCGGCAGGCGGTCGGCGAAGAGAAAGGCGGCGACCGTCGCCAGCACGCCGAGGAACAGGGTCGGCACCAGGCCGATGAGGGGTTCCATCTCGCGGCGGATGCGCACCTCGCGGATGGCGCGCAGCAACAGCCAGGGGATGAACAGGCCCTTGAGGGTAAAGGCGCCCAGGGCGAGGATCAGGGAATGCCCCGAGAACCCGTGCACCGTCACCGGCAGCAGGGCGAGCAGCGCGCCCTGCAGGGCCACGGCTCGAATGCAGGCGACCAGCCGGGCGCTGCCCAGGGTGAAGAAATTGAGCAGGATGACCACCAGCAGAATGACGCTGTTCACATCGGACATGGACGTTGTCTCCTCAGCGCAGCACCAGGACCAGGGCAAACACCGAAACCAGGGAGGTGCCGATCAGCACCTGGGGAACGCGCACCAGGCGCAACCGCGCCATGACCGATTCAACCACGCCGATCAGCACCGCGAGCAGCAGCAGTCCGCCGAGATAGATGAGCAGATCGAAGAGCCAGAAACCGCTGTTCCAGGGCAGGGCCAGGCGCACCAGCAAAGAGCCGAGCACCATGAGCTTAAGGGCCGCGCCGTAGAGAATCATGCCAAAGGCCGGACCGCTGTGATCGAGGACCATCACCTCATGGATCATGGTCAGCTCCAGATGGGTGTTGGGATCGTCGAAGGGAATCCGCGAATTCTCCACCAGCAGCACCACGAACAGACACACCAGAATCAGGCCCAGGGCCGGACCCGCGCCTGACCCCCAGGCGGCGGGCAGATGCGCGCCGAACAGGGTTTGCAGGGACAAGCCCCCGGAGAGCTTGGCCAGCACCAGCAGGGCGAACATCAGGGTCGGCTCGGCCAGACAGGAAAAGGTCACCTCGCGCGCCGCGCCCATGCCCTCGAAGCTCGATCCGGTATCCAGGGCCGCCGCCGCGGTGAAGAAGCGCGCCAGGGCGAAGAGATAGACGAAGAGAATGAGGTCGCCCTCGAAGGACAGGGGCGCCGACAGGGCGCCGAAGGGCAGCAGCAGCGCGGCCAGCAGCGGCACCACCAACCCGACCACCGGACCGGCGCTGAAAACCCAGGTGGTGGTGCGGCTCAGGACGAAGCCCTTGCGCCACAGGCGCAGCAGGTCGTAATAGGGTTGCAGCAGGGGCGGCCCCTGGCGTCCGGCGAAGCGCGCCTTGGTGCGGGCGATCACCCCCGGCAGCAGCGGGGCGAAGAGCAGCAGCACCAGCAGATGAAGCAGCAAATGAGCGATCATGCACGACTCCTTGCGCGGAACATGAGCAACCCCTCGATTCAGTAGGCGCCGCGGGGCGGGGCGGCATCGCTTTGCGGCAAAAACTCGCCTACAGCTCGGACATTTGCCGCGACGCTCAACCGCCCCGCCCCGCGGCGCCTGGCACGTCTCAGAAGAAACCGCCGAGCAGCAAGAGAACGATCAGGGTCAGCGCCACGTAGAGCAGATAGCAGGCGCTCAACCCGTTTTGAATGAGCGCCCGCAGCCGGCGGAACAACCAGGCCAGGCCGCAAAAGGCGGGGCGCAGGCCGCGATCGAGCACCAAATCCGGGGTGTGGCTGGCAAACTGCCCCGGCTCCGGAAACAGGCCGCGCGCCGCGCCGCCGTGGCGCTCACTCCACAGGCCGAAGCGCAGCAGACGCACCAGAAAATCGGCGAAGGAGCTGGCGCTGTACTGCATGCGCGCGCTGGGCAAGGCATAGCCGCAGCCCCAGGTCTCGGCGCGCGCCGCCCCCCGGGCGCGCCGCCGCAGCCACCAGACGCCCAGCGCCAGAGCCAGCAGCAGCACCCAGGCCAGGGCGCTGATCCAGCCCAGGGGCGCCAGGGGGGCGCTCAGACCCGCGGAAGCCTCCGGCGCGGCGCTCCACAACGCCACCGCCTGCTCCAGCAGCGGCACCAGGGTCTGGGGCAGCAAGCCGATCCAGGCACAGGCCAAAAGCAGCGCGATCATGGGTGCCCGCATCAGGAACGGCGCTTCATGGGCATGGTGGGCCGCCTCGCTGCGCGGCGCGCCGAGAAAGGTCACGCCGAACACCTTGACGAAACAGGCCAGGGCCAGTCCGCCGATCAGGGCCAAAGCGGGCGCGGCGAGCAGCGCCGCCGTCGGCCCCGGCCCCTCGGTCTGCGCGGCGCCAAACGCCCCCAGGTAGAGCAGCCATTCGCTGATGAAGCCGTTGAAGGGCGGCAGGCCGCTGATGGCCACCGCACCGCCGAGAAACAGGGCGCCGGTCCAGGGCTGCGATTTGAGCAGCCCGCCATAATGATCGAGCTCGCGGGTGCCCGTGGCGTGGATCACCGCGCCCGCGCTCAGAAACAACAGCGACTTGAACAGGCCGTGATTGACCACGTGCAGCAGCGCCCCGGCCAGACCCAGCGCCACCAGCGCCTCGACCCCGTAACTGCGCCCGAGCAGGGCCATGCCCAGGCTCAGGGCGATGATGCCGATGTTCTCCACGCTGTGGTAGGCGAGCAGGCGCTTGAGATCGTGCTGGGCCAGGGCCAGGGCCACGCCGAGAATCCCCGAGAGGATGCCCAGGGCGAGCAGGGTGGCGCCCCACCAGGGGGGAATCTCGGCGAAAAAGGAGGTCAGACGCGTCAAACCGTAGATGCCGGTCTTGATCATCACCCCCGAGAGCAGCGCCGAGGCATGGCTGGGGGCGGCGGCATGGGCGCCGGGCAGCCAGATGTGCAGCGGCACCAGGCCCGCCTTGAGGCCAAAGCCGAACAGCCCGAGGAGAAAGATGGCCGCCGCCTCTGCGCCCTTGAGGGTCAAGGCGCCGGCGCCGGGGAACAACAGGCTGCCCGCCGCCTGTTCGAGCAGGGCGAAGAGGGCGAACAGAGCCAGGGTACCGGTGTGGGTTGCGACCAGGTAGATGAAACCGGCCTCGCGCGCCTCGCTCTGGTGCTCCTCGGTGGTGATGAGGAAAAAACCCGAGAGGGCCATAAATTCCCAAGCCAGCAGAAACAGCAGGCTGTTGGCGGCGCTCAACAACAGCATCACCCCGGCGCTGATCAGGCCAAAGAACAGCCGAAGGCGGCGCCCGTTGCCCGGATGGGCGCGCTGCGGCCAGTACGCCAGCCCATAGAGGGCGCCGCTTGCCGCCACCAGGAACAGGGGCAGGAGAAACACCGCCGCCAAGGCGTCGACGCGCAGCGCGAGGGCCCCGCCGGGAATCGCCCAGGGCAGATCGAGGACCAGCGGCACGCCGTGCTTCAACACCTCCCACACCGCCAGCGTGCCGCAGGCCGCTCCCGCCCAGACCAGCAGGCAAGCGAGCTTTTCCGCCCCGCCGCCGGCGCGCGCGGCGAACAATCCCGGCACCCCGGAAAATCCCAACAGCAGCAATCCCGCGACGAACCAGCCCATCTCAGCCCCCGCCCAAGGCCCACAGGGACCAGAGCATGAGCGCTGCTCCGGTCAGGAAGATATAGGCCAGATAGACCGCCGGCTTGCCCTGCTGCAGCCAGCGCAGGCGCACGCAACGCTCGCCCAGGCCGGCGAACAGCGGCTGGAACAGTCGTCCCAGCACCGGATCGGCCGAGGCCTGCGCGCGCCCGACAGGCTGGGGAAAAAGCTCGGCGGGCAGCGCGCCGCCCACGGCGGGCCGCAGCACCGCCGGCAGCATCCGGTTGTGAGCCAGTTCCGCGAAGCCCTCGGCACTGTAGGTCATGCGCGCGCTGGGCAGGGCATAGCCGCAACCCCAGGTTTCTCCCGCCGTCCTCGGCCTCCGGCGCCGCAGGCCGACCAGCAGCAGCGCTGCCGTGCTCACCAAGGCCAGCAGCAGCCAAGCCAGGCTGCCCGGCCCGGCAAGGGGCACGGCAAGCAGCGCCGCGCTCGCCCCGGGCGGCGCCAGCAGGGCCAGGGGCGCGGCCAGCAGGCCCAGGGCCGCGCCGGGAAACAGGCCGATGGCCAGACAAGCACTGAGCAGCAGGGCCTGGGGCAGCAGCAGGGAGGCCCCACCCTCGTGAGCGGTCACCGCCGCGGGACTGCGCGGCACGCCGAGCAGGGCGATGCCCACCAGGCGCACGAACACCAGCAGCGCCAGGGCGCCGGTCAGGGCGAGCAGGCCCACCAGCAGCAGCGGCGGCAGGGCGGCCGCCCCGCTCAGTTGCGTGGCGCCCTGCAACAGGCCGAGATAGAGCAGCCACTCGCTGACAAAGCCGTTGAGAGGCGGCACGGCGACGATGGCCAGGCTGCCGCCGATGAGCAGTGCCCCGCTCAGGGGCAGGCGCTTGAGCAGGCCGCCCATGTGGTTGAGATCGCGGGTGCCGGTGGCGTGCAGCAATCCGCCCGCGCCGAGGAACAACAAGCCCTTGAACAGGGCGTGGTTCCATACATGCAGCAAGGCGCCGGCCAGGCCCAGGGCCGCCATCAGCGGCAGCCCCAGGGCGCGGGCGTAGAGGCTCAGGCCCAGGCCAAGGAAGATGATGCCGACGTTCTCGATGGTGGAATAGGCGAGACAGCGCTTGAGGTCGCGCTGCACGGCGGCCAGGGCGATGCCGTAGAGCGCGCCCAGGATTCCCAGGCCCGCCAGCAACAGTCCCCACCAGGCCGGCGCGGCCGGCAGCCAGGTCAGCACGCGCAGCAACCCGTAGATGCCGGTCTTGACCATCACCCCCGACATGAGGGCCGAAACATGGCTGGGCGCGGCGGGATGGGCCTCGGGCAGCCACACGTGCAGGGGAAACAGCCCCGCCTTGGTGCCGAAACCGACCAAGGCCAGGAGAAAGAGCAGCAGGGCGACGCCCGGATCGGCCTCGGCCAATCGGTGGAAATCGCGGAACTCCAGGCTGCCGGCCAGATCCCCGGCGAGCAGGAACAGGGCGAAGAGCAGGGCGCCGCCCAGATGGCAGGCCAGCAGATAGAGCCAGGCGGCGCGACGCACCTCGGCCAGGCGGTGATCGAAGGCGACGAGGAAAAAGGACGCGAGGGACATGAGCTCCCACACCGCCAGGAACAACAGGGCCTGGGCCGCCGTCACCACCAGGGCCATGGCCGCCACCAGTCCGGTGAAGAAAAACCAGTGGCCGCCCAGGGCACGCTCCGCGCCCTGGGCCTTGAGATAGGCCGCCCCATAGAGGGCACACAGCGGCGCGAGCACGAAAATCGCCAGCAGGAACACCCCGCTCAGGGCATCGACGCTGAGCAGCAGGCGCCCGCCCGGCACCTGCCAGGCCGCCTCCAGGGTGGCCGGAGCGCCGCGTAGGCCGAGCAGCGCGGCGCCCAGCCCGGGCAGGGCGGCCACCAGGGTCGCCCCCGCCGCGCAGTTGGAGGCCAGGGCCGAACGGCGCCCGGCGAGGAGCGCCGCCAGGCCTCCGGCCAACAGAATCAACAGGGCCAGCAGCAGCAGATGAGCAGCCATCAGCGTAGCAAGTCCTCCTCGGCCTGGCGCAGGGCAGTCAAGATTTCCTCGCGGCTGCCCTCATGCTGGATGATCTGGTGAAAGGCGCGGTTTTTCAGGGCAAAGGCCAGCTTGGCGAGCAGATGCAGGTGAAAACGCAGGGTGGGTGAGATCAGGGTGAAGAGGATGCGCACCGGCCGCCCGTCGAGGGCGCCGAAATCCACCGGATGCTCCAGAAAGCACAGGGTCACCGTGGGGCGCGTGACGTGCAGCAGCATGGGATTGCGCGGATGCGGCAGGGCGATGCCGTCGCCGACGGCGGTGCTGGCGATTTTCTCGCGGGCCAGCAGCACCCGGTAGAGATAGTCGCGATCCACCTCGTCGGGCAGGCGCAGATGCTCGACGGTATCGGCCAGCACCTTCTCGCGGGTGGTACCCTCGATGCGGTA